>JAIRRB010000125.1 GCA_031256195.1 Treponema sp.
CCGACCTAACTAGGTCGTGGGTACTGACCTAACTAGGTCGGGGGTGCTGACCTAGTTAGGTCGGGGGTGCCGACCTAACTGGGTCGGGGGTGCCGAGGAATGAACAAATGAAAAATGAGAAGTGAGAGGAGAAAATTGAATGAAAACCTGGAAACAAAGGAGAAACAAAATGAAAACTCGAAACCTGGTGGGCTTGTCGGTACTGGCTTTTCTGGCCATTACAACTCTGTCTTTGACAGGCTGCCCGGAGCCGGATCCCGGCCCAACAGTTGATCCCCTTCCCGAATTGACGGGTACTGTTAGCATAAGCCCCTCTCACGGGGTAACTACGGGAACGGAACTCAACGCGAGTTACGGCGGGACGGAAACCGTTACCTACCAGTGGAACAAGGGCGGGGAAGCTATTCCCGATGCGACTGGTAACAAGTACACGCCGTCAGAAGCGGGGAGCTATACCGTTACCGCAAGCGCGGCGGGGTATATGGGTAAAACTAGCGCGGCGGTAAATGTAACAAACCGAACCCCCATAGCAGACGATTACGACATTGGCAATTTGTCGCAAAGAGTAGGAAGCGTTACCGCCGTAACCATAGAGTTGAAAACAGGCAAGTCAAGCGGAGAAGTAACTATTTACTATAACGGCTCAACCGCGCTCCCAACGGTAAGCGGCTCGTATACCGTAACCTTTGACGTGGCGGCGGCGGCAGGCTGGGACGCGGCAACGGGCTTGGAAGCGGGGACGCTGAAGGTCGAAGCAATCTTTGATACCATTGACGAATTTAAAACATGGCTGGATGCCCAGCCCGCCAATACCGCCGCCGCACCCTATGCCGTTACGCTTAAAATCGCCGACTATGGTGGCAGTTACGACACTACCGGAAGCGTTGGGGCTGCGCTGTATGCCAACAGAAATAAATACGTCAGCCTTGACCTTTCCCGCAGCACCTTCACCATGATTTGGAATCTGGCTTTTACCAATTGCAGCAACCTCACCAGCGTGATCATACCCGATACTGTTACCAACATTGGGACTTCTGTTTTTGCCAATTGCACCAGCCTTGCCAGTGTGATCATATCCGACAGTGTTACCTATATGAATGCCGATTCTTTTTCCAATTGTGGCAAACTTGCCGCGATAGAAGTTGACGGCAACAATAGCGCATACAGTTCTGTTGACGGCATTGTATATAACAAAGCTCAAACCACGTTAGTTATGTATCCGCCAGCGAAAACAGGCACTTCTTTTACTATACCTGACGGCGTTACCGGCATTGAGGTTTCTGCTTTTTCCGGTTGCAGCCTTACCAGCATTAGCATACCTGACAGCGTTACCGACATTGGGGTTACTGCTTTTGGCGGTTGCAGCTTTCCCAGCGTTATCATACCGAATAGTGTTACCGGCATTGGGCAACGTGCCTTTATAAATTGCCCCAACCTTGCCAGCGTAACCATAGGGAACGGCGTTACCAGTATTGGGCAGTATGCTTTTTACGGCTGTACCAGCCTTGCCAGCGTAATATTTGAAGGCACGATTGATTCTAGCGGTTTTGACGCTGATGCTTTCAACAACATCGGCGACTTGCGCGACAAGTTTTACGCAACGGACGCAAGCAAGGGAACGCCGGGAACGTATACGAGGCCAGTGTCGGGGAACGAAAGTTTAGTGTGGGAGAAATTACCATAGGCAGACGGCGGGTTTGTGCTGGTGCCCTTATTGAGTTGCGGCGAAATTGGTGAAAAGGAGTTATGTGCCATAAAATCTGAAATTAATTGGGGGCGATGATATTTATGTTGTTGTCTACGGAACACCAATAAAATTAGGAATTTTTGAAGCATAATTATAAAAACGACTCGTATGAGTTGTTGAATTAGGACCTCCGCAATGAGGATAAACTAGGGAGAAAACAAATGAACAAGAAAAGAATTTTGATTCTTGGTATCGCGTTGATTCTTATGGCGCTGGTTGTTGGTGCGGCGTTTGCCGGTAATGGTCAATGTAACCGATGTGATTGTGAGAAATTCACTTATAGTGGTGAAGAATCTATGGGCAGTAGACTATGTATATGTGGCCACAGATATATTGCTCATGGGTCCAACAATTGAGATGAAAGGTTATTAAGCATTAATGAGCCTATTTGTTCTGGGTAGTGTTCATTAAACAAGTTTAAACTCCTGTAAGATATATCTTACAGGAGTTTATAAACATTGGTTTGTCTATCAAGTTAGTCTGGTAGCGCATAGGGGAGAAGAATGAGGAGGTTAATTTATGATGAAAAAAAATTATTTAAGAGAATAAAATAATAACTGTTTTACCCTCTCAAATGAAAAATGGAAATAGGACTTCGTTGAAGTTCTTTAAGTTACTTTATGTTGGTGGAAGGGCTGTTGATGTTTCTGTAAGATCGTTAAATACTCAACAAAAGCAAAATTTTGCTCAAATTTTAAGAAACAAGGGTATTGAGGTCATTTATGAATATTATGGAGGTAGCAGTAGCGAATTCCATGTATCTATTGAACGTGCTAACCTTTTCCATTGTTATTATTGAAAGTTGGTACTTCGCATAACTGAGCAAATGAGAAATGGAAGATTGTTGTCCAAAGCTATGCTTAATAACATCTTCCCATTTCTCACTGCTCATTTGTTAGTGCGCCGTTGGTGTAAATTAAAGTTTTTATACGTTATGGCGGCTTTTGACCGCCCCTCCTGCGTACCTTAGGTACGCGGTAAATTATTGAAGGAGATATATATGGCTGATTCGAGAGTTGAAAGCGAAATTAAACGCTTGGAGGAAGAAATTAGAAGGTTACAGGGTCTTATAGACTATGCTACCCCGGAAACAAAAGCAAGCGGCAAGATTCAGGAATGGCAAACCATGATTCAGGGATTAATGTATGAAATAAGGTCGCTAAAGTAAAAGGCGGTATTTCGCTGAAAAAACGCAAGGAGAAAATGAGGAAAGAATGAACAGTTTAAAATTGCGGACGTATCCAGAGAAAGGGAACAATTCCCTGTTTTTGAACCGGCTCAAGTTCAACATGGTCGCAGGTTACATAATAGACCTCAATAAGGTTGGCGGCGTTCATGATAAGGGCCGCTTCATTGTTTCTTGCCTGTTCGAGAATATTCTCGACAATGTCCGCGCCTTCTTCATCATCAAAGAGAGCAAGCAAAGCGCAAGCGTCAAGTATGTATTCTTGCACGGTGGGCGCGTTCCTCTTGTTGCCGTTTTTCTATTTCAAGCTCATGTTCCTTGTCCTCGCGGGAACGCGCCAGAAAATCCTCTACCGAGCCGCCCGGTATGTTTTTACAACAACCCCGTAGCCAATGGTATGGAGGCGTTTTCTCTTGCTCAGCAGCCTGCGTTGGTTTGGGAGAATTTACATGAATAAGCCCCACGCCTTCAATAGCTTTGAGCAAATCAAGAGTTTTCCGATTCTTTACTTCTACCGTTACTGTCATAGGTTAAATATAGCATGAAAAATATCAGAGGGCAAGGAGCAATTAACAATGAGGAATGAATTACCAGATATGGGACACTTGTAAATACAATTTGAAGGAGCAACACCATGAGAAGAGAACAATGAGCGAATGGTGGATTAGGAGGAAATGATCGTAATGATTGAGTTGATGGCATCGCAAATTTTATTTTCACCCAGATGTCCGGCAACAGACAGAATAATGTTTTTATCGGCAGTGAATATCTTATTGGGGCGGATAAAACTGTCTACTGGCAGGCCCCCTGAAATAAAATCATGCGCGCATAAAGGAAGCGCGAGAGGATCGGATTTGGATTTACTGGTTATTTGGCAGACGACAATATCGTCTCCAGTTAGGTCAGCCACCACAAAAGCCGGACGTTTTTTGCTGCCCGATAGATCGGTGAATGGGAAAGGGATAATTACAATGTCGCCTTTTACAAATTTGCCCATGCCTCATCCTCTTCGGGCGTATCCCAGTCTTTTGACAGGGCTGCCTCACTCAATAACATGGTTTCCGGTATTGATGAAAGCTTTCGGTGTTTTACCCATGCGACAAAATCTACCACTTCCTCAATACAATGTACCGGAAGCGTCTCTATCTCCTGCAATAAAACAGCGCGGTTTGTCATTTTGCCCTCCTATAAGGGAAATATAGCATGAAAAATATCAGAGGGCAAGGAGGAGTGAGCAATTAACAGGCATTACATCGGCGCGGCGGTTTTTCTCTGCTGCGCTTTCGCGGCGGGTTTTCCCGCTTACCCGGACGAGGCTCCCGGCTGGTACGAGCCTTTCTTTGCCGAGGCGGTCGCGCAGAATTACTTCGCGCCCGGGTTCTTCTCCGAACTGATACGGCCTGACGCGGGCTTCCGTGCGAGCCTCGGCTATGATTACAGGCATATACGCTTCGCCCTTGAAGCGGGCTATAGCCACATAACAGGCACGAACCCTCTGGTGCTGGAGCTTAAATTCACCACGCTCGCATTAAAGGCCGGTTACGAATTGCCCATACGCTGGGGGCTGGGGCTTCAGGCGGACTTCGGCTACGGCTTTATCTTTTCGCAAACTTCCCATTACGACAGCGTCCTGGGAATGTTCAAGAAGGACAAGCTCGATTCAAGGGCGACAAGCCCCTTTGCCTCGGCGCGGCTTTACGCCGCGTACACCTTCCCCTTTAAGTTTTTGAAACTGTACGCGGGCGGCGGCCTGGACTTGATAGTGGAGACGGACGGGCCTCTGCCCATGCCGCTCTTTGAAGGGGGCCTGTCGGTCAAGCCCTTCGCCATAGCGGGGCCGAAACCCAAGTCGTCCGCGCCCGCCCCTTTGAAGGAGGGCTTTGCGGAAGGGTTTCCCTTTGTTGAAAGCGCGGAAAGGGCTGAAGAACTGCCGCCGCCTGCGGAAATAGTGTTCGCCCACAGGCCGGAAAACCTGGTTGCCGTGGAGGACGGGCAGGGCAGGGCGAGCATACGCTTGCTGAACGCGGTGTACTTCGAGGCGAACAGCGTTGCCATGATCGAGCGATACCGGCCCGTGTTGAACGAAGCGGGCGAGCGGCTGAGGGCGGACCCGTCCTTGCGGATAAGGCTGCGGGCCTACGCCGCGCCCTTCGGGACGGCGGACGGGCAGACTGCGGTGTCCGCCGCGCGGGCCTGGTTCTGCGCGGAATATTACATGAAGAACTACGGGATAGCGGAAGCGCGGATGAAGATAGAATACTACGGCGCGGAAAAGGAACCGGCGTGGAAGGACGCGAGCTGGGAATCGTACCGTTGCGTGGAATTGATTTTGGAAAAGTGAAAAGGGAGTAAGGGTATGAAAAGCGGGAAGATATTTATTGGGCTTGCGGCGATAGCGCTTGTGTCTTGCAACAATTTTTTTCACGAGCTGGTGCCGCCTGACGGGAACAGCATCGTCTCTTTCGAGGTGCCGGGGCAGACGGGGCCGGCCATTATAATCGGCAATACGGTTGAGGCGGCGGTGGAAAAGGGGACTGACCTGCGCTCGCTGCTGCCCAAGATAGGGGTTTCCCCAAAGGCGAGCCTGTTTCCCCTAACGCTTGATTATATCAGGGCAGCCTTCCCCTCGGCGGACTTGTTGAAAGAGGCGATCAGGCTGTACACGGCGGCAGACCTTCCAGCTTACGCCCTGGGCTTGATAGAGCGTAACCCCGACTTTAAGGTGCCGGCCCTGGACATTCCCATAGACTTTTCCGGCCCGGTGGACTTTTTCGTGGTTTCGGGCCGGGGGACGGTGCGCCAGTACACGGTATATGTGAAAGAGGACAGGGATGAGCCGAAACTCCTCGGGCTGCGCTTTGCCAAGTACGACAACCCGGAACTGGTCTTTGACGCGGCCTGCGTGATTAACGAAATGGGCCGGACCATTAGCGCGCAGGCGGCGTACCCCGCCGAAATGGACGGCTTAAGTTTCGCCCTGATCCCCTCGTTTGAAATATTCGGGGACGGCTTTGAAGTTGATGGAAGGGACATTCAATCCGGCGTAGATTCAATTCAGTTTGATGCATACATGGGGATGCAGAGCAAGACGCTGAGGGTCTTGCGATACGGGGAATACAGGGACTACGAGCTGGCAATTAGCTTTTCTGAAGACCCGGACACGGTGCGGAGCATAACTGACTTCCGCTTTAACAGGGCGGAAAACCCAAGCATAGCGGCCACCGCGGTGGCTTCGATTTTCAACACGGACGGCACCGGAACCATAAGCGTCCAGGCCTTTTATTCGGGGGCGGAACCTCCGTCCCTGACCCCCCGGTTTGTCAGCCCCGGCACGGTAAGCGTGAACGGCTTGGCGCAAACCTCGGGCGCAAGCCCGCAAGACTTTTCTTCGCCGCTCGAGTACCGGGTAGTTTCCCGTAACGGCCTGTATACGCGGCTCTACACGGTTAGGGTGGAGCTTGTCAGCCTGACAAGCGGCGCCCCGCGCATTACTTCGTTCCGGTTTTCCGCCGCGCTCAACCCGGAGCTGTCGCAGGACGCGGTCGCGGAAATAAGCGACGGGCTTATCATGATAGACGCGAAGTACTCGGGCGCAAGCGCCCCCGTAAGCCTCGTGCCGGAATTCAGCGCGGAGGGGCTGGTGAAGGTCCTGGGAAGCGTGCAGGTGTCCGGCATGAGCGGCCAGGACTTTGGCCGCCAGCTGAGCTACAAGGTTACGAACCCCGGAAACGCGCTGCTGGAGCGGGACTACCGGGTGCAGTGCCGCATGACGAGGGACAGCTCGTCTGACGCGGCGATTAGCGCCTTCGGCTTTTACCCCGGGGAAAACCCCTGCCTG
>JAIRRB010000153.1 GCA_031256195.1 Treponema sp.
CTTAATATTACCGATCACGTTAAATGCCGTATGTACAACGGTTATAAAGCCGCGGTAGAAGGTATCGGGAAAAATATTTTTGACTTTATGGGGAAAAAAACTATAGTTCTTTTCTTTACTATGATAATGGAATTCTTTTCCCTGTTTTTTCCGTTTCCGTTACTTATTGGCGGTATTATTACCGGCAGCCCCTGGACTTTGCACATAATTTTTGTGGTTGTATTATATACCCTCACATGGTTGTTCATGTTTTTAGGCCAGCGGTTAAACTGGCTGTATGGTTTCCTCTGGCCGCTCCTGTATCTTAATCTTCTCTATATGGCTGCATGGTCATGGTTCAGAACGGTATCGGGCAGAGGTTTTCTCTGGAAAGATCGGGTGGTAAGTTAATGCCGTATAAACACGAAAGGTAAATTTTTTTCTCCCTTTCCCCTTTGGCTTGACATATTTTAATTAATCCATTAATAGGTAAACAATAGGAGGTCAAAAATGCCCGAGCACATCAATAATTCCTGTAAATGCCCGTATACCTGCGGCCGTCACGGAAACTGCCAGGCCTGTCAGGAGTATCACCGAAAAGACAATTCATTAACAAACTGTGGAAAAAGCGGCAAATCAGACGGTAAAAACGGAAAAAATGCGTAGTCAGAGTCTCCGTTGTATGGTGTTACTGAATTTCATTTTAGTTATTCCCCTTAAACCGCGCCTTGAGTTTTTTTAAGAGATCGTCCGCCAGCGCTTCTTCATCGGCTGGCGAAATCGGCTGGTACTGCTGAATCAAATGCCGGGGAATTTCTTCCAGAAAAGGGGAGGGGGTACATTTTTCGCTATTATGCAAACTGCTGTGCATGCGTCGGCGCTTTTGGCAGCTGGTGATGTAGAGTTTTTCCCGCGCGCGGGTGATTGCGACATAAAACAGCCGACGCTCTTCCTCAATGCTGCCCGCTGTTTCTGACGGCGTTTCATGTTCATCGGTGATGCTTTTTTCGTGGGGGATAAGCCCCTCCTCGGCGTCGGCGATAAAGACCACCGGAAACTCAAGGCCCTTGGCGGAATGAATCGTCATCAGGCTGACTTTGCCCAGATTATCCGTTTCGCCGTCGTCTTTGGTAATCAGGCTTATCCGGTTAAGCCAGGGGTACAGCCCCGAATCCATGGTGTCGGGGTCGCGTTCCCAGTTTTCAATCATCCTGATAAAGTATTCAATATTGCCGAATTTCCAGCGTGCCTTTTTTTCTTCTTTGCCGTGTTCCGCCACCAGGTAGCCCCAGTAGTCAATGGTATCAACTAACGCTCTGGTTTTTTGGGAAAGCGACCAGGGCTGTCCCGGTTTTCCCTGCCGTTCAAGAATTTCTGTCCGCTGGGTTTCGATTAACTGCATAAATTCTTCCAGTTCGGTCAGGATTTTTTTGTCCTGAAACAAATGCTGCTGCCCCTCCTGACGGCTATGGTTCAGGCGGGAAAGGGCATCCCAGATACCGGTTTTATTTTTGCGGGCAATGTCGTTTAACACGGCGATGGTCGCCTTACCTATGCCCCGGCCGGGCGTATTGATTATCCGCAGCAGGCTTACATCGTCATGGGGGTTGGCGATTACCCGCAGGTAGGAAATAATATCCTTAATCTCTTTGCGCTGAAAAAAACTGGTTCCGCCCGATACCTTATAGGGAATGTTTTCCGCCAGAAAGGCCTCCTCAATATTTCCGGCAAGGGAATTGGTCCGGGTCAGTACGCCGAAATCATGGTAGCGTAAGCCTTCCGTGGTCGAAAGATTCCTGATTTGTGATGCGATAAAATCCGCTTCAGCGCTTTCATTTTCCGGGTAATGCAGTTCTATCGGCCTGCCTCCGCCCTTGCCCGACCAGAGGGTTTTTCCCTTGCGGTTACTGTTATGTGCAATAACACCGTTTGCCGCTTCCAGAATGGTCGATGTGGAACGGTAATTTTGTTCGAGTTTTATCTCGGTTAATCCGGGAAAGTCCTGTTCAAACATGGCTATATTCCGGTAATTTGCCCCCCGCCATGAATAAATTGACTGGTCGTCATCGCCGACAACGCAGATATTGGACACTGTTCCGCCGGACGCCAGAAGGCGCATCAGTTTATACTGGATAAGGCTCGTGTCCTGAAATTCATCGACCATAATGTAGCGGTAGCGTTGACGATATTTTTCCAGAACATCGGGATGCTCTTCAAATAACGCGAGGGGCAGCGTCAGAAGGTCGTCAAAATCAACGGCATTATACACCTTCAGACCATGCTGGTATTCCTCGTACACCGGTTTCATGGTAACTTCGTCTTCATTCCATGCCGCAAGGCCGGTCTTGATATTTGAAAAAAGCTGTCCCAGCGCGTAGAGGTCAACTTTTTTCGATGCCATGCGGCATTCCCGCAGGCTTTCCTTAATCAGGGTCATGCGGTCGGTTTCATCGTAAATCGAAAAATTTTTGCGAAAGCCCAGCAGTTCGGCCTCGTTGCGGATAATCGACAGTCCAAAGGCATGAAAGGTGCTGATGGTCAGGCTTTGCAGTTTTTTTTCCGTCAGTTCCCTGACCCGGATTTCCATTTCCTTTGCCGCCTTGTTGGTAAAGGTTAGGGCGAGAATCGCGTGCTGGGGAATCCCCTTTTCAAGCATATAGGCGATGCGGTAGGTGATGACTCTGGTTTTGCCCGAACCGGCCCCGGCGATTATCAGCGCCGGCTCGGTGATACTGGTCACCGCCTGTATCTGCGGTTCATTGAGTTCAGTCCGTATGTTGAGTTTTGACACTATGAATAAGCCTTTAACATTCCCGCGATAATTTTTCCCGCTTGTGCCCGGTGGCTTATGGTATTTTTTTCCGTTTCGGAAAGTTCCGCCGCGGTACGGCCAAGTTCAGGAATAAAGAAAATGGGGTCATAGCCAAAGCCGCCGGTTCCTTTTACCGATTCCAAACCTTTAACAATTTCCCCTTCAAATGTTTCCTGGGCCAGAAAAAAACGGTCCGGGCCAAACAGCAGCGCCATGGCGCAGACAAAGCGGGCAGTCCGCAGTGAAGTGTCGCCTAACTCGGCAAGGAGCAGGGCGTTACGTTCAGCCGATTCCAGTTTCGGCGCGTGAGAGGGGGGGGGAGGGGGGGTGCTGGCGTACCGTGCCGAATAAATACCCGGTCTGCCGTCCAGAGCGTCTACGCAGAGGCCGGAATCATCGGCAATAACCGGGTCGCCCGGCCTGAATAGGGGAGGGCGGCGCTTTTCCAGCAGCGAATACAACTCCCGCGCCTTGAGCAGGGCGTTCCCGTGAAAACTGGTTTCCGTTTCATCAGGGTCAAAATCCAGACCCGCATCCTGGGGAATAAGCAGATTATAAGCGCCGCTTTTCAAAGCGCCGTTTTCTTGAGTGTTGAGAATGGCGGCAAGTTCGCGCTGTTTGTGAACATTGCCGCTGGCAAACCATATCGTCATGATTCGGTATATTTCCACAGAGCCGCCGCTACCGCTCCCGGTCCGGCCAGCAATTCTTCAAAATACGATTCAACTTTTTCGCCCAGACCCGCTTCGTAGAGGTTCACGGCGAAAATTTTGCTGTTTGAAAGAATCGGTTCAAGGACAGTATGGAAAGGTCCCTTTTGTCCCAGTTTTATTCCCGCCAGCATGGGGGCAAGGCTGGGGTACAGGGGATCGGAGCTGACTTCAAAGGGCGCGCCCTGATCGTCAATGCCCAACAGGTAACGCAGCCACGCGGCCAGTACCAGGGGAATTAAAGTCAGGCTGTCAACGGTTTGCGCGGCTTTGCCTTCCCTATACGCCTTAATTGTCTCGCCAAACCGGATGGGAATTTTTTGGGAACTGTCCGTGGCAATGCGCTGAGGGCTGTCCGGCATAAAGGGGTTGGGCAGCCGCACCTGTATCACCGTGTCGATAAATTCCCTGGGCTTGATAATTCCCGGATCAACGACGACCGGCAGTCCTTCACGGTAACCAATGCCTTCAATAAGTTTGACCAAGGCGTTATTCTTCATTTCATCGCTGATTCGGGTATAACCCAACAGGCAGCCAAAAACCGCCAGCGCGGTGTGAAGGGGGTTCAGGCAGGTACAAACCTTCATCTTTTCAACTTTATCGACCGTTGCTTTATCGGTGAACAGCACCCCTGTTTTTTCCAGGGCGGGCCTGCCGTTGGGAAAAGCGTCTTCGACTACCAGATACTGGGTTTCCTCGGCGTTGACAAAAGGGGCGACATAGGTATTTTTTTCCGTTACCAAACCGTCAAGGTCTTTCAGACCGGAGTCGGCAAGCATTTTCCTGACCCCTTCATCGGGCCGGGGGGTTATCTTGTCAATCATGGTCCAGGGAAAGGAAAGTTTTTGCCGGTTTCGCACATAATCTACAAAGCCAGCGTCGCATACGCCATGTTCAAGCCAGCCCCGCGCACAGGCATCCACGGCGGCAAAGAGTTTGTCTCCGTTATGCGAACAATTATCCATGCTCACCAGGGCAAGGGGCAGCGCCCCCCGGATATAACGTTCATGGCAGAGGGCGGCAATGCGGCCCAGATAACTGTGGGGAGCGGCGGGACCGGCCCGCAGGTCTTCCGCTATGGCCGGCAGCAGTATACCGTCCCGTCC
>JAIRRB010000184.1 GCA_031256195.1 Treponema sp.
ACCCATATACCGCGCGGGTTTATATTGCACCATAACGCGAATTCTTTTTGTGTTTCTGCTTTTTTAATCTCTATGGTGTTTTCGGGATAGCAGGGCATTTGATCCGGCTTCATAATGCCGAATACCAATCCATCCATTTCCGGATGCACAGGTACTTTTCCCCTGATGGCAAGATGCAATCTGTCTGAACATGCAAAAGGCCATTCAATATGCAAATCATCAGAAGCATATTTCTTTATTTCCTTTATGGTTTTTTCCAACTCATCATGGGGTAAATCTTCAAGCCTTATATTGAAAATTTCACGCAAACCTTTCGCATCCCCAATGGGCGACATAATTTCATACCTGCCCTTATCAACGTTACTAAAATGACCCGGAATACCATAAACTCTGCGTCTAAGTATTAACCATTCATCAATAATCAAAAGTTTTTCTTTTAAAGTCATCTGTATACCTCAATTATATCAGTAGTATCACGTTGTATCCCATAAGGGCGAATTTGGTCTGTATCTCTCGGCAGCCTTTCTCCTATCAATCTTACAGTAAGGCCGGTTTCTTCATAAACTGCTCTTAGCGCCGCATCATCAGGAAATTCGTTATTTTCCAAATGCCCTCCTGGCATCACGTATTGTCTAAATACCTTCGCAAACCGCCTGTAAACGTCCGGTTTTGTCTCTTGGGGTCAAAATACCATTTCTCCGTTTAAACGCCGGACAAGGGCCAGGCTTTTACACAGATTCCGGCTCGGAACGGTCTTTGGGAGCGGTAAAAAACAGTATGAGCCGGATTACGGAACCAAGCGCAACAAGGCCAAACGCCACTATCAGCATCGCGTTCATAAATACTCCTTAAAAAAATATACAATGCAAGAAGAAAACCCGCAATACCGCGCATCTCGGCAATAACGGTCAGACAGCCCCCGCAATGCGGCGGTATTTGCCTTTCTTTTTGCGGGTTTGCCGCGTTTTTTCTTTGCCATACGGTTATATTATCAGTATTAGGCTGAGAATCCTTTTTGACAACCGGATACGCTTTCTAACCAGGATTTTTAGCCTTTTTCCCCTTTGTGTCAACGTACCGAAGGTACGCTGTGCCTTGGTGATCTCCGTGAGAAAATTATCCAGAAATAACCTTACAAATGGGAATTCACAGATTCATTTCTTTAATATGGAGAATTACTGACGAGGCGGCGCGTGCTATTGACAGGAAAAATTATCCGGTTATACTGCCAAAAGGATAGAGTGTTTCTCTATTCTTTTGGCAAACTTACCTAAACGGTTAGGTAAAAATCATTTTTTGGAGGTAAATGTTATGAGGAAAATCGCGGTTTTAGGCGTGGTTTTAATTCTGGCGGGCGTTTTTGCCTTTGCCGGGGGCGGCCGGCAGAGCAGCGGCACTGCCGGTGGAAGGGTACAGATTACCTATTCCAACTGGGGTACCCCGGACGAAGCAAGGATAGTACAGGCAGTAGCCGACAGGTACAACAATCTGCAAGACAAAGTCCATGTTACAGTGGTCGCTATTCCCCACGATACTTACGAAGCGACGCTTAATACAAGGGCCACAGCCGGTCAATTGCCGGACTGTGGAATCATGAGCGAAGCCGCTACGCTTCAGTACGCCACGAGCGGCCTGCTTGCGGATATTTCCGGCATGTACGGCGCAGGCGAATCAAAACCCCTGGACAGCCTCGCTTTCAGGAGCCCGGACGGCAAAGTAGTAGCCTACTCGGTAGCCAACGAGATCCTTTTGCTTTATTACAACAAGGATATGTTCGATAAAGCCGGCGTACCCTACCCGCCGAGCGCGGCCGACAGGGCCTGGACCTGGGACGAGTTTGTCGCGGCTGCGAAAAAACTTACCTTTGACGTAAACGGCAGAACCCCGGATGAAGCGGGCTTTAACCGCAACCAGATCAGGCAGTACGGAGCGATGGTGGAAACCCTCACCTGGCAGCTTGAAGTCTGGGCGCTCAGCAACGGCGGCGGCTTCTACAGCCCTGACGGCAGACAGGTTACCGTTGATCAGGACGCGGCTATAGAAGCAATCCAGAAGGTGGCGGATCTGCACCTCAAAGATAATGTCGCGCCCCTTTCGCCCGGCCTTACCGACGACGGCATCCAGCGCTCAATTATCGCCGGGACAGTTGCCATGGCAACCGGCGGCCAGTGGAACGTGGGTACCTGCCTGGCCACTGCAAGGGACACAGAGGGCCTCAATTACGGCGTAGCGGTGCTCCCCAAAATGAAACAGCTGGTTACCATCAATACCGGGGGCCCGAACGTAGTGTTCAGCCAGTCGAAAAATCAAAGGGAAGCAATGGACTTTCTCAAGTGGTACGCGCAGGAAGAAAACGCGTGGTCCCTGATTGAAAGCGGCATCTGGATGCCAACCCTGCAAAAATGGTACACCGATGAATCCTTTACCCGGAGGTGGGCAGGCAACCCCAACTTCCCGCCCTATACTGAATACAAGAGCGCTGTCGTTGACTTTGCCTCAAATTATGCCAGGCCCACTTCCTGGTATTATACAAACAACACCATTGACTTTAACAACCTTCTTCAATCGGCTTTGGGTGAAGTTTGGACCGGCGCCAGGACCGCGCGGGAAGCTATCACCGCGAACGCGGCGGCTTTGAGAAGGGCGCACCAGGGCAATTAAGAGGTATACGATGGCGGAAAGCGTGCCGAGAGGGCATAAAAAAGCCGCGTCAAGAAGCGCGGCCCAGGAAACCAGGGCCGCGTACCTTTTCCTGATTCCTGCTTTTGCCGGCCTTGGTGTGATTACCTACGGGCCTCTCATCGCGGTATTTGTTTTGAGCTTCTTCAACTGGAGAGGCGCTTTCTCGCCGTCGTTTACCGGTTTCACCAATTTTATACGCCTCTTTACCGAGGATCCGTATTTTATTGATTCCATCAGGGTTACCTGTTATTTTTCGGTACTCGCCGTCGCGGGCAGTATGGTTTATTCTCTGGCGGTGGCAATGCTGCTGAACCGCAAGATACCCGCCAGAGGGTTTTTCCGTACGGTTTTTTACCTGCCGTACATTTTGCCCGCGGTTGCGGTGTATATAGGCTGGGCCTGGCTCTTTGAAAGTAATTTCGGTTTATTTAACTACATTTTAACCTCGATAGGGATTGATAAGGTCCATTTCATCGCGGACCCGAAACTGGTAGTGCCTTCCCTCGCGGTAATCGCGGTATGGCTGTCGGGAAATACTATTGTCATTTTTCTCGCCGGGCTGCAGAACGTGCCCGCTGTCTATTATGAAGCGGCGGAGATAGACGGCGCTAACGCCTGGCACCGTTTCCGGCATATTACAATTCCTGTCATGACTCCGATAATTTTCTACAATCTCTTGATGGCCCTGATAACCAATTTACAGGTGGTAACCCCGGCTCTTGCGCTCACCCTCGGCGGCCCTGGTAATTCATCCATGTTTATGACCTACCTCATGTACCGTTATGCCTTTAGATCCGGGCAGCTTGGCTATGCCAGCACCATATCATTTGTTTTCTTTGCAATAATTGCCGTCTTTACCGGCATTCTCTTCGCAACATCCAAAGAGTGGGTGTTTTATCAGGAGGGGGATAAATGAGCCTGTATATACAGCGCATAAAACGCGCGGCAACAGTCAACGGCGTTTCTTTTTTTTTATTGGTTGTTCTCGCCCTGGCGGCGTTTTTCCCCCTCTGGTGGATTATCCGTTCAAGCCTGATGAACAACGCTGAGCTGTACGCGTGGCCCCCGTCACTGTACCCCAAAAAATGGCTCTTTTCAAATTACCCTCAGGCTCTGAAGAATTTCCCCTTTTGGCTTTACTTCCGCAATACCATGATGATCATTGTCCCGTCTGTCACAGCAGGTACACTCACAGCCGTATTCTGCGGTTATGCCCTGGGCAGGCTGAACTTTCCGGGGAAAAAGATTATTTTTTCCCTCTGCATAGCTTCCATGTTTCTGCCAGGCATGGTAACTCTGATCCCCCTTTACATTATGTGGGCCAGGTTTTTCCATCTGGCGGATACTTACTGGCCCCTCATTCTGCCGTATTTTTGCGGAGGCGGCGCTTTTAATATCTTTCTTATACGGCAGTTTATCCGTACCATTCCAAGGGAACTTGACGAGGCGGCTTACATAGACGGCGCGGGGTATTGGACAATACTTACCAGGATCATCATACCGGCAATAAAGCCCGCGATAATTGTAGTCGGCCTGTTTTTGTTTGTCCTTCTGTGGAACGACCTTTTGCAGCAGACAGTCTATATCAGTTCCCCTGAAAAATTCACCATAGCGATAGGTTTAACCCAGTTCAAGGGCTCGTTGTATCAGGATTGGGCAATGCTCATGTGCGCCACCTGCATGGCCTTTATACCCGGGATTGTAATATTTCTGCTCGGCCAGAAACAATTCGTTGAAGGCATTGTCCTGACAGGCATGAAAAGCTAAGCAGACGCTGATTTAACCCATTGGGACACCAGGGTACGGAGGGGAAAAAGCTAAAAATCACGGTTAAAAAGCGTATCCGGTTGTCAAAAAGTATTGGTTCCCAACAATAAATGGAGAATTGCTGGCCAGCGCACTATGGATTTAACGCCAAAAACGGTGCCTGCCGCCTCCGCGCCGCCTCCGCGAATGGTAGAGTAACCCAAGAATTTTTGCCACGAATACTCACTAATTCTCACGAACAAAGGAGAGGGAATGGGGGGGGCCGAGCCACCAGGCTAGGTGTAGCACCCCGCGGCGCGTACGGCTGGATGAATCCAGCCTATATCAGTGTAAGCGGAAGATTTTTCTGCGCCGGAACGTGCTAAATTGACCTACAAACGCCCTATCGGGCGCGTTGCTTGTTCCCACCAACCTAGGTGTGATGAACCACCAACTTAGGTGTGACGAGCCACCAGGCTAGTACCCCATGAAGCATAAAAACGTTTATGGATTAAGAGTTTTTCTCCGAAGAATAAGTAGGGGGGAAACATGGTCAAATCAAACATCAAATACCGGGTATCATTAACCGCAGAAGA
>JAIRRB010000237.1 GCA_031256195.1 Treponema sp.
CTGCCCCGGACAAAATCATCTACTTTTGAAGTAGTCCGGTTATACACCGCCGCGGAAAAGCCTTTGCTTTCCATATTGAGTACCAGATTTTCACCCATTACCGCCAGTCCGATAAGGCCGATGTCGGCTGTAGCTTGCGCACTTTCCATTGTTACCTCTTATAATTGATGTATATTGTATGCCGAAAATTGACTATGGTACAGTAGCCGGGGCGGTATCTCCCTTCAATCTATTCCCGCCGCCTTTCTGAAACGTTTTACCACGGCGGCGGCAATGGGGCGGGCTTTTTCGGCGCCTTGCTCAAGGATTTTGTCCAAAGCGGGAATATCCGCCATAATCGCCTCATAACGTTCCCGCATCGGGGCAAGTTCGCGGTTTGCAGCGCGGAATAATTCTTCCTTGGCTTCACCCCAGCCCATGCCTCCCGCACGGTAGCGGGCGGCAAGCGCTGCCTGTTCTTCCGCGGCGGCAAAAAGTTTGTATATTAAAAAAATTTGACTTGAGTCGGGGTCTTTGGGTTCTTCAACCGCCTGAGAGTTGGTCACCACCCGCATGATTGTTTTGCGCAGGGGTTTTTCCGGGGCAAACAGGGGAATCGTATTACCGTAACTTTTACTCATTTTTCTGCCGTCAAGCCCCGGCACAACGGCGGAATTTTCCTGCACCCCCGCACGGGGAATTTTGAGTACCGGCTTGCCGTAATTGGCGTTTATCGCCTGGGCAATATCCTGGGCCATCTCGATATGCTGTACCTGATCTTTACCGACCGGCACTACATCGGAATCAAACGCAATAATATCCGCCGCCATCAGCACCGGATAGGTAAACAGGCCCATGTTAACTCCCGCATCAGGGTCGTTATTTTTTTCATTATTTTCCTGCACTGCCGCCTTGTAGGCATGAGCGCGGTTCATTAATCCTTTGGAAGTAAAGGCCATGAGCATAGTGGTAAGTTCAAACAATTCGGGAATGGAACTCTGACGATAGAAAATTACCTTTTCAGGATCAAGCCCCGCGGCAAGCCAGCCGGCCGCCACCTGCCTGATTGTTGAGTTCAACTCATCGGCGCTCTTCATGGTATTAAGGCCGTGGTAGTCAGCGATAAAGTAGCGGGCGTCGTATGTTTTGGCAAGTTCCAGCGCGGGTTTTATCGCGCCAAAATAATTACCGATGTGCAAATCGCCGGTAGGCTTTATGCCGGTAAGGGAAATTTCTTTCATAATATTGATACTGTAACGATTTACCACCTTCATGTACAGAGCAACATTCCGGGGGAATTTGATGACAGAAACTATTGCGCGGTCGATATTAATATTGATTAATAATTTTTATGGCGGAATCAAACATTTTATCAGCAATTTCCTGTCGTTGTAATGGGGTAAGCGCCTGACTATCCCCTATCGTTTTATTTTGAAACAGGCGGTACGATTCCAAATCCAGTGCGGATGCTATTCGTTCAATCATGTCAGGAGATGGAAATTTTTTGCCAACTTCAATTTCTGCAATATACGCCTGGGAAGACCCGCACAATTCAGCAAGTTTTAACTGCGAAATCCTGTGCGTTTTTCGGAAATCCTTCAGATTTGCAATAAAAAGCTCTTGAAAAGTCATCTTTTTTCCATAAGTTACAGCTATTTATATCATTTTATACGCTAATTGGCAATAAAACACTTGCCAACTTGCTAAAAGCACGTTATGATTATAAATATACACGAATAGCGAGTTATATGCCATGGAATTTGCCGGAAGGATATTATGGACTTACCCAATGAAAATACAATAAAAATTATTGAGGAAAGAAAAAAATATCTGCTTGAAAGAACTGAAAAACAAAATAACCGCAACGGATTTATTCTGAGTGAAATAAAAGCATTGGATAGAATTAGTAACTTAATAAATTTAGTTAAGAATAATTTCCCTGATGATTCAATAAAGAAAATGATAGGTGAAAATTTACAGGAAAGCAATGTTGCTGAACAAGCGGATGATGATAATGGGTATAGAACATTATATTCCTATGATCAGGATATAACGGAAAACAGTAAATTGGAAATTTCATTTATAGAATATGAAAATAATTTAAAAAGATATATTGTTTTGATATTTAAAAAATATAAAAAAAATTTGTTTAAGTGGATATATCAGGGAAAAATAAAACTTACATCATCAATTTTGGAAGAAATATTGAAGAAGTCACATGAAATGGAGATAAAATAATTATTACTTTTACCGACAATTAACGCCGGTTATTACTCCCCTTTCCATGACCGCGATACGGTCACACAGGTATTCTACCGCGCTCATGTTATGCGTAATAAAAATGATGGTCAGCCCCAAATTTTCACGCAGTTCACGGAAAAGGTTGAGTATCTGCACCCCGACAGAAATATCCAGGGAACTGATGGCTTCATCGGCGATAAGAATTTTTGAATCCGGCATCAGGGCGCGGGCAATGCAGGCGCGTTGTTTCTGTCCGCCGGAAAGTTCATGTACCCGCCGCGTTCTGTATGAAGAATCAAGCCCGACGCGCTCAAGCATTTCGTCAACTTTGCGGGAACGCTGTGCCGCTGTACCCAGCCGGTGTATAAGCAGCGGCTCCTCCAGCAGCCAGCCGATTTTTTTTACCGGGTTAAGCGAAGCGCCCGGGTCCTGAAAGACCATCTGTATCTGAGCGGAATTTTTTCGCTGCTGACCGCCAACTAAAATTTCACCCTCATAGTTGATAAGTCCCAATATACAGCGGGCAAGGGTGGTTTTACCGCAGCCCGATTCACCGGTAAGGCCGAAAATTTCTCCGGCGGCGATTTCAAGGTTAACATTATGCAGAGCAGGCTTAATCTTCTTTTTTCCGAACAGGCCGAAATTACGGCTAATGTAGGCATTGGATAGGTTGCGAATCGTGATAAGAGAGGGAACATCCGTTTGAGGAATATTGATGAGCTTCCGGTTTTTTCCGGTGGGAATCGCTTCCATAAGTCCGCCATTCTCAATAATTTTTCCATCATGCATCATCAAAAAGCGGCTGCAAAACTGCCGCGCTACGGGAATATCATGGGAAATAAACAGTATCGCCGTGCCCAATTCACGGTTTATCTGCTTAAGCAGGGACAAAATGTGGTTTTGATTGACCGTGTCAAGGGCAGTCAGCGGCTCATCGGCGATAAGCAGCCGGGGGCGGCAGATTGCGGCAATGGCAATCATCACCCGCTGGCACATTCCGCCGGAAAGCTGGTGGGGCCACGCATGGAGAATTTTTTCCGGCTCAGGAAATTTAAGTCTGCGCAGCAGCTCCAAAGCCGCTCCATGAGCGGCAGGTTTATCCGTTCCGTGTAATTCCAAAGTCTCGGCAATCTGCGCCCCAATGGGCATCAACGGATTAAGCGACTGTCGCGGCTCCTGAAAAATCATGGCGATTTCTTTCCCTCTGATTCGGCATAAAGATTCCTCATCAAGGGAACACAAATTGACCGATTCACCGGAAGCGGTGCGGTAGAGTATACAGCCGTCGGTAATTTCTGCCACCGGGGGAAGAAGGCGTGTAACAGAAAGGGCGCTCAGGCTTTTGCCGCAGCCGGATTCGCCGGTAAGCCCGACGATTTCCCCGGCGTTAATCGTAAAATTAATTCCGTTCAATATCGAATAACATTTATGTTTATACCTGATACCGACATTCAGGTTTTGAACTTCCAGCAGAGCCACGGCTATTCTCCAAACCAGCGGCGCAGGCCGTCGCCCAGACAGTGAAAGGCAATCACCGTCAGCATGATGAATAAACCCGGCGCAAGGGCGCACCAGGGGGCATTGAACAGAAAATTCTGCGATTCGGACAGCATTCTGCCCCAGCCCGGCAGGGGCGGCTGTATGCCCAGACCCAGGTAACTCATGGCGGCTTCGGCGAGAATGGCATTGGAAAGCCCCAGCGCCGCGGCGGAAAGCAGTGAGTGCGACAGATTCGGCAAAATGTGAATAAAAATTATCCTTGCGTGATTTGCCCCCAACAGCCGTTCCGCCAAAATAAAGTCGGTGTTTTTGTACTGCAGCGCTCCGCTGCGCATAATGCGGGTAAAACTGGGGACAAAAAGAATCATCAACGCAATAAAAAGGGTAAACTGGCTGTTATCCATCAGGGCGACCATTACCAGCGCAAACAGTATCCCCGGAAACGAACTGACAGCGTCCATCAGGCGCATGATAATTTCATCGCGGATTCCGCCGGAATAACCGGCAAACAGCCCCAGAATACTCCCCAACGCCGCCGATCCGGCAACGGTACACAGCGCAAGGACAATGGTATACCTGCTGCCGGCTATTATGCGCAATAAAACATCTCTGCCAAAGTTGTCTGTTCCCAAAATATGCGCCGACCCGGGCGGCGCAAAACGAAGGCCAGAATCCATCGCATTGTAATCACGCAGAAAGAAACTGGTTAATACCATTAACACTATTAATAGTGTTAACAATAATCCTGCCTTTAATTCTCCGTTCATTCCCGCACTTCCTTTTCCAGCCGTATGCGGGGATCAATAAGCTGAATGGCAATATCAACCAGGGTATTGGCAATGACCACCACAAAAGCAATATACACCACCAGCGTTTGTATCAGGGGATAATCCCGCGAGGTAATGGCGGCAATAAGCAGCCGCCCAATTCCCGGAATGGCAAAAACCTGTTCAATGACGATGCTGCCGGAAAAAACCTCGGCGACAATCATTCCCATCACAGTAACTGAGGGGATAAGGGCGTTACGCAGCGCATGGCGGCGCAGGGCAAGGGAATGGCTTGCCCCTTTACTGCGGGCAGTTCTGACATAATCGCTGCACTGTTCCCTAAAAAGCGAAGAACGCAGAAATTTTATCAAAATTGCCGCATTGGGTATGGCAATTGCCAGCGCCGGAAAAAAAAGACAGCCAACAAAACCGGCAAAATCCACACGGTAATCAATATACATTCCCGCGGTAAACAAGCGCAGGCTTATCCCAAAAATCCAGATAAGCAGCACCCCCAGAAAAAAATTGGGAACACTGATACCGGCAGCGGTACAGACGGTAACAATCCGGCTGACAAGGCTGTTTTCACGGCGCACGGAAAACAGCGAAACCGGCACAGCGATGATCACAATAAAAAAAAGGGAAAGCAGGGCCAAAGCAAAACTTACCGGCAGGCGTTCAAGAATCAGGGCGGAGATAGCTTCACCGCGGAAGCGCAGGGAATTCCCCCAATTGCCGGAAAAAAAATTACCCAGCCATTCAAGATAACGGACAGGAATACTGCGGTTAAGGCCCATTTCTTCACGAAGGGCCGCCGCCTGCTCAGATGTGGCAGTCGTTCCCAGTATCAAACTTGCCGGATCGCCCCGAATGACGCTCAACGCAAGAAAACTGAACACCGACACCAGAAAAAGAGTTATGAGAGCAGCGCCTGTTCTTTTCAGTGTAAAATGCATGAAGATTCCTGATGTCATTATGCTTTATTGCAGTATTTTGTCAAAGAGCGGAATTATTATTTCCGCAACTCCGCTTCCATTGCCCGAACAATGTCGGAGGCTTCCGGCATTTGGGGCGGGTGGGCGGTCGAGGCGGGAACGGTAACGGGCGGGTATAGTTCCCATGCTTCATGTATGGGATAGAGCGCGGCTTCTTCGCCGTACCTTCGCCACTGTCCGGCTCCAGTGCGCCATGCGCGGGTAAAGCCTTCGCCGGGTACGGTTATCTCTACGGGCAACCAGCGTTTTCGGATGCCGTCCGTGTCAATTTCGATTATGTCGCGGTTTCCCGCCTGCCAACTGCTATCGCCTACTTCAAAGGCAAGGTAGAGGTGGCCGGGGATTGTGATAAAAGCGGTTTCAATATTTAACGCTTCGAGTAACGAGCAGTACAGTATCGAAAGATAGGTGCAGTCGCCGCCCCGGTAATATAATGCCTGATAGGGGTAGCTGACGTTATCCAGAGCCGCTTCGTTAGATGAAAGATTTTTGTATGAGGTGGCCGGTACTACTACATAATTTATGCCGTATAAGCGCAGGGCTTCAAACAGGGCGGCGGCGTAGCGGACGTTTTGCGGTGTGTTAGTCGATTGTTCCTGCCCTTCTACCGCGCTTGCGACATAACGGGCAAAGATGCGGACGGAACTGTCGCGGGGGGAGACAAAGGCGGCGGCGCGGCGGTCGTCTTCCCAACTAAAGGCGTTGCGGTGGAATATGGGCATTTGTACGGAGGATACGCTTTCCTTTTTCGCGCCTAAACTGCG
>JAIRRB010000143.1 GCA_031256195.1 Treponema sp.
TCCGGTAGGAGGCTCTTTATACGCCGTTACTGCCATAATCTTCTCTCCTGTCTGCGTTGTTATTGTAGCATATTTTTCATGCTCACACTATATAGGGAGAAAAGCGGCATTTTGCATTAGTGGTTGTGGAAATTATTTAATTTTTTTGACAAAGAGAGAAGAATTCACCAAACCCCACCACCGCACATACCGGCAGTGGGCGTCGGGCGGGAATTTTTACCACGGAGGGCATGGTAACCAAATAAAAGCGCCTCGACAAGAGGCGTTGACGGACAAGTGCGACTGGTTACCGCGCACAGCAAAATCCACAACTTACAACAAATGCCGGTTGGATTTATCCAACCGAGCGCACGGCGGGGAAATAAGGAAGTGACCGACCTAGCCGTGCCGAACCCTAGCCGCCCTCCAGCGGCGTACTTTTACCGTTTCTTAAACGACGTACGCCCATTTTACATTAATATCTTCCAGATATATCCTTTGCAATTTGTAACCATTTTTGATATTCTTCATTTAACGGATCCAATTTAAGAGCTTTTGAAAAATTATCTACGGCCAGATTATAATCTTTTAATGCATAATAAGACATACCTCGCCAGAAGAATGCTTCATGGTAATTAGGATCAATATTGATTGCTAAAGTATAGGCATCAATAGCAGTACCATATTCTTTAGTATAATAAACATTAGCTGCTCCGAAATGAGCTCTAGCATTATTTTCATTATAATAACGAGATTTGTCATAGTATTGTAAAGCTAATCCATATCCACCTCCTTTAAAAGCTAAATCGCCTATATAACAACAAATATAACTCAGTGTATAAGATATTCTAGCAAAATTAGGATCGACATTGAATATATGAGTAAAATCATCTTCGGCTTTAAAATATGATTCCATATCTTGATATGTAAATCCTCTACGCATATAACCTTCCAAATCATCTGGTCGACGTCGTATGTACTGTGTATAATCAGATACAGCATTATCATATTCACCGATTTGTTCAAATAAAAAACCGCGATATCTCCATGCACCAGCCAGATCTGGATTTAGTTCTATGGCTTGATTAAAATCAACAATAGCACGATCATCATCATTTGTTTTTCCCCTTTTTAGTCTAAACGGAAAAACAAATTCAAAATTAGGATCAATTTCTACATCTCTTTTAACCTGCCTAATAAATAATGCCTTAGCTCTTTGTAAATATGCAAGTGCCATATTTCGGTCTAATTTTATAGCATCGTCAAAATCAAGGAGAGCCGTATCAAAATCTAGACGGAGAGCAAACATAATACCTCGATTAAGGTAGTCTATAGCTGTTTTAGGTGCACGAGCTAATTCTTCTTCGCGATATGAAACATCAGCCACTCTTTTTCCTTCTTTAAGGGCAGTAAAAAGTGTTGTGTAATTCCTACCGCCTTGTACATCCAACAGAATTGCGGCTTCATTTACTGCACTTTCTACTTCAATTATGTTTATTCGTAACCGATAGTTATTACTCACCTTACTTAGAGAGCCAATAGCAATTGATTGAGCACCAAGCATTTTTCCTATCGCTTGGGCAGACTCGTCGCTTACCTCTCCAGATAATTGAAATGAAAGTTCATTTCGAACATATTCAATGTTTAAACGGTCAACCATAGTTAGTTTTCCAATTTTTACTAAACGCCCAGTAAGTTCTTCCATTAAGTATGATGAAAGCTCTAATGCATCGGAATCGATCTTTACTATACCAAGGCGTTTACCTTGCGGTAATGTCGCATTTATTTCTTCTGCTGCTTGATCCAATGCTTTATCAATGTTAGAAAAATACCCTTTTTTAGGGCTTGTTGTGCATGAAAGGGCAAAAATAACAAAGAATATCACTATAATAAATTTTTTCATTTGGTCTTCCTTATCAAAACAAATAGCTTATCCACAAGAATATTACCATAACACAAGTTTTGGGCGCATGTCATTTAACGTTCCAGGTAACTGACGTTTTGCCAGCCCGAATAAGCAAACCGCAGGTTTGCAGGGCTTGCAAAATGTGGGTGGAGTGTTGCGTGGGAGCCTTTAGGCGACCTAGCAACACGGAACCCCGAGCCGCCGAAAGGCGGCGAAGCAGTTACCGTTTGTTAAACGCAGTACGCCTTTTTTCCATTATCACATAAATCTCATAACACCACCTACACGCCAAATAGTAGCACCCTGACTATTTTTGATAGAAAATTGAAAAGCACTTGTACCATCCAAGTGAATTTTACTTTTACCTGTAAAACGTTCTGAAGAAAAACTACTAGTATTTGGATTAACTATACGGATGTTACTCCATGTTGTGTATCCATAACCATCGTCAACTTCATCAATATCAATAAATGCAAAAGATTGTTTTGAACCATCTTTATAATTTATTATAATAGCCAAACCATCGTCTCTCATTTGTCCGCCAATAGATTGAATACGATTCGTAACATCTTCTTGGCCAGATATTACTGTAAATTGATTAAGCTGGAACGATATATTTTGAGCAAAAACCGATTGTGAAATAAAAGCGAAAAATGTAAAAAACAATGCTCCAAAAACAATTTTCCTTTTCATTCTAAAACTCCTTACACAGAATATAAATAGCAGGTTTAGTTCCATACGGAACCGTCCTGCCATTTTTTGATTTTTATCAGAAAAGTACCATACACATTTGAAATTATGCCTGGTACTATAAGCTACCGTAAATCAGCATCCCTCACATTGCGAACTCGAAACCAAGCATTCCCTTCAGTGTCGATAAAAGTATCGTTTTTTGAAACAAGCCACGCTTCAAACAGCCGATCATCCCATCTAACATTTATGCGATCGCCAACTATCTCCCAACGACCCTTTTTAACAATCCCTCCGTCTTGACGCCATATAACGATCCCTCTGTTTGTAAGTACCACTTCTGCTGAATAGCCTGAAAGCTGGTATACGCCTGAGTCCAGAGTTGCATTATTCTGTGCATGCAAAACAGAACCTCCAATGATCAACAGTGCCAAGACCCCAAAAACAAAAATCTTCTTCATCTTTTACTCCTTGAGTAATTTTTTTATACAGGCTCAAGCCCATATTTTTATATATTATACCTAACAGGTAAATATATTATTAAAACCCGAGTTGGCGTATTGCGTTTAACTCCTTTTAAACGAGGTAAATATTCCAATGGTTGCTGCCATTGCGCTATCTTACAGTGCTTAAACCGTTATTTAACCGCCGGAAAACTGGTACAATTCCCACAGTATTTTTTGTATTTCGTATCCATAACTTTGAGCGTTATAGGGTGACCATACCGCAAATAAACCCTCAATGGTTTTGACCGTTCCCCAAATACTGCTTGTTCTTAACAAAGAATAACGCCGGTCTACCAAAGGATTTCTAAGCGGTTCGCGGCTTGCATAACCTTTCAAGTGCTGGATATGCGCCCTGATACCTTCATTCGGGTTTAAATGCCTGCTGCCGTCACCCCGGAATGAAATACCTATATCCGTATTGAGTCCTGCGTAGTTAAAAGTGTTAAGCAGTTGCCAGTTGCTCAGGAATCTTGTCGCATAACACATTTGGGCAATCGCAATGTCATAATTTATTCCCTCTGCTTGCGCTTCTCTAATATAGATACTTACCAGAGCGTTAATCTGCTGCCAGTTCAGCGCGGAACCTTTATTCACAATATATGAAACAATGGCGCCGATACTTAGTCTGCCGCTCCCCATAATAAGAAACTGAAATTGATTCGAAGCTGAAGAACCGGCGGGAACCCGTGATTGTCCACTTTGCTGAGATACCGCGCCTCTTTGAGGAAGAGCATCTCCGGTATTATAAACAAAAATGCACAAATAAGGACGCGGACTTTCAAGCGTTGTGCTTCCGTCTGCTGTATAAAAATCAAACCGGCCAGTCCGGGTATTTCTGACAAATTGCAGCTCATGGTCATACTCCTGGAATTTAATATTAAAACTTTCCTCATTGGGTTTGGGGTTATACGTATGGTATTCACCCTTGCTTGTCCTGGGAATTTTTGTTATTTGGACTGTATTTCCGCTGTCAATTACCAGTCCGCCCTTGTTGGCCTCAACCTTTCTTTCCGGAACAGCCGTCAGAGCGAGGTCTGATGAAAAGTAAAAACCCAATTCTTTGAATAAATCACGGCTTTCAGGGTTAATCTGTTTGACGATATCCATGGTTAGGGGAACAAGTTTCCCCCTGGGCAACGTTTCTTCTCCCGCAACAGATTGCAGCAATGTTGAGATGTTCCTCAATTCTTTCAATACATCACTGTTAACATCAACTGTTTCTTCTCCCGTACCAGATTGCGATGGTGTGACGTTTCTCGATTCTGTCAATACATCACTGTTAACATCATCGGAATCTTCCTGCCCAAATCCGTTAGCCACAGCAAAAATCACTAATACTAAAAAAATCCGTCCTTTGTTTTTCATCGTCTTCTCCTTAAAATTTATTTTCCGGGTTTTAACCGGTATTATGGTTTATACCCCAACTCCTTTGCTTGAGCGTAATCCTCATTGGCTTTACGTTTGTCTTTTTTTGCCTTGTATGCGTCACCCCGTTTGTAATAAGCGGCAGCATAACCGGGATAAAGGTTTATGGCTTCGGTGTAATCGGCTATCGCGCGGTCATAATCTTTTTTACTAAGGTATATTTGACCCCGCAGACTATAAGCTTCAGCATAATCGGGATTATTGCGTATGGCTTGGGTGTAATCGGCTATCGCGCGGTCATAATCTTTTTTTACAAAGTATACATCAGCTCGATCCCTATACATCCAGCTCGTGGGATTACTGTGTAGGGCTTCGGTGAAGTCGGCTAGAGCGCGGTTATAATCTTTTTTACTAAGGTATACTCCAGCTCGAAGATAATAATATATCCAATTGGGATTAATACGTATAGCTTCGCTGAAGTCGGCTAGAGCGCGGTTATAATCTTTTTTTTCACGGTATATTTCACCCCGGTTAGAATAAGCGGTAGCAGAATCGGGATTAATACGTATGGCTTGGGTGTAATCGGCTATAGCGCGGTCATTATCGCCTTTATGAGCGTATGCATCACCACGATATTTATATGCGTCAGCATAATTGGGATCAATACGTATGGCTTGGGTGTAATCGGCTATTGCACGGTCATAATCATATTTATGAGCGTATGCATCACCACGATTTGCATATGCGTAGAGATTATTATTAGGATTAATACGTATGGCTTCGCTGTAATCGGCTATTGCACGGTCATAATCATATTTATTAGAGTATGCATTACCCCGTTGGTAATAAACAATAGCACCCGCCCATTTTGGATCAAGGCGTATGGTTTGAGTGTAATCGGCTATAGCGCGGTCATAATCGCCTTTTGCAAAGTATACATTACCCCGGCCATGATAATTATATGCATTGGATGGATCAAGACCGATGGCTTTGGTCAACTCCTTGATTTCCATATCCTTCTCGTAGTTCCATAAGTCGTCATTAAGCATTGCCGCCAGCTTGGGTATTAACTCAAAGCCCTGCGATAAATCGGAATATGATTCTGCATATCCATCTTTATGGCTGCCGTCTACAATATCCAGTATGTCGGCGGCAAATTTATTAATCCTTCCAAGCTTCTCTACCGAACCGGACAGCACGTACTGCGCGTTCCGGCCTACGCCCAGCAGTTTTGTCCGTTTCTGATCGGTTACCCCGCTGCGCTGCCTGCGGTGTTCTTCCTGCACTTTTTCTATACTGTCTGTGCGGGGCAGTACCGCGTATCTATTGCCGTTGGCAAGATCGCAGGAGAGTATCTGCGCCAGTACCACCGCGTCGTTCTGGTTTACCCCGCTTAATATGCTGAACGGCGGAACGGAAAGACCCGGCAATTCACTGGTGTCCCGCGTTACCCCCGCCGCAAGTTTTTGCGCGATTTCGGGAAATATCCGTTCGATTTCCTCAATTGAGCGGTAAATCCGGTAATCACCGGCTATTTGCTGAAGGCTCTCTATATCCATAATGCTTGCCAGTACCAGATTGTCAGAACCCAGGCGGGTAATATAACCGGCGATAACGTGGGAAGCGTTCAGTTGCTTTCCCAACTCAAAGATTGTGTCAGAATCGGTCATCCCGTCCCGCTGGAAACGCTGTTCAAAATTCATTGCCGCAATGGTACTGCGGGTTATTAATGTTGTTTTATTAAAAGCGTTCCGCAGCGCCGACTGCCGGGTAAGATGTGACGCTATAGCTTCGCCGTCTGAAACACTGCCCCCGGTAAAGGGAAAGACCGCAAGGCTTTCCTTCTTCTGGGCAAACAATGCCGCCGGTAATAGCAGAACCGCCATAAATGTAATAAACCGTAAATGTGCTTTTTTCATTTTTATCCCCTTTCAAGAATGTCCTTTAATTTTTTGAAAAACTCATTTCTTTGCCGTATTTCTTTAACCGTCGCATCAATCAGTCCATCTTTGTTTATTTGAACCGTTACCTGTACTTGATCAGAAATTAACAGGGAATTCCCCTGCATAAATTGCACTGAAAGCCCCGGTGTTTTCCAGCGGACCAGGCTGTAAGAATTTATATCTTCTTCCCCACCGACAATAAACAGAAAATCGGTGGCGGTTGGAACATTATGAAGCGAAAGCGTCACATTATTGCTTTTCAGGCCATCCTGTAACGCGTTGAGGATATTGTTTTGTTCAAAACTGCTAAAATTACCCCGGAATTCTATATGCGCGGCATACACCGTGCCGCTGAATTTTCTTATTTGCTCATTCAGGTATACGTAAAGATTCACCGGTCCCGCCAAACCCAGATAATTAACCAGTGAGCGTTGCAGAGGGTCTAAGCGCGCGGCAATCTGCCCGTATTTTCGCAGGGTTTCCAAATCCGGCGCGACCTGGGCTGTTATTTGCGAACTGTAATAACGCGAAAGGTCTGCCATCTGCCGGTCTATTTCATTCCGCTTTTTGTCAATGTCAGCCTTGTTAACCGAAACCAGAATCTGCACTTCCACACTGCCGTCCGGATTCGTTACCGGCTGGCTTCGTGCCGGCTTAACCCCTTCAAGCATACTTTTGGTATAACTGCGGGAAACTTCATCGATAACTTCAGAAGCTTCGGCAACATGGCCCCGGTCGCTTTGGTATCGGACTTTTTCCGTGTAATGGTTTTCAATCGTTTCGTATATATAACCGGAAATTCGTATCTTTGCGTCTTGCAGGGCTTTTGTTTCAGCTTCCCTGCGGTCTTTGCTCTTCCCCGAAAAGCCCCAGAAATAGACCGTTGTCCCGTTATCCCGCGGCAGGCTGGTTGTCCAGTTGGCGGGAATAGGGTCAGTAGAGGCCTGAGCGAAAATGCTGCCTACTGCTGTAAAAATGAGCAAAATAGGTATATAAGTTACTTTATTCGTAAACATAATCGTCCCCCAGACCAAATAAAGGCATCATTGTAGACGCACATGGTGCCAGATGGTCGTGGTTTCCCGCTTCCACTGCCAGCCAGAAAATCGGTATTTTCTTCCATAAATTGTGCAATTTACCTCACAATCAGCCAAATTTTCGTAATACCACAATAGTAATAAGCCATAGGCTAATTATATATATAATCTATCAGCTTTTGATGATTTGTCAAGCGATTGCCATTATCAATTACGAGTAAATTGCCGTTTTTCGTTGCCCCATAAGGGGAGAATCAAAAATTATGAATAAAGACGAAAAAGACTGCCGGGCATTGTTGAGCCGGAATATCAAGCGTTACCGAAACCGCCTGGGGTTATCGCAACTTCACCTTGCTCTTGAACTGGATATTTCCGCCGCTTTCCTGAGCGATATAGAAACCGGAAAAAAATGGGTTTCCGCCCAAACCCTCTCTCAAATCGCCAAAACCCTGAAAATTGAAGTTTATGAACTTTTTAAGCCGGAAAAAACCATCCGGGACGACGTATCGGCGGCGGTCGCAAAACACCTCGACGATGTCGACGACGCTTTTATAAAGTCCATAGAGGAAGCAGTCAGGCCGGCTGTTAGAAAATCATTATCAAAAATGCGCCGTTATTATGCCAAAGATAGTAAGAAATAGCAGCGGGCAGTAAAAAAGCGACGCCGCAGTCTATTGTCAAGTTTTTTATCGGAATTGCTACGCCGGACGATGTTGCGTATACTATTTTCATTTATGCTATAGCACAGCGGCAATCCGTTCCTGAACCATTTCGCCGATTATTTCACCGGGTGTCTTATGGTCTGCTGCCGCTTTGGTCAACAGATAATTGGCGGTAACATTGTCAATTGTTACCGTATGGGCGGTTTTTTTACACTGGGTAAAATAGCCTGTTCCGTTGGGACCGGGTTTAGGCGGGTTTTTTGTCCATTTCTCGTCCAATCTTTTCGCTTCTTCGTCAGTCATGTGTGCCATTGCTACTCCTTCGATTTTAACAGGTGGAGATAGATATTCCTGCATGGCATTGCATGGAATACATTTACATGAAAATCGCTTATAAAATTGTACAGGATTTCAAGAGGATTTGCATTACGGTCAAAGCCGATGAGTAAAAATTTTTCCCGCGCGTCATTATCATCGAGTTCGTCCAACAGACCATCGTATACAGCCGTATCAAAAGCACGATAGATGTCTGCTTCGCTCACCTCGTGGTCAAAAGCAGCGGGATTGAACTCAATAACAAAATCCATATCACCAGTATACTTACTTTTCTGCAAAACCGAAAGTCTGGGTAGCTGCGCTTTAGTACCAGACTCCGTGGCGTGTACTATTGTCAAGTTTTTTATTTTTGGCTATTATATTAATTAAAGATATGTTTTATGGAAGAACTGCAATCAACGGAATTACTTGACCGCGAGATATTGGAAGACGCCCGAAAAAAGGCCCACCGTATACTCAAAACCGCGGAAGATACCATAAAGGCCAAATCAGCCGAGTGGGACAGTAATTTGAGCGTAAACCTGGCTGAACTTGAACAAAAATACGTTCAGCAGGGCAAATTTGCCGTTGATGAAATAATGGCCCGCCTGCCCATAGACAAACGCCGGACAAAAGCAAAAAAAATTGAAGCATTGCTCCGTTCCGCGGCGGAAACCTGGTATGGGGGCTTAAGCCGTGGTCGGGTGCTTGATTTACTTACCAAAGAACTGAAAAAACGCCTTGCTGTAAACGATAAATTTACCGCTGACAGCGAAATACATGCCCAAATTCACCAAATCGGGCGGACGGAGGCGCAAACCATGCTGCAAGCGGTTCTGCCCGGCAAGTCCTGTATTATCGAAGAGACCCGTTCCGCTTCCGCATACCCCGCAATTATTCTGGAAACGCCGCAAGCGCGGATATATGCTTCCATAGGCAAAACCGTGGATTTTTTGCTGGGCGAAAAACGCGCCGAACTGGTTGAATCCCTGCTGGGGAAAGAAGCGCTGCTGGATCAAACGGAAACTGACGGAGGGGGATTGTGATAGAAGGTCGGGTGCGGCGAATTTCCGGTCCCATTATCCGGGCTACCGGTTTGGGCGGGGCCGGGCTGTTTGATGTTGTTGAGGTGGGGGACAAACGCATCATTGGCGAGATTGTCCGTCTTGAAGGCGATGAGGCTATCATTCAGGTTTATGAAGACAATACCGGATTAAAGACCGGCGCCCCTGCCCATTCAACCGGACGGCCCCTTTCGGCATTGCTGGGCCCCGGTCTGATGGGAACTATTTATGACGGCATTCAGCGGCCCTTGGAATTACTGTACAGCCAAAGCGGCGCTTTTATGACGCCCGGCGAACGGGGCGACCCGCTGGATATGAAGAAAAAATGGCATTTTGTTCCGAACAAATCGTTATGCGAAAAATTTGCCTCAGGCGAAAAGATTCCCGCGTCCGCGGGCCTGGTGCTGGGTACGATACAGGAAACGCAAAGCGTTAGCTGCAAAATAATGATACCGCCCGGCGTTAAGGGCGGTGATATTACAGACATCAGCGCCGAAGGCGATTATACGATTCTGGATACCGCGGCAAAAACCAGTCTGGGCGAGGAGATTCCCTTTGCGCAGTGGTGGCCGGTACGCCTGCCCCGGCCTTCAGCCGAGCGGCTTTCGCCGGATCAGCCGCTGATTACCGGTACACGGGTCATTGACGTATTTTTCCCCCTGTCCAAGGGTGGTACGGCGGCGATACCCGGCGGTTTCGGCACCGGCAAAACCATGACCCAGCACGCCATCGCCAAGTGGTGTGATGCCGATGTTATCATCTATATCGGCTGCGGCGAGCGCGGAAACGAAATGACCGACGTTCTGACCGAATTTCCCGAATTGCAGGACCCCCGTACGGGCCGCAGTCTTATGGAACGAACTTTGCTGATAGCCAACACTTCCAATATGCCGGTAGCAGCGCGGGAAGTTTCGATTTACACCGGTGTAACGCTGGCTGAATTTTACCGCGACATGGGCTACCATGTTGCGATTATGGCAGATTCTACCAGCCGCTGGGCGGAAGCCCTGCGTGAACTTTCCGGCCGCATGGAAGAAATGCCCGCCGAGGAAGGATTCCCCGCCTATCTGCCCACCCGCCTTGCCGAATTTTACGAACGGGCGGGCCGGGTTCGCACTTTTTCAGACGGCGAAGGCTCGGTCTCGATTATCGGGGCGGTCTCCCCGCCGGGCGGCGATTTTTCCGAACCGGTAACCCAGCATACCAAACGCTTTATCCGCTGCTTCTGGGCTTTGGACCGCGACCTTGCCAATGCCCGCCATTATCCGGCGATAAGCTGGCTTGACAGTTATTCAGAGTATGCCGAAGAAGTGCGGCCCTGGTGGGAGCGGGTAAATTCCCGCTGGGCCGGAGTCCGCCAGCAGTGCCTGGACCTGCTTAAAAGCGAACAAAAGTTAGCTGAAATTGTCCGGCTCATAGGACCCGACGCTTTGCCCGATGAACAAAAATTGATTCTTTTGACATCGGAAATTATTAAAGACGGATTTTTGCAGCAAAATTCATTTGATAAAATTGATATGTTCTGCGTTCCGGCAAAACAGGTACGCCTTCTGGAATTGATAATGGAATTTCATGAACGCTCAAAAGTCTGCATCAAGCTGGGAGCGCCGTTGACCAAAATTTCCGGCACGGGCCTGAAGGAAGGACTTTCCCGGCTTAAAAGCACGGTAAAAAATGACGCGCTTGACGACCTTGATTCATTTGAAGTGGAAATGCGTTCTTCGCTGGAAGATCTGGAACGAAGTTACCGCACGAGGGAATTATGAGGGGAATAGAATACAAGGGGCTCAGCCGGATAGAAGGGCCGGTGGTCATCACCCGCCGCAGCCGTAACGTGGGCTATAACGAAGTAGTCGCGGTTTATGACCGCGAAGAAGGCAGGCGGCTGGGCCGTGTGGTAGACTTAAGCGATGACTGGGCGGCAATTCAGGTGTTCGGCAACAGCACCGGCCTTTCCGCCGATGATTCACGGATTGAGTTTTTGGGAAAACCCATGGAACTGCGGGTCGGCCCCGGCCTGCTGGGGCGGATATTCAACGGCCTCGGCGAGCCTATTGACGGTTACAGCGACATTTTTTCTTCAACCATGCTTGATGTCAACGGCCT
>JAIRRB010000233.1 GCA_031256195.1 Treponema sp.
GCGTTTTCCCAAAGTACGGAATTGCGGTTTCCGGCTCCTTCCATTTGCAGTCCTGTTTCAATTACATAAAATGAGATAACAGAGGCTTCAATTTGTAATGTAAAGAAAATACCCAGAAACAGGGCAATTAAGATACTTTTTTTCACAAGTTCTCCGCTTTTTAAATTATCGGCACAGTTTTTATAATATTTATTCGTAAAGAAGAGGTTCTCGCGGAGGGACTGAGATTTTTACGGGATATGGGCTTCAAGTACCGGACCCCAGGGACCGGCTTCTCCTTTGGAGTTTTCGTACCTCATGCAGAAGAAAACGGCGCAGCCTGAATTGCCTGTGAAATCGAAGAGGTGCGATCTTCTGCGGGTAAAGACTGAATGGGGCAGGTCGTTTCCGGTTGCCGGAGGTTCGGTGAGGCGGAAATTGTCGTGGACTGCGGATTTGCCGAGAAGCCCATAATAGATACGCACGCCGTAATCGGCGCGGCGGTCGATTTTACCGCCTGTCATCTGAATTTTGACGATTTCAACAAGCCCGATGCCGGGGAACGCCAGGTTGCCCTCTACCTGCGCGGTGGGAGGCGGTACGGGGGTGGGAATTCTGTCGCGGGGGCGCATACCGAGTTTGAGCCAGTCGCCTTCCGTCATGGGCGGGGTGAAAAACTTGCGCTCGCGCATTAGGCGCATGTACCGCGTGAGGGCGGCAAACGCCTCTCTTACACGGGCGTTTAAGACTTCGTCCCCTTTGTTTTTCGCCGCGTCGTTCAAAGTTTCCTGCGCGGTTTCGACAAGGACTGCCAGTTCGTCTATTTCATCCTGCGACACTGTCCACGCCCCGCCTGAAGACGGCAGGTTCATTATCCATGTTTTCGCAAGCGTCATAATTTCATCGCGCCGTCCCGGCATCCAGTCTTTATAAGCCATTTTTATCTCCTTTTACTGTATTCGGGCGCTCAAACGATTCATTTGGGTATCAGAACGGATTGTTTGGATACCCAAACAGTTTGTTTTTGCAGCCGGATGCGTCATTTTTGCAGCCGGACGGTTTGCTTTTACTGCCGGATGGATCATCCGGATGCCCAAATATGCCGTTAGGACGCCCTGCCCTCTTACTTACATTCCAATATTTCATCCCTGCCGCCGAATTTAAAGTGAAGGAGTTTGTATTTCGGCGGATAACTTTTATCTTCGTCATAAACGTAAGGTATGCCTTCCTGCACCGCCCCGCCGTTTTCTATAAAGATTTTCCCTTCTTCCGAGTATCCTTTGAGGGCGACGCCTTTGGTAAAACCTTTGAAAGGGCGTTCATTGTCGTTGCCGCCCAATAACGCGGGCGGGGTTTGCCCCTCGCTGTACCCTGTTATGGTGATACGGTCATAGCCGATTAGCAATTCGCCTGAATATACGCTTGTGTCGTTTGATACCCACGTCCCCTGCAGCTTGTTATCGAAAGACTTGGAAGGCGTCCCTGTTCCTGTAAAATCGCCGCAGGAAGATAAAAATATTAACATGGCGGAAAACAACAAAATGATTTTGCGCATTATTGCCTCGTCCATGTTCTGCTGTCGGTGTTGGGGCGTGTGTAAGTTCCTGCGCTTTTGCCGCCGTTGTTATAAGCTTTATAAAAGTCATCATAATCATAGTCGAAAGAATACTCATAAATGCTAACATTTGCGCCAATAGTAATGCTTGTCAGTTGGTTGAAGCAAAATGCGAAATTACCAATCATTGTAACGCTGTTTGGTATGGTAATGCTGGTAAGTTGGTTATTTCTAAACACACTATGATTAATCACGGTAACGCTGTTTGGTATGGTAATGCTGGTAAGTTGATTGCTAAAAAACGCATCTTCCCCAATCGAGGTAACGCTGTCTGGTATAGTAACGTTGGTCAGTTGGTTTTTTCTAAACGCATTCCAGCCAATCACGGTAACGCTGTTTGGTATGGTAACGCTGGTAAGTTGGTTATCGTAAAACGCGACATTATCAATCACGGTAACGCTGTCTGGTATGGTAACTTTGATAAGGCTTTTTTCTGCAAATGCACCATATCCAATACTGGTAACCGGTAAATCGCGTATTTTTGACGGGATAACTATTTCCCATTTGTCTCCCAGATATTTTGTAATCTCTACGCCTTTGCCGCCGTCAATTGCCTTCGCTTCAAAGTCGGTTTCAGGATCGGCTTTAGGTGCTACAGTTCTGTTTCCACCGTCTGCTGATTCCTGCGCATTTGCTTTTCCTTTGCAAGAGGAGAAGACGAGCGCGAATACTAGAAAGAAAATTATTAATGTGCTATTTTGCTTGGAAAAAACTTTTAGTTCTGGAAAGTGGGTGGCAGGGGGGGGGACGCGAGGTCTGTCTTTTTTGTTCCGCTGCAAGCGATTTGCGCTTTCATTTTGATTGCTCCTTTACGGCGCGAAGTTGTATGCCCATACGGGCAATGTGAGTTTTTACCATTTCTGAGTGAATTTGTCAAGAGGGGTGTCCCTTTTGCAAAACTGAAATTCTTTATATATTATTTGAAAAGATGAACTACTACGCTATACAGGTAAAAACGCGTTCGGAAAATAAATTTTTAAAACTTTTTAAAAGCCTGCATCCTGAAATAACTTTTCCGGTATATTTTCCGCAAAGACGTCTTGATATCAGGAAAAACGGGAAAGTTAAAGCCTCGTTATCGGCTGTTTTTCCCGGATATATATTTATTGAAGCTGAAAGCGACAGTGAAATGATAGCCAGCCAATGGCATTTCAGGCGCACGGAAGGCTTTTACCGTTTTTTAAAGTCGAATAGGGATATAACTCCGCTGTCCGGCCATGACCTTGAATTGGCGCTCCATTTTGTAAAAAATACAGACCAAATAGCCGGTAAGTCTTTAGTTTACTTTGATGAAAACTCACGTATTGTTGTAATTGAAGGCGCGTTAAAGGGTCTTGAGGGAAGGATAATAAAGGTCGATAAAAGAAAAGGGAGGGCAAAAGTAAAACTTGATTTATACAACGATTCTTTTGCTGT
>JAIRRB010000239.1 GCA_031256195.1 Treponema sp.
TCCATCCCCATTTGAACCGGTTTTGAAAGGCTTTTTGCAAGGCTATTGCTGTATGTGCAATTATTTGTACGATTGTATTCTCTTGCGTTTCTGATTCTGTTTGTTGGCGTGTTCATCAACAACAAAACCACAACAACGATAAACCTTCTCATTTTACAACTTCTTCCTTGATCTCTTCAATAACACCCCATAACCACCAACTGTATTGGGTTAGTTCTTCCGGTTACTGCTGTAGTCATTATCTACACGACTCCCCGCTTCCATAATAAAGGCTTACATCTCCACCCCCTAATAATAGCCGGTAACCCTGCAAACCGCAAGTTTTTCTATTTTGTCCTCGAATTCGTCTGGTAATTGTGCGGGTCTGCGTTTTGACCGCGTTTTAGCGCCGTTTTAAGCGGTATTCTTAATTTTTTGGCACCTTGCCAATTTTTTACAAAAAATTCACTTTTTCCGCTTGACAAAAAAGATACGGTGCGGTATGTTTCTATATAGAGAAGCGTTTCTGTATATAGAAACGATATATTAAACCAGGGGCACGACCCCTGAAAGGAAGGAACATTATGGCACCAAAAATCCCCATCCGCATGTATCTTGCGGAAGACGAGATGCCCCAATCCTGGTATAACCTGAAGGCGGTTATGAAGGAAAAACCAGACCCCATTTTGCATCCGGGAACCCTGCAGCCCGTGACTCACGCGGACATGGAGCCGGTATTCTGCAAAGAGACGGTCAAACAGGAACTGGATGACACGAATCCGCTTGTCCCCATTCCTGACGGCATTCGGGAATTCTACCGGGCATACCGGCCCTCGCCTCTGGTTCGGGCGTATTTTCTGGAGAAGGAACTGGGAACCCCGGCGGAAATTTACTACAAGTTTGAGGGAACCAACACTTCCGGCTCGCACAAACTCAATTCGGCGGGGGCGCAGGCGTATTACGCGCAAGAGGAGGGACTTACTTCGCTTGCCACGGAAACCGGCGCGGGTCAGTGGGGCACGGCAATGGCAATGGCCTGCGCTTTTTACGGCCTGAAGCTGACGGTGTATATGGTGAAGGTCAGTTCCGAGCAGAAGCCCTACCGCAAGGCCCTTATGGAGGCTTACGGAGCGGGCGTGATTCCCTCGCCGTCAAACACCACCGAATCGGGCCGGAAAATCCTTGAGGGGGACCCCAATACCGGCGGTTCTCTGGGCTGCGCCATTTCCGAGGCGATTGAAACCGCCGTCAAAACCGAAAAATGCCGTTATGTGCTGGGTAGCGTACTGAACCATGTACTGCTTCATCAGACGGTAATCGGGCTGGAAGCCAAACTAATGATGGACAAGTACGGAATTAAGCCGGACATTGTTATCGGCTGCGCCGGCGGCGGCTCCAATCTGGGCGGCCTTATCGCCCCGTTCATGGGGGACAAAATCGCGGGAAAATTAAACTCCCGTTTTATTGCCGTTGAGCCGGCTTCCTGCCCCTCGTTTACCCGCGGCCGTTATGCGTACGATTTCGGCGACACGGCAAAAACCACCCCCCTTATGCGGATGCAGACTTTAGGCAACGGTTTTATCCCTTCATCCAACCATGCCGGAGGGCTGCGCTACCACGGCATGAGTTCGATTCTGTCAAAACTCTACCACGACGGCCTGATAGAGGCCCGCGCCGAAGTGCAGACCGATGTCTTTGACGCCGCCCTCCGTTTTATGAAAACCGAAGGTATACTGCCCGCGCCGGAATCATCCCATGCCATTAAGGCCGCCATTGATGAGGCCATTGAGTGCAAGCGGACTGGCGAGAAAAAGGTGATTTTGTTCGGCCTTAGCGGGACGGGTTATTTTGACATGACCGCGTATATGGCGTATAACAACAAAACGATGAGCGACTATATCCCCACCGACGCAGACTTACAAAAAGGGTTTGCCTCGATACCGGATATTCCGCAGAACGGGTAAGGAATTTTTACCACGGGGAACACGGAGTTTTTGATACAAAAGCGTTTTCTTCTCCGTGTACTTCGTGGTATTTTTGGGGGGACACTCCCTTTTCCGTATTGAACCAAATGGTCAGGCTTGGTAAAATAAAGAAAAATGCCCACAAAGAGGTACTATGCAATCACTGGGAATTAATATCGGCTCAACCAGCCTGAAAATGGCTCTTTTTGAATATGCCGCCGCCGAAGGTGCCGCCGCCGAAGGCGGCGCTGCGGCTGGCGGCAAGACGGTATGGAGCGCTTCTGTTCCCCATGAGGGGGATTTTGCCGCGGCGGTGCGCAAACTTCTGGCTGAAGGGAAAATTCCTGCGGGGATTCCCGCCCTGGTTACCGGCAACGAAGGCCGCTTTATGTTTGACGTTTCCGGTACTCTGGAGCCGCTCTGCGTGGAGGCCGCTTTGCGCAGTCTGGGCATTAAGGCCGATGCGGTGGTCAGCATGGGCGGGGAAGACCTTATCGTCTATTCGCTGGATTCAGATGGCAAAATAATCAATAACTTTTCCGGGAATAAATGCGCCAGCGGCACGGGCGAATTTCTGAAACAACAGCTTGCCCGTATGGACATGACGCTGGAAGATATTGAAAAGGTGCCTGACACCGCCCATGTGCACGCTTTGTCTACCCGCTGTTCGGTGTTTATGAAAAGCGACTGCACCCACCGGCTGAACAAACGGGAAGCGACCAAAGACGACATTGTGCTGTCTCTGTCAGACGTAATGGCCGTTAAGGTTATCGACTTTTTGAAGCGGGCCAAAGTGACCGAGGGGAGGGTAGCGTTGACCGGAGGGATTACCCTGAACCGGCACATCATCCGCTTTATCCGCGAAAAGGCCCCGCAGATTGAATTTATCATTCCCGAAACGGCGCCGGTGTTCGAGGCTTTGGGCGCGGCGGTATTGGCCCCGCAGTCGGGAAGCCGCCTGCCTGTGGCGGATAAACTGCTCAAACCCAACGATATTCGCTTCGGCACATTGGGCGCACTGCGGGACTGGAAAAACAAGGTGCGGTTTTTTGAAAAACCGGACGGCAAAGTCCGCGCCGACCGCCGCTACATTCTCGGTGTTGACGGCGGTTCTACCACCACCAAAGCCTGTCTGGTTGATATGGAAACCGATGAAATTGCGGCGAGCCATTACGGCAGAACCCACGGCGACCCGGTAAAGGCCCTCAAAGAGTGTATGGCAATCATTCAGGAAAAAATCATCGCCGATACCGGCGGTAAAAAAATTGATATACGCCTCGTGTCAACGACCGGTTCCAGCCGCGAGATTCTCGGCGTGTTTCTGGAAACGCCGGGCGTGTACAATGAAATTATCGCCCATTCGGTGGGGACTACCTATTTTGACAA
>JAIRRB010000240.1 GCA_031256195.1 Treponema sp.
CAAGCGATTAGAAATGTTGCATGGAACCTGTTGAACCGCCGTGTACCGAACGGTACGCACGGTGGTGTGAGAGGACGGCCGTTCAACTAATGGACGGCCTCCTACTCGATCGCGGAAACAGAGGGGTTGCCACCAAAGCGTGGCCTTTTTACTGTGCTTGTTCTTTATAGTGACGTTCACGCCAGGCCGCTACGCAACCCATTATCATAATGGGAAGACCTACCATAAATGCGCCGACTAACAATAAAACTTCCATATCCATACAATTACTCCTTAATTGGTGTTTGTAGTGTCTTTCTTCTCTTTTGTTCCAAGAAGAAGTCCCATTATAATAAACATAAAAGCCACCACAAAACCGCCGGTAATTAATAAATAGTGTGGGAATTCTCCACGCAGAATACCGCCAATAAAAATACCGCCAAATACCAGCTTGCCTAAATCAAGCAATGCTTTTCCTGCGTCTTCTCTAAAAGTAGTCTGTTTTTTTACTTTTTTCATATACATAAGATACTCTGTTATTCAAAAAACAGCAACCTTCCTCCAAAAACAAGCACAGTCACACTTTGGTGGCAGTGCGCCGCGGTAACAGAGGGTGGATGGTACGCTTTTCCGTAGCCCGCCCGCTTTCCCCTCTGCCGGGATTTGCGGTGGTAGATTTTACTCCGTGTCCTCCGTGGTTAAATTCCTCTTCTTTTTGGGCGTACTGATGGCAGCTACCCGAATTTGGCAGAAAAACAAATACGCTGTCCCCGCCCACCCCCTTGTATTTTTTTTCCCGTTTGTGCTATTCTGGTAAGACACCGTGGCGTTGGGGAATTCCCCCGAAACGCCTCAATTTTCTATATGTTAAGGATGTAATTATGAACGCATTTGTTTTGTCCCTGTTAATGGCGGCGCCGCCGACCGCTGATGGCGCATCGGGCGGCCCAGCCGGCAGTTTGATGACTTTTCTCCCGTTTATCGCGATTATCGCGATTTTTTACTTTTTAATAATCAGGCCCCAGAACAAAAAACAGAAAGAGACCCAGAAAATGCTTTCTACCCTGAAAAAGGGCGACCGGGTTGTCACTATTGGGGGCATACACGGAACTATTCAGAGCGTGAAGGAACAATCCATCATTGTTAAAGTTGACGAAAATACCAAAATCGAATTCAGCCGCAGCGCTGTTTCGGGAGTTGAGGCTGCCGCCAAAGAAGCCAAGAGCGAAAACAATACGGAAGAAGATTCTGGAGAAAAAGAATGAGTAAACGGTACCGGTTTGTCATAATCCTGGGGATACTGGCAATTTGTTTTGTATTTCTCTGGCCTACCCTGCGCTGGTATTTTTTTGTTCCTCGTGATCAACAGGCCCGGGCGCTGGAGTCCCGCGAGCAAATCAAGAACTATGCCTCGCGAACCGCACAGGTGGATTTACAGCGGCTTATTACGATAGCAGGAGAAAACGGGGATATTCCCGAAGAACTTTCCTTTTTGGTTACCCAGGCGAAAAAGATTTACAAGGAAAGCAAACAGTCCGCCCCGGAAAAATGGGACGCAAAAACGGCGCTTTCCGCTTTTTCCAGCAGAAGGGAAGTTCTGGACGCCATTGAGACCAAATACCGGGAAGATATTTTTGCCCTCAAGGATTTACAGAAAAGCGCGGTACAGCTTGGTCTTGATCTCTCCGGCGGTTTGAGCATTGTACTGCAGGCGGATATGGACGCTTTGCAGAACAAACTGGAACATTCCCTGACCGATGCCGACCGAACCGATGCGGTGGACCGGGCGCTGGAAGTGCTGAACAACCGCATTGACCGCTTTGGTTTGACTGAACCGGTAATCCGGCGGCAGGGCACGGATCAGATTTATGTTGAAATTCCCGGCAGCGCCGACCCTGAACGAATTAATGATATTATCATGGGTAAGGGCAGTCTGGCCTTCCACATGGTAGATACCGATGCCACCGATACCTTTAACAATTACTACAGCGCTCACCCCGCCAGCACTTTTGATGATGACGGGAATCTGCGGGATTCCACGATTGTGCCGTCTGACGTGATGATTCGCGGCGTGTATATAAAAGACCGTTACGGCCTGGATGAACAAACCCGTAATCCGGACGGCAGCCTCCGTTATACCGCGTTAAAAAAAGAAGTGGGCCTTGACGGAAACCATATTCGCAGCGCCGTGGTGGAACGTAACAGTCTTGACGGCAAGCCGGAAGTTACCTTTATGCTGGACAGTGAGGGCGGCGAAATTTTTTACCGGCTTACCTCCGCCAATGTGGGAAAGCCCCTGGCCATTGTGCTTGATGACCGGGTTAAGTCCCAGGCGACCATCCAGTCGGCAATCCGCGATGCGGTGCGGCTGACCGGTTTTGGTCAGGATGAAGCGAATAACATCGCCCTGACCCTGCGAACCGCGGCCCTGCCGGTGGAACTTGATGTTGCCAGCCAGCAAAGCATAGGCGCTTCAATGGGCGAGGATACGATACGGCAGGGTATGTATGCTCTGCTGGGCGGCATTGTGGCGGTCTTTATCTTTATGCTGATGTACTATAAAGTTTCAGGGATTAATGCCATTGTCGCCCAGTTGCTTAACTTCTATCTTATGTTCAGCATTCTTTCCGCGTTTAATTTTACCCTGACTCTGCCGAGTGTCGCTGGTTTTATTTTGACTATCGGCATGGCGGTTGACGCCAGCGTCATTATTTTTGAACGCATGAAAGAAGAAATGCGGCTGGGCAAAGGCAGAAAAGCCGTAGTCGAGGCCGGTTTTGACAAGGCGTTCTGGGCAATCATGGACTCCAATATCACGACCTTTATCGCGGCCCTGTTCCTTTCACAGCTTGGTTCCGGCCCCATTCAGGGATTTGCGGTGACGCTTGCCGTTGGGGTATTCTCATCGGTGTTTACCGCCCTGTTTGTTTCCCGGCTGATATTTGACTTTGGTACGGATGTGCTGCACAGTAAAAAAGTTTCGATAACCTGGTCCCGGCTGCAGGCCGAAGGCGAAGCCGCAGGGGGGATAAAATAATGAAAAAAATTATTCGATTTTCAAACTTGTTTTTACCGGCGATGATTTTTTCCATTATTATCACCGGTGCCGGACTGGTAGGTTATTTTGTCATGGGCGGCTTTAATCTGGGTGTAGACTTTCGGGCCGGTCTGATACAGGAAGTACAGTTTGCCCCTACGGCATTCAGCCTGACCTGGTCGGGCAGGGGCAACGCGACAATCAGTTTTGATCGCAGCGGTTTGTATATTATTAACTCCGGCGTAGGCGTTGAGTCGAGAACAGTCACCTTCCCGTTCAGCGAATATGGGACTATCGGCGCTCTTGCTCAGGCCCTCAATTCCCGCGTAGAAGGCCTCAATGTTAAAATTGATATTGCCGAAGGGACCAGTTCGCAATGGCTGGTACGCAGCGCCCAGGGGAATCCCTATTTGGGCAGCGAGCCCTATAGGGTGCATTATCTTGACCCCCAAAGTCCGGAAATTAAAATTGAAACGGTACGCGAAGCGGTGTCCAGTCTGGGACAAACTGTCGCGGTTCAGAGTCTGGGACAGCCGCAAGACCGCCATTTTATGATTCGTCTTGATGACAGCCGTCAAACGGAAGGGGAAAGCGGCGGCGGTTCCGCTGAAAATATCACCGTCATTCTGGAAGGGTATTTTGGCTCAGGCGAAGTAATCGTGCTTCGTTCCGATTATGTAGGTTCCCGCTTTTCCAAAGACCTTACCGATCAGGTGGGGATTCTTATGGGTTTTACCCTGCTGTTGATTCTGGTATATGCGTCTATCCGCTTTAAACCGCAGTATGCCCTGGGAGCGGTCATTGGCATTATGCACGACACTTTGGTCATTATCGCCTTTGTGGCCTGGTCGAGAATGGAATTCAATACCACCACCATCGCCGCCATTCTGACGATACTCGGTTATTCAATTAACAATACCATTGTTATTTTTGACCGCATCAGGGAAAACCGCCGTATCTACCCCGATGAAATTTTTGTCACCGTACTGAACCGTTCCCTGAGCGAAACACTGAGCAGAACCATCATTACCACATTGACTACCATGCTGGCGGTAATGTCCCTGTATATTTTTACCACCGGTTCAATGAAAGATTTTGCCCTTGCTTTGCTGGTAGGAATGATTTCCGGCGTATACACCACAATCTTTATCGCATCCGGGTTTGTCAATTTCTGGGAGAAACAGAAGACTAAACGGGAAAAGCAAAAACTTGCTGTACCGGCGGGTCATCTTAAAGGCGCGGCTTCAAAAGCCTCGTGAACATAATTCGCGCTCAGGCGATTGGTTTCTGTACCGGGGTCCGGCGGGCGGTTGAACTTGCCTATCAGGAAGCTGAACAATCTCATGGTCAAAGGCCTGTTTATACCCTCGGCCCCCTGATTCATAATCCTCAAATACTTGAGGAATTGAAACGCCGGGGGGTAGTGATACTTGATGAACATGATTTACCCGAAGATTTACACAGCGCGGTTGTCATTATTCGCGCCCACGGCATAAGCCCCCAAACCGAAACGGAACTGCGCCGGCGGGGAGCGCAGGTGATTGACGCAACCTGCGCCAGAGTTAAATCGAGCCAGCTTAAAGCCGCTGCTTTTGCCAAAGCTGGATACCGGCTGTTTCTGGCAGGTGAAGAACACCACGCCGAAATTATTGGCATTAAAGGGTACGCCGAGGCTGCCTTTGCCGAACAAACTGCCAGCGGCGAGGCCGCCGACGGGGACGACCCTGCCGCCTTTTTTTGCGCCGTTGTCAACAATGCCGCCGAAGCGGAAAAAGCCGCCGTCCAACTGCGTGATAAAGATGCGCTATGTGGCGGCGCAGGATGCGGCGCAGAAAACGGCGCAAAAACCGCGCTTATCGGGCAAACTACCATTTCAACGGATGAATACCGGGCTATTGGCAGCGCAATCATTCCATTTTTTCCCGGTCTGGAAATCGCCCAAACAATCTGCGCGGCCACTCAGAAACGGCAGGACAGCCTGCGGGAACTTTTGAACAAAACAGATGCCGTTATTATCGCCGGAGGAAAAGAGTCGGCAAATACCCGCCGCCTGCTCGCCATAGCGGAAGCGGCGGGCAAACCCTGCGCTCTGGCAGAAACAGCCGCGGATATTCCGCCGGATTTTTTTAAGTTTAGTCGTATCGGCCTTGCGTCCGGCGCCTCAACACCCGATGTCGTTATTGATGATATTGAGCGCAGGTTTGACAAAAAATGAACACTCCGGCCTTTCGGGGCGGGGTTGGCATGGTTTATAACCTTAGCGTTCCTTCATTGGTTGTTCCCTGCCCTTCACTTACACTTGCTAAAACTGCCTAACAGGTCGTACCCGCCGCTGCTGCCCTGCGTTTACATTGTCATGTTTACCGTCTGCGAAATTTATGTACCATGCTCTGTAAGAACCCCAAGTGTCCGTCCATGTTGTTGACGACCAGTATTGTTCGGGTCTTAAATTGCCAAGCCCTTTCAAATATAAGTTGCCGTACATAAAGTTCAGTTCGTCACGGGACGGCATAAACCAGTCGCTGAAACC
>JAIRRB010000199.1 GCA_031256195.1 Treponema sp.
AATGAGGTCATTCACGGCATACCTTCCAAACGGAAAATCCATGAAGGGGATTTGGTGGGGCTTGACTGCGGCATTGACCTGGGGGGCTTTATCAGCGACCAGGCGCTGAGTATTGAAGCGGGCAGGGTAAGCCGGGAAATCCATGAGCTGAATGTAACCACCCGGGAATGTTTGTACAAAGGCATTGCCGCGATTAAACCAAGGGAACGCCTGCTTCAGATTGCGCGGGCGGTGGAAGGCCATGCCAGGCCAAAGGGTTACGGAATTGTGCGGGAGTACTGCGGCCACGGGGTCGGCTTTGAACTGCACGAAGACCCCCATGTTCCCAACTATCCCCACGGCGCCAATCCCCGCATGGGCAACGGCATGGTGTTTGCCATAGAGCCGATGATTAACCTGGGAACCGGCGATGTGGAAGTGCTGGAAGATGACTGGACGGTGGTCACGGCTGACGATAAAATCTCCGCCCACTGGGAGCATACCGTGGCCATATTCCGCGACCAGGTGGAAATTCTCACCGACCCCCTGGAAGGTTTCATTGGAAAATGACGAAAAATCGCTGCTACAGGCGGGTTGTAACTATTCGTTAATGATTTTATTATTATATTATTGAATAAATTAATCAGAAAGTCATGAGGAGAAATGTATATGAATCTGATGCGAAAGTTGTCATCAAAAAATCTGCTGGTATTTAATCTGGTGTTGATTGGGGTGGTTTTTGGCTTTTCTTTGGCCTTTTTGTCCTTTTCCTGCTCGACGCCCAAGACGCGGTTTGTCGCCCGCGCCCAGGAAAATCCGGTGGCCATTTCTGAAAACGACCTGGCAATAGCCGAAGGGCTGCAAAACGTATTTAATGCGGTATCCAACAAGGTGCTGCCTTCGGTGGTGGAATTAAAAACTGTTTCGGTACGCCGGCAGCCGATTCCCAATTTTAACGGAATTCCCTGGGAATTCTTCTTCGGTCCCCGCGAGCGCAATCCCGACAGCCGGGGGCAGGAACGGGAATACCGGTCGCAGGGTCTTGGTTCCGGCATTATTGTCCGCCAGAAAGAGGGGATGTATTACGCGATAACCAATCATCACGTTGTTGATAACACTACCGAAATCCGGGTAGCCACCAAAAGCGGCAAGGAATATCCCGCCAAACTTGTGGGAAAAGACGAGCGTAAAGACCTGGCGATGATTTCTTTTGAAACCGGCGACAGTTACCCCTTGGCAGTGCTGGGCGATTCCGATGCCGTGCGGGTGGGCGACTGGGCAATAGCAATGGGTAATCCCCTGGGCGAGCAGTTTTCATTTTCAGTAACTATGGGAATCGTCAGCGCGGTGGGGCGTACCGGCGGGCCGGGTGGCAACATCAACGATTTTATTCAAACCGATGCGCCCATTAATCAGGGAAATTCAGGCGGCGCTCTGGTCAATATACGGGGTGAAGTTATCGGCATTAATACCTGGATTGCCAGCAATACCACCGGCGGCGGCAACGTGGGACTGGGCTTCGCCATTCCTATCAACAATGCCAAACGGTCAATAGACGAATTCATCAGTTCCGGTACTATCAGTTACGGCTGGCTGGGCGTGTCGCTTATGGAACCCGGCAAGGAAACCGCCGCGGCATTGGGCATTGAAGGCAAACGGGGGGCAATGGCCTCACAGGTTTTCCTCGGTTCTCCCGCGGACAAGGGCGGTATCAGCCCCGGTGACTTTATCACCCATGTTGACGGCAAGGAAGTCAGAGGCGTTAACCCGCTTACCCTGACGGTGGGCGACCTCAAGCCCGGCGACCGCGCGACTTTTACGGTAATCAGAGACGGCGCTTCCAAAGACATTCAGGTCCGTATCGAGGCCCGCACCGATCAGGTTGCCTCGGACAATAAAAAACTCTGGCCCGGCATACACCTGATACCCCTCACCGATGAAGTTAAAGAAACGCTCGACCTGAAAAAAGACGCAAAAGGTTTGTATGTAGCCCAGGTAATGGCCGACAGTCCCGCGGATATTATCGGCCTGCGGCAGGGCGATTTGATAAATTCGATAAACGGGGAAAACATCAAAGACCTTCCCGCTTACTATAAACTGCTGCGGGAAAAAACGGGCAAGGAACTCTGGTTTGGTTTTACCCGCGGCGAATCGGCGCTGGAAACCCTCAAGTACAAGCGTTAGGAGAAACCATGCGTTCTTTGGTTACCATTCAAAAGGTAAAAATGATAAGCGCCATTCCGGATTCGGATTTTCTGGAAACCGCCCATATCATGGGCTGGCAGTGCGTGGTAAAAAAGGGCGAATTTCAGACAGGCGACCTGGGCGTATATTTTGAGGTTGACAGTTTTCTTCCCGTAGAGCCGCGTTATGAATTTTTACGAAGTTCCTCCTACCGCGACAATGCCGATAACGGCATCGGTTTCCGTATCCGTACCGTAAGAATGCGGGGGCAGCTTTCACAGGGACTATTGCTGCCTTTGTTAAAATTCCCCGAGCTTGAAGGCTTTAATGAAGGCGATGACGTTACGGAAAAACTGGGCGTAAAAAAATGGTACATTCCCGAAACAGCCAATGACGGCGGGGTTATGATTGGAGACCGGCCCCACGGAATTCCGGCCTCCGATGAGATACGGATTCAGTCTGCGCCGGAACTGCTTGAGCAGTTACATGACAGACCCTACTACATCACCACCAAAATGGACGGCACTTCCGGCATTGTGTATTATATTGACGGAAAGGTTGGATGCTGCAGCCGCAACAAGGAAATTAAGGATGATGAAAGCGCCCTGTACTGGATGCCGGTGTATAAATACGGCCTGAAAGAAAAATTTGCGCAGTACGGAAAAAACATGGTACTAACCGGCGAAATATGCGGCCCCGGCATACAAAAAAATAAATTGCGGCTGCCCGGCATTGAATGGTATATATTCGATGTAAAGGACTGGGATTCCGGCTCATACCTTCCCTACGATACATTGTGCGAAATCTGCGCCGCTTTTGGGATTCCCGTTGTGCCGCTTGAGGAGCGCGGGGAACATTTTTCGTACTCTCTGGAAACATTGCTGGAAAAGGCAAAGGGCAAATACCCCAGCGGGCTTGATAAAGAAGGCATTGTCGTGCGGGACATCAACCACCCCAAGGCGCTTTCATTCAAGGTACTCAACAATGACGCATTGCTTAAAGAAAAAGATTAGGCTTCGGTTTCCGCTTCGTTGCCCCTGTTCCCCGCTCATGCTATAATGCCCCATGCGTTACTACAGCACCCGAAACAAAAATAATGCGGTCAACTTCGCGACAGCCGCCCTTACCGGCCTTGCCCCGGACGGCGGGCTGTTTGTGCCGGAAGGAATTCCCCCCTACCCCCAGGCGGTACTGTCCTCGCTGGGAACAATGGACTACCGCGACATCGCCATGGAAACCATCAAACCTTATGTGCAGGGTGAAATACCCGATACCGTTCTGGAAGATATTGTCCAATCCGCCTATCCTTTTACCGCGCCGCTGGTGAGCGTTGGCGGGCGTTTTATACTGGAACTGTTTCACGGGCCGACCGCGGCCTTTAAGGATTTCGGCGCACGTTTTATGGCGCGGGCTTTTGCCTACCTCCGCCGCGGCGAGGAAAAACCCCTGCACATTCTTGTCGCCACATCCGGCGATACCGGCGGGGCCGTCGCCGATGGCTTTTTTGAAGTCCCCGGCATTTCCGTTACTGTGCTGTATCCCCAGGGCAGAATTACCCCCTTGCAGGAAAAGCAGATTGCCGGTCTCGGCGGCAATATTGCCGCCCTTGCTGTTGAAGGCAGTTTTGACGACTGTCAGCGTCTCGTAAAGGCCGCCCTTGCCGATGAGAGCCTTAAAAAGAAAATGACGCTTTCATCGGCCAATTCCATTAACATATCCCGCCTCATTCCCCAGGCAGTGTATTACACCGCCGCCGCGGGCAGAGCCTTTGTGGGCCGTACCGACCCCGATGGCGAGGCGACTCCGCGAGTTGTTAATCAGAAGGGGGGGGGCCCCCCCCCTGGGGCGCATGATATTGCGCCCCCCCCCCCCCAGCGGGGGGCGATACCCCCCGGTACACCCATTACCCTGTGTGTACCTTCCGGCAATTTTGGCAATTTAACCGCCGGGTTATACGCCATGAAAATGGGCGCGCCGATACGGCAATTTATCGCCGCTACCAATATTAATAAAACCGTTCCCGATTATCTTGCGTCAGGTGAATATCAGGCCAGAACTTCGCAGGCGACCATTTCCAATGCGATGGATGTGGGCGCGCCGAGCAATTTTGAACGCATGGCGGCGCATTTTTCGTGGGAGGAAATGCGGCGTATTATTCTGGGCGTTTCCGTTTCCGATGAGGAAACGCGGGAAACCATTGCGCGGGTGTATAATGAAGCGGGTTATTTTCTCGACCCGCACAGCGCGGTCGGCTGGAAAGGCGTAGATAAACTCCTTGCGGAAAATAAAATTGACGGCCTCAGGGCCGGTGACCCGGTGGGAGTGCTTTCCACCGCGCATCCGGCAAAATTTTCCGAAACCGTTGAACCGCTTGCCGGCCCCACGCCGGTTCCGGCCTCCCTTGCCAACGCACTGAAGCGAACCGTACATTCACAAACCATCCCCGCCGCAGTTTCCGCCCTGCTGGAGGCGCTGTTATGAAAAACTGTCCCTGCGGTTCAGGCCGCCCTTACGTTAACTGCTGCGAGCCGTACATCACCGGCAAGGCAAAGGCCCCCACTGCCGAAGCCCTCATGCGCAGCCGTTATTCCGCCTATGTTGAACACGCAATCGACTACATTATCAATACCTGTTCCCGCAAGGGCACAGACGACATCGACTACGAATCAACCCGCAGCTGGAGCGAAAGGTCAACATGGCTGGGCCTTAAAATTATCTCATGCGAAAAGGGCGGCCCCGCTGACACCGAAGGAACCGTGGAATTTGAAGCGGCTTACGAGAGCAAAGGCCTGAAAGATGTTCACCATGAAAAGGCGCAATTCAAAAGACAGAACGCCAATGTTTCAGGCGAATGGTTATACGATGAAGGAAATGTCATCCCCCGCACGGTAATCCGCACCAGCCCCAAAACAGGCCGCAACGACCCATGCCCCTGCGGTTCGGGTAAAAAGTACAAACACTGTTGTTTAAGCAAGTAAGGGGGTGACAGACACCATATGCGTCAACTTAAGAAGAATTAAAAACACAAAGCTGAGGTACCCTCTTGCGTTTAGAGTCAGCGCAAAGACTCGACAGGCAGGCCAAGTGTTTTTCCAGACCTTTGGCTTT
>JAIRRB010000126.1 GCA_031256195.1 Treponema sp.
TTCGGGTGTATACTTTTTCATACAAAAACGCATCATCGGGAAAATTCCGGGGTTTTCCCTGTGCCGCTCAAACGCTCCTTATGCCGTACATTGGGCGGGTGCTCCGTTACCGGACACCATGCCCTGTTATGGTAGAATATCATGTTTTTGCGGATTTTGTCAAGTTTGTTTTTGTGTTTCAAGAAATATTTGTGCGTTTGGCGCGTCCGGAAAATAAAGCCCCGTTTTAGTAAAAAAACCTTCAAACCCTGTTGCCTTTTATTTTGGCAGTTGTTATATTGTTAGTATGTTAACGACCGGTCGGTAACATTTTCCGGGTATTACAAATGCCCGGCGGCGGTTTTTGAGTATATGACAAAGACGGAAATTATGCAAGCGGCTTTTAAAGTGTGGGGCCGCGAATTCTATTTTAATACCAGTCTCAGCCATGTAGCGCGGGAATTAAAGGTCTGCAAACCGGCCCTGTACCGTCATTTTATGAGCAAACAAGCCCTGCTTGACGCCATGACAACCCGTTTTTTTGATGATCTTGCCGGTTTTATCAGGAACGATTATGAAAAAGCCCTGGGAACCGGGGATAGCGGCAGGGGCGTGTTCATGATAACCCGGTCTATTGCCGAGTATTTTGCCCGGAATGTGTATGTTTTTATCTTCTCAATGATAAAACTCCAGAATCGCCAGTTGGAAGGCTTCAAAATAGTGGATGAACTCCATGCGCGGGGCGTTGATCTGCTTAAATTTCATCATTCAAACCAGTTGATAATGCGTTTGATCTATGCGACCCTCGTTTTTTTTATGGCTGACTTTCATAAACGGGGAAAGTCTTTTATGAATACGCCTACTGAAGCGTCAATCGCGCAAATAATTGACATGATCGGTAACATTATTGGCGGCGGTCTTTGTTACACTAAGGAGGAGATAGACGCGCTGGATTACGAAGGGTTGGAAAACCGCATCGCGGGAACGATAAACACTATCGGGGATGATCCCCTGCTCAAAGCGGTGGCAGAGGCGGTGGCTACAGCCGGCCCCTGGGAAGCCTCTATGGAGCAGATTGCCCGCCGTTCAGGCTTGGCGAAAAGCAGCCTCTACAGCCGCTTTAGAGGCAAACAGGATATGCTGCGCCAGCTTTTTATGACCGAAACGGTGCGGATTATTGAGTTTGCCCGGCAGGGAATGAAGCAGTCGGCGATCCCCCATGAACAGTTGTATCTGGGGATCATATCGATAGTTGAATATTTGCGTTCAAAGCGGGATATTCTGGTAACGATGGATTGGCTGCGCAACCGCAGGCCCGACTTTGATCCGGAAAATAAACCGCCGCCGCCCAATACTTTTCTGCGAATCTTTGAAGATATTGATATTTCTTCACTGCGCGGCGGTGAAAGCCTTTTTAATAGTATGCCGCAGGATAGCGATCTGTGGCTGTCGCCGTGGATTCTGTTTCTTATTATTAATACCTTGATGCTGAGAAACGCGGAGCAGGCGGCATCTCCGGTGAAGTCCCTGGATAATGTGCAGATGAGCGACATTAGATCGTTACACCGGTTTTTAACGCTGGGGATTGGAGGATTTTCAATAAAATGAGGAATACGGAGTTAGGAATGAGGAAGAAGTTTGTAACAGGCGGTAATAGATCGTTAACAAGGCTTTTGTTTTTTTTGTTGGGGGCGTTGATCGGCGGGATATTATCCGCGCAGGAAGTGTTGCGCCTCAGCCCCGACGAAGCGGTTGAACGGGCGTTTAAAAATAACCTCAGCCTGGAATCGGCGCGTGTAACGGGCGCTACGAAAAAACGGGCCTCTGATTATTCGTGGAATCAGTTTATTCCCAGCGTAACGGTAAGCGGCAGCATGATCATGGATAACGAAAAAAGTACCATTTCCGGAATGGCGCCGGTGGAAATCCCCGGTTTTTCGCCCATTCATGGCGTTGTCCCCTATTCCATCGATGCTCCTCAGTGGCATGTTGCCGGTTCAATTCAGGCTTCGCTCAATATCAGCATTGCCATGTTTGAAAACATGCGCCGCTTGCGGCTGGATTATGAAGGCGGAATGGTCAGTTATGAAAAAGCCAGGTCCCAGCTTGAGCGTGACGTGCGTAAAGCGTATAACAATATGCTGCTGCTCCGGGAAAACATCAATTTGCTGAAAGAAAGTTATGGGGCGGCGGGGCGGCGCCTTGAAATGGCGCGGGCAAATTACCGGGCCGGGCTTGCGCCGGAATTAACTCTGCTGCAGGCGCAGGTTGCCGTGGAAAATATGAAGCCCACGATAGATCAGGTAGAAAACGGCTTCCGCCTTTCTATGGCCCAGTTTGCCATGTTTATGGGGATGGACTACGACACCTTTTTTGAACTGGCGCCGGTTGACAGCGAAACTGATTTCGTGTCCCTTGACGTGAAAGAGATGATCTCCAAAGCCGCTTCCGGCAAGCCCGACATTCAGGAACTGAGGCACAGTATCCAGATGTTACAGAGCGCCCGTAAAGCGCAATTTTATTCGCTCTTTCCCTTTCTTAATTTAAGCTGGAACACTACGCCCGCTTTTATCGGCGACCCCTGGAAGGATGATTGGGGCGACAGCGACAAATGGAAAAAATCCGGTTCCCTTTCCATCACGCTGGGAATCAGGCTGCACAGCCTGCTTCCCTTCAGCCCCGATTTTCAGGGGGTTAAAAATTTGGATGATCAGATCAAAATCGCCAATATCGGCCTCGCCCAGTTGATCCGTGGGACAGAAATTGAAATTTACAATACGGTCTTGTCACTGGATAAAACGCGAATCACTACGGAAGCCCAGACGCAGACGGTTAACCTTGCGGAAAGGGCCTACCACTTGTCCGAAGAAGCTTACCACGCCGGTTTGCAGGACCAGTTACAGGTACACAACGCCGGGCTTGAATTGAAACAGGCAAAGGTTTCCATGCTTGAACAACAGTTCAACTACCTTAACGGTTTGCTTGATCTTGAATATGCCATTGGAGTTCCGTTTGGGACTTTGACTTCAAAGGAGATGAATCAATGAAAAACACAAAAATCCTTATGCTGTTAGTGGTGACCCTTTCATTTTCCGGCTGCGCCAGGATAAAAGAGATGCGGGAAAAGGGAAAAACGGGCGGCGCCGGAGAACAGAACGCGCCGCAGAAAGCGGTATTTGCGGTAAATACCACGGCCGCCGTTGAGGGCCAAATTCGGGATTATATCGCCCTTTCAGGGGATATAATCGCCGGTTCCACGGTGGACGTATATTCCGACGCGGCGGGCAAAGTGGCCGATGTGTATGTGTCGGTGGGCCAGCGGGTGAACAGGGGCGGCCAAATTGCGGCGGTTGATCCCTCAAGGCCGGGCATGGACTTTCAATGGGGCATCGCGACCGCCCCCATCAGCGGGACGATAGTGTCCCTGCCCGCGCAAGTCGGCATGACAATCAGCCAGGCGGTGCCGCTGGCGCGGATCGCGGGCGGCGACGCTCTGGAAATACGCTTGTATGTGGCGGAACGCTTTATCTCCAAAATGGCGATG
>JAIRRB010000213.1 GCA_031256195.1 Treponema sp.
TTTCTCCACAGGGTTTCAATAAAAAGTCCGAACATGGGAACGGTGAGCATCAGTGAAAAATATTCAAGACGCTTGGCTATTTCCGAACCGGGAATAAGGGTGTTAATTATGCTGCCTCGTGTAACGGCGTATACGCCGAGCAGAATGGAATAGAGGCTGAACCAGAGGTAATAGCCCTCGTCTTTTTTCCGCATAAAGAGGAACAGCAGCAGAAAATAAACGCCGACAAAACCAAAAATGCCGCAGAGAGCGGTATACAAAAAATTACGGTTCCGTTTTTCGATAAACCGGTATTCATCCATGTAATGGGGCGATGTGTAGGAAAGCCCGGTAACCCGGTAGGTGGGGTCGCCCACGATCCGCAGGGCGAGGATGTTGGTTCCGGTAACAAAGTATGAATTGTTTACGGGAAAAAAGACCCCGCGCCAGTTCCGGCGCGTCCGGGGCTGTCCTGTTTTATCCAGATGCATTTCAGACTGTACCAAATTGCCGTTTATATAGATTTCCCAGTTTTCACCGATGTGGGCAAAGTATATTCCCGGTAAAACGGCAGCTTGATTAAGATGCGCGATTGCTTCACCGTCCATTTCTACCGGAATTATTATGGTGAACTCTTCCGCTTTCCTGCCCATTGGCGAGAAAAAAGTCCGTTTGGGTAAATCCGGCAGGGGGGCGTTCATGACTCTCGGCGGCGAAGTTTCAAATTGCACCCATTCACTGCTGGGGGTCGGCATTTGCAGTATGCTGTTATGGTCAAAGCCCTTTCTGATCCATGCGGGGCTGTCCATAAGGTTGCGGTACAGGGCACTGCTGCCGCCTTTGCGGAGGCTACTGCGTCCGTTCCACGCATGGAAGATAACCAGAGCCATTACGACCGCATAAAAAGCGGGAATAAGGTATTTGTACAGGTCAACCCGTTTCACGCTGAACTATCAAACCTTTAATATAAAATACACCCAATATAATGGATATACTACCAAATACTACAGGTTGTTGTCAATACTTTTAGATGGGATAAAAATACCTTTTAGATTGTCCAATGACCAATATAAAGAAATATTTAGGCTCAAATATCAAATATTACCGGATAAACAGCGGTATTTCACAGGCAAAATTAGCCGAAATGGTCAATATGGCTCCCAATTACCTTGGTTTAATTGAAAATGGCAAAAAATTCCCTTCCGCCGAAATGATTGAACGTATAGCAGCCGCTTTGGGTAAAGATACCACCGATCTGTTTGTTCTGTCTCCTATAGAGGAGGATTGGAAAGAAACAATCCTGGCAAAAATGCAAATGTTCATAAATTGTGAGCTAAAAGCATTAAGAGAGAAAAAAAATAAAGAATAATTAATAACGTCGGCGGTGACAGACACTCTCTTGACCTCTCTGGGTTTATGGATGATACTAAAAGAAGCCGCCCAGGGTCGTTTCGGACGTAAGCTCAAGGGGACTGGAAACAGTCAGCACGAGGCACCTGGGATGCGCATTTTCCAGAATGTCCGCACTTCCATTTTGTAATCCCCCGTTCAACGGCTGCCAGATAAATTAATCCTCCGCAATTTTTTTGAAAGAGTAATTTTTTATTGCCCATTTTGTCGGTTAAATCATGTTCTACTTTGTCGAATTCATTTAACACAAGGGGGATGAGCGCAAAATCATCAGGAGTTATATTTTCCTGACCTCTTGCCGCTTCATTGCTGCCATGTTTTTTCTTAATATGCCGTATGTCACTGTCCGTTAGAAATACTGATTGAATATCCTTGTTCAGCATTTTTTTTAATTCCGCATACAGTCTGCCTTTAACGACCATTTCAATTTTTACCGGCGAGGCGCTGCCATTCCAGACATTTGCTGCCGCTCCGGCAAAAGCATCGGCTTCAGGATAATTTTTTACCAGCTCTTTTTCCCTATCAGTCATTTACTGCTTCTTTATGGAGAAGTGTATCATAGATTAAAGAATATATGCAGCAAAAATGGCGTACATGACTGAAGAAGAAGCTGACGCTCTCGATGAGGAATTGACCCGCACTACTCCGAAGGTTAATTTCAACAAATCTGATATTTTTATCCGCCAAAGAGAATTGCTCAATATACTCAACCCAACTGCGGCGGATATACTATGACTCGTGCACTGTCAACCCATCAAACACCTGCCCAGATCATTGGCGAAATGGTACAGGAACGGATTGTCGCTTGAGCATAGAGGCGCGCACTGCTTCAACCAGAACCTACTCTAAAACTTACGCGCTGTATCGGTGAGGGGCCGTGTTTGAGAATCAGGGAGCGGTGTTCTTTGGTAGGGTAGCCCTTGTGCCGTTCATAGCCGTATACGGAGTACAGACGGCCATAATAGTCCATGAGCCGGTCACGGGCGGTTTTGGCAAGAATTGAAGCGGCCATAACCTCATAAACCGAGGCGTCGGCCTTTACCAGCGGCGTGCAGGGGATGGGCAGAAGCGGGGTGTGCAGGCCGTCTGCCACTGCGCTCAGGCCGGAGGGAACTGCCGGGGTAAAGGGTTTGCCGAAGGGGATTTCCGTTTCCAGCCGCTCCGGCCATCCGCCCAATGCGGAATCAAGCAGGCAGTTAAACGCCCGTTTCATTGCCAACAGGCTCGCCTGCAAAATATTAATTTCGTCAATTTCAGTATGAGTTGCCCAGGCTACTCCCCAGGCGGCGGCTTTCTCCACGATAAGGCGGCGGGCATCTTCCCGCTGCTGCGGTTTGAGTTTTTTGGAATCGCCTAACACGTCTGTGGGAAAATCCGCGGGCAACGCCACCGCCGCGGCGCAGACCGGGCCGGCCAGCGGCCCTCTGCCCGCCTCATCAATTCCGCACAGCATCGGTTTTTAACTGCTGGTGGGAATATACTGCATTACTTTTTTCAGATCGGGGTCCTGCTTGTAGTAATTTTCAACAATTTCCGCCTGGGAAAGTCCTACCAGTTCGTGACTCATATAGTGTACCCAGAAAGTTTCGTCTTTGACGGACATTTCATGTTTGCGGCACCAGTAGTCGGGCTGGATGGGAAGCTGTTCCTCTTTATCAGTAAAGTATTTGTAATCATGAACGGCAATTTTCAAATCTTTGCGGGTAATTCCCTTTTCAAGAATAATCCGCGCCAGACTGTTGATCGTTCTGCCGGTGTCAAAGATGTCGTCTATCAGCAGCACTTTGTCCCCAACGCGCAGATGATCCGGCGGGTATGTCCAGCCGTCAACCCGTATCTTTGCCGCCTTTCCCACATCAAGATAGGAGTGCGCCACCACTGCCGCGAAATACACCGGACGTTCACCTTTATGGATAACCTTAAAATATTCACTGATTACATTACCCATATATGCCCCGCCCCGCAGTGATACATAAATCACATCAGGCATAAACCCGTCACTATAGATGCGGAAAGCCAGCTTAATCGCGTTGTTCCGCACGGTATCAAAATGAAGAAATTCCTTTTTCATAACCATATTATATCACAAAGGTATTACAAATGAAAGCCACAAAACAGCATAATTACCGGTCAGCGCTATTTTACGGTGATAATTCGCCGGGGAGGGGTAAAAAACCCGAACAGGCTGCCGCAGAAGCCCCCGGCAATATGGGCAAAATGGGAGATATCATCCATACCCGCTCCGAAAGACTTGAACAGTTGGTCTCCCAGGTACAATACCAAAACAAGGATAAAGGTCAGGGGAATCTCGCCGCGCCTGAAATTGGTAAACGACGCCAGCAGTATCATCATAAAAACGACGCCGGAAGCGCCCATAAGGCCGGTGGTGAAAAAGATCACGTTTAATATGCCGGTTACGACAGCGGTAATGAGAATCATGGTAAACAGGGCAAAAGAGCCGTAGTTTTCTTCCAGCAAGGGGCCGATGAGGAGGATAATGGAAAAATTAGTGACGAGGTGGCTCCAGTTTTTATGGCCTACGGCATGGGTCAACAAGGATACCCAATGCTGCAGGCTGGAAGGGGAAAAGTTTCCCTTGCCGGGAATCATAAACCAGTTTTCGGCAAGGCCGGGCAGCAATGTTGTGGTAAGAGCCATCACTATGGCGCAAATAAGCGTGTAGGTCAGAATAGTCGGCGCATTGTACTTTATCTTCATGGCAAACCTCAGAGGTCTAAAATGATTTCCACCGGACAGTGGTCAGCCCCGGTTACTTCGGGCCTGATAACAGAAGATTTTACCTGAGGAAGGAAAGCCTTGTCAACGCAGTGGTAGTCGATTCTCCACCCCACATTGCGTTCCCGCGCCCCCGCCCGGTAGGACCACCAACTGTAGTGACCGCCCTCGCCGGGGTGGAAATGGCGAAAAGTGTCAATATAGCCCGCTTGGGTAAACTTGTCCATCCAGGCCCGCTCTTCCGGCAGGTAACCGGCATTGCCCTCGTTTGCTTTGGGACGGGCAAGGTCTATGGGCGTGTGGGCAATATTGTAATCGCCGCAGAGCAGAATGCGCCGCCCTTTCTTGACCAGTGAGTTACAGAGCCGCAGCATCGCGCCGCAAAATGCCAGTTTATAATCAAGCCGCTTTCCGGCATCCTGGGAATTGGGGAAGTAAGCGGCTATCAGGGTAAAATCCTTATAATCCGCCACCAGGGTGCGGCCCTCATCGTCAAATGCGGCCTTTCCCATAAAACGCACCTCAAGCGGCTTAATCTTGCTGAAAATGGCAACGCCGGAATATCCCTTTTTGTGGGCGCTGGCCCAATAACAGTAATAGGGGTTTCCCCCCGCCTGCGGATTTACCAATTGCGGCGGAAGCTGTCCCGGTTCGGCTTTAGTTTCGTTCAGACACAGTATGTCGGGGGCTTCTTTTGACAGCCAGCCTGAAAAGCCCCCTTTTTCCGCGGCGCGTATGCCGTTAACATTCCATGAAAGAATCCGCATTACAGGATTCCCAGGGCAATTTCCATCATTCGGGTAAAACCCTGCTGTCGCTCCTCTGCGGAAGCGGCCTGTCCGCCTTCCATCATATCCGAAATCGTCAGGAGGCAGGCGGCTTTTTTCCCGGTTACTTTCGCGTTATGAAACAGGGCAAAACTTTCCATTTCGACGGCAAGGCAACGCTGTTCCCGCATGACCTTTTGCCAATAAGGTTCGTCCGCCGCTTCCTCACGGTAAAAAACATCGCTTGAATGAATCGTTCCCTCAATCAGGGGGAATCCCAGCCTTGCCGCGGATTCTTTCAGTTGTACGCAAAGGCTTTCATCCGCCGCGATACGGTTACCGGTAAACCCGTTCTGGTACCGGGCAAATGTCGATTCACTGTAAACTTCGGCGGCCATCACGACGTCAAATACTTTAAGGGTATCGCTGTAGCCCCCGGCTGAACCGATACGGACAATACAATCAACATCATATTCAGTGAAAAGCTCGTAAGAGTAAATGCCGATGGAAGGCATACCCATACCGCTTCCCATGACCGACACGGGCTTGCCCCGGTAAGTTCCGGTGAATCCCAACATTC
>JAIRRB010000222.1 GCA_031256195.1 Treponema sp.
ACTCAACTCAAGGCTTATACCGGATGCCTGGTTTACCAATACTATGGCAACACTTGCTACTACGACCACCATTATAATGATCACCATGATACTCAGTTTAATTTTGATTTTCATTTTGCCTCTCCTATAGTATGTTTTCCGGCAAACCAGCAGGATTGTATTTATTATGAAAAGGTAGTTTTTTCATAATAAATCTTGCTTTATTCTGGATTGTTTATAGTATAACATACAATATTCAAAATAGCAAATATTTCACAGACCTTGAGGTAAGGTATTTTTTTTGTTATAGTAAAGTACAGAACATAGTAACGGAGGGTAGGCCAGTGGTTAAGCCGCCAGTTTTGGGAACTGGCTGTCGGGGGTTCGACTCCCCCCTCTCCGAGAAAAAATTTTTAACAGCGGGAAAATTCTTCCTAACAAGGATGCTTACGACTGGAACCCCGACTCCCCCCTCTCCGAGGAAATTTCCTTTCTTCTGCTACCCGTTCATCTCCGCTTCCCCCGGATGGAATAAATAAAGGTCGGGCAGCTTAAAGGTTCTGTCCATGGTTACGGAAGAGTAGGTCGTCAACATACTGCTTATTACGGGTATGTTAAAAAAATGGGTCAAGGTTTCATACTGAAGGGATTCTATCTTGAGCGAGTATTGAAAGGTACGGTGTATATCTATCGAATCGGCGAGAATGGGGGTGGGCCAAAAGGTATATGATCCGGGGGTGTTGGCAACCAGAGTAAAGGGGTTCTGCCAATTCCGGTTCCGCATGGGGACAACTTCACCTTTGCTGCGCAGTTCTACCGTTACTCCCGCAAGCGGGGCAAAAGTTTCGCCGTCAAAAAGCCGCCCGATAATCGTGGGGATGTAAAAAGCCGGTTTGGTTAAAGTCAGGTCTTCGGAAACAGTATCATCGTGGAGGGCGGTGGGGCGCAGGTTGTGGTTTACCAGCCGCAGCCCTTTATATACCAGAGCGGCAATGTCGGCTTCGGCCTGCTGTTTCCCGGCCCAGTCCTGTTCCATCCGGGTTATACCCCTGTTTGAAACGATATAATGCGGCATAATACGGTTAAGTGTGTAACAGATGGTATCAAGTTTACATTGCTCGCACAGGCATAATTCTTCCGGATTACCTTCGTGCTTTACTACATCAAAGATTTTGTGGACTGAGTCAATAATAACTTCTTCTGAAACATTATGTATTTCCATAATCCCTCCCCTGTCTGTTTATCAGGAACGTAACCATAATTTATCTCCCTTGAGTATATCAGATAATCCCGGCATTGTCTCTATTTTTTCACAAAAATCGGAATTTACAAATATTCTGATGGTATACAGGGTATTTACGAAGGAATTGAGTATTTCGGTCTTGAAGGCGCTTGAACTTTCGGCAAAGCCGCACTGTTCATCAACGACAAACAGTCCGGTTTCAAAAGAAACCGGTTCGGGCACATCAATAATCAGGTCACCCCTGCCCAGAGGGACGCCTGCCCGGCGGAATTCTTCGGCAAGCTGTTCCTCATACCGGGAACGCCGGTTAATATCCCTCAAACCGGCATGATCGGCCTCAATAAAGGGAATTTCAGCGGCAACGGCGTAAAAATTGCCCTGCCACACCGCCTCTGCCAGCATACTGCCGGTTTTTTTCCCCAGCAGGGCAAACAGTCCCTGATCATCAAGACCGTACAACTCTTCTCCGGCTATTACCTTTGATTCCAGCCCCTCCAACAGCGCCTTTTTTATCATGGACGTGGCGGCGCGAACCTGCCGATGCCAATAAACCGTCCGGTACATCAGGTATTTTGCGAAAAGTATCGCTTCTACATTGGGGATAAGCCGTGAATCAATGTCGATTCCCCGTTCGGGACAGGGGATAAGCCGCGAAAGGATAAAGTCAACATCCTGAACGCCGTAGGGAACCCCGCAGTAGCGGGCGTCGCGGTTTAAGTAATCGAGTTTGTCGGGATCAAAACAGCCGGAAAGGAGTTTCCGGTAAAAAAACAGTTCGGTATTGCCGGAGCCGCCGGAAAGTTCCCGGTCAATAATGGCGGCGGTTAATGCCGGGTCCGCCCCGCAGTTTCCAACCAGGCTTTTTACCGGCTCGGCGAGGATTATAGCCCCGGTAAGGGACTCGTGGGAACGCAGCGACAAATCTTTCAGGGAGTGGGTGTAGGGAAAATGGCCAAGGTCATGGAGCAGGCAGGCGCAGAGAAAAGACATTGCCCCTTCACGGCTTATCAAGGCCGGTGAAACAGACCCGTCCATACCCCGTTCCGCCAGGTTTTGCAGCAGCCGCCGTCCCAGGTGATACACCCCCATTGAATGGCTGGCGCGGGTGTGGGTTGCGCCGGGGTAAACATGGTACACCGGGCCAAGCTGTAAAATACGGTGCAGCCGCTTAAAAGGGACAGAATCGACCAGCGCTGCCAGTTCTGGGGTAAAATAAATATGCCCCCACAGGACATCGCGTACCGGGCAGATAAACTTTTCAGATAAAACCGCCTGTATTAATGCGCCCATTGCGATAATCATAGAATATTGCGGTAAAATATTCTATAATTAATGTGGAGGCAGAAAAATAAGAAAAGCGGTATCTACAGCGCTGTTTTTGCTGATGGCAGTTTATGTTTTTCCCCAGAATGAAATAAACCAGCGGGGTTCTATTCCCGAAGAATTACTGCGCCCCCGCAGAGACGAGGCCCCCCGCTATCCCATAGACACGGTTATCGGGGAATTGGGCCAGGGGCAGGCCTCCAAAGAGGCCTATGAAATTGCCAAAAAAACAACCGCCGCGCTTCTGGCGGGAAACACGGGCGTATCGGTTCTTTCCACGGTAAGCAAGGTATTTCTGGAAGACTGCATGGCCCAGCTGAAAGGGATTAATCCGCAGTCTGTCCGTTTGGGCAGCGGGCGGGAAGAACCGGACGGGTCTTTTTCCTTTTTGGTGAGGTTTATCGGCAGGGAAGAAGGCATAACCGGCGAATTGTTTGTCCGCTTTGAAGAACTGCGTCCTCAACCGGCCCCGCCGCCGCCGACAGGCACAACGGATGTAACAGCCGATGATTCAACATCCGCGGATTTGGAGTCTGAAGATTTAGCGTCCGCGGACACTGAAACCGAAGATTCTCAGGATGAAAAAATTGCCGCCGCGCCGACCGCAAAACCGGCGGTTACGCCGCCACCTGTCCCCGCCGAAAGGATATGGCTCTTTGAGGATTTAATTTTGGAAGAACCTCGCAGCCGCGAGTCGGAAAACAGGGAAAATCGCCACCGTTTTGATTTTTCCCCCTATGAGAGGTTTTATTAAAGATATGGCAACGCCGGTCAAAAATATCGAAAAAGAATTTATGCTCAAGATTCTGTACGATGAGGGTATTCCCGTAATCTATTTGAAGGATCGTATTGAACATCTGTTTTTTTTGAAAAAACCGGCAGGTGAAGAATTATTCTTTCAGACCGACAAGCCCATCAAAAAATTAAAGGTTAAAGACCAGATTGATTTGATGTTCGGTTACCGGGGCAAGTCGATTGTTTTTACGGTAGAGGTAACGCAGATAAATGATGCGGAGATAACCTGCACCATGCCGGATTTTCTTTACAAGGACCTTGACCGTTCCTATTCACGGGTAAGCGTCCCCTCTGAAATGCAGGTACAGTTTACTTTTTTGGGCGAGCGCTACGATCTTTCCTTCCCCAAAGTAGCGGAATACGAAACCGGAGATGGGGGGGATATTTTACAGAACAGCGACCCCAAGAGTCTTTCCGGACTTATTGAGCAAATGGCCACCTGGATAAAAAATTTTGCCAGCGCTTACCGGCTGGTGCTTTTCAAAGACGCCCAGCCTTCCACGGTGGAAGAACGGATAATTTCTGAAACAGGCAAGACCTTGTTCCTGCCATCAACCAAAGACGGCTTTCTTCAGAGCGATCCCTTTCCCCAAAAACGGATAATTACCGAGGATATGTTCAAACGTTACCTGGAAAGTACCGGCATAGGCCCCGCCTTTATTGGCAATGCCTGCACCCGCTTTATCAAAACAAAAACAGATAACAAGATTTTTTCTGACGCGTGGATTCCCATCCTTTTTCATGAATATGTAATCGGTTACATACATATCTGGAACAATGTTGATGGAAAGCCTCCCTTTGATTATAAAGTGATTGATGTTCTGTACCAATTTGCCAAAGTGCTGGCGTATTCGCTCAAGATTAACGGTTATTTTGAAAAAGGAAAAATTAAAAACGATACTTTTGAAGGCAAGGTGATTGACATCAGCGCGTCCGGCCTGCTCTTTGCCTATCCCCATTCCAAATTCGCCTCGGCGCTGCAACTGGAAAGCAAACTGACGGTCAAGATTATCACTCCGCAGCGCAGCATTACGACAGAAGCGATAATTGTGCGCCGCTTTAAGGACAAAACACAGGGCTACTATGGCTGTCAGTTTGAGAAAATGGAAACAACAAACCTGGGTTACCTTTTTGAATCCATCTATGGCAAGCCCTTAACCGACCTTGACGCACAATTTCTGACCGGCCAGGTGTAGAGCCTGCCAAAGGGTTATACCGCTTTCGGCTTTTTCAGTTCAATGTATACCACAATAAGCGCCGAAAAAAGCACCAGGATGACGCTTTCAACGGTAATGGCCGGAAAGGCGATACGGCGGCAGGCCATTTCCGCGCCTTTGCAGCCGCCGATAAGCGAGTAGGGAATAAACAAAGCGACAATACCGGCAAGGAATGTGCTGATGGCCAGACCCAACTGCGTTTTGGGGTCGTCAAAGGCGAACATGCAGATGCCCAGCGCAGCGATTAACAAACCGATGCCGATTTCCGCCTGCAGCGACCAGAAACACAGGGGCCGGGCATTCCCGTGGGCGCAGCCTTTTAATAAAAACTGCGGCCCCAGGCCGATCAATAAACCGAGTACGCACACCGCCGCACCCATGATAATACTTCTTTTCATAATTACTCCGTGTTCTCCGTGGTTAAATTCTTGTTATTTATTATTAACGTTTAACTTTTTTCTAAAAAACCTGCCCTCCGTAGGAGGGCAGGTCGTGATACTAACTAATACCCCCAAAAGGTACTAGCAGTTACACTTGAAACTCGTTCCTGTCGGATTGCCAGCGACTTGCTTAGAGATACATGCATCCGTACATTGTTTACTACTAGCACCACTAGCATCATACTTGCAATTCCCATCATCAGGGCAACCGCCGCAGCTCGCCAGAACCAAACCGGATGTCAGCAGAATTGCCACCATCGCCAATACAATGATCTTCTTCATAAGAAGCTCCTTTGCGGTCTTGTAGTACAAGACCTGTTAATATTTTCCTGCCCACCGGGCAGGGATATCAATACCGGTATTTCCGGTTTGTATCCATAAGTGAGGGTGTGTTCCGGGACGGGTGGTATATACCCTTCCCACAGGAATTTTGAGTAGGTGAGTAATAAATAGGTTGTTTCCCGGTTTTTCCGGTAATATTTATCTATGTAATAAGGGGGGGGGGGGGGGGGGGGAAAATTGGGCCGGCGGAC
>JAIRRB010000249.1 GCA_031256195.1 Treponema sp.
CGCTTGACTCCAATCAACTAGTCTATTAAACTAGTTGATTGGAGGTTTACATGACACAACGAATCGGGGCTTTTGAGGCAAAAACTAATTTTTCGCAGATACTCAATAAAACGGCGCAGGGTAATGATTTTATCGTTACCAGACGGGGAAAAGCCGTGGCAAAGATCATCCCTTTCGAGAAAAAACCGGAGATGACTTTTAAAGAAGCGGTAGATCAGCTTGTAGAAATGCGGAAACTCTATCGCGGCAAGCCGGGTTCTTTCAATATTCGTGCCGCAATCGAAGAAGGGCGAAAATAATGATCTATGTTTTTGACGCATCTTTTATCGGCACACTGATTATACCTGATGAATATAATCCGCATGTGAAAAAGATATATGATAAAATCAAAAATGAAGATGAAAGGCATATCCCCCATTTGCTTTGGTACGAAATAGCAAGTATTTTCAGCAACCTTATCCGGCACAGACGCTTTACCGGCGATGAAGTAATGCAATTTTTTTCGTATCTTGCTGCCTTTAATCTGCAAACCGATTTTGAAACAGGAGTCAGTTATTCACAAAAATTGCTGCGTCTGTGCAACGATTACCATTTAAGTTCTTATGATGCGGCTTATCTGGAACTGGCGGATCGAAAAAAAGCCGCCCTCTGTACGCTTGATAAAGGTTTGCGGGCTGCCGCCAAAAAATACGGCGTTATGGTTCTATAGAAAATAAAATGAATGTTTTTCTTCTGCATCAATCAATCCACGCCGCCGCTGAGAGCAGTTTTTCCCGCTCCGGCGGCCCCGGCGGGCAAAATGTCAATAAAGTTAATACTCGGGTAACGCTGCGGCTGCGGCTCACTGATATTGACGGCCTGAACGAGGCCGAACTGGACAGGGTGCGGGAACTGCTGGCAAACCGTATTACCAATGGGGATGAAATCATTATAAACGCGGATGAAGAACGTTCCCAAAAGACCAATCTGGAGCGGGCGTATTTTCGTCTTGAGGCGCTGATTGCCGCCGCCGCTCGTCTGCCCAAACACCGCCGGCCCGGTAAACCATCACGGGCTGCCCGCGAACAACGACTACAGGCAAAGCGCCTGCACAGCCGGAAAAAAGCGCTCAGACGCATTAAACCCGATGAATGAACCAGCGACGGGCGGCATCCTTCTTGCCGCAATTAACGCCAAATGGATACATCCTTCGCTGGCCCTGCGGCTTCTGAAAGCCAATCTTGGCCCATTGGAAAACTGCTGCGCTATTATCGAATTTGCCCTGCGCCAGCCCTTGCGGGAAAAAATCGACCCCATTCTGGCGGCCCGTCCCCGGATTCTCGGCCTTTCGGTTTCAATCTGGAATCATACCGCCACGTTGGAATTGCTCAGGGAATTACACCGGATATGGAAAACCGAACAGTGTCCGGTTGTTGTACTGGGCGGGCCGGAAGTGTCGTATCTGCCGCCGGAAGCGGAAATATTCCGTTATGCGGATTATTGTGTTGCGGGAGAGGGAGAAATTGCGTTCAGGGAATTGTGCGAGGCTGTTTTTAATAATGAAGGTAATGATTCTTCAAAAACGATTTTTGTTAATCGTGAATTTCAGCAGGTTGACGTAACCGCAATTAAAAGCGCTTATTATTTGTATAGTGATGAAGACCTGCGTAAAAAACTGATTTATGTAGAGGCAAGCCGGGGCTGTCCCTTTGGCTGTGAATTTTGTCTGAGTGCGCGTGCCGCTCACGGCACCGCTATTTATAGCGAAAGTTCATCCCAGGTGCGGGAATTCCCCCTGAAACCGTTTTGTGCGGAAATGGATGATTTAATTCAACGAGGCGCGCATACATTTAAATTCCTCGACCGAACCTTTAATTTGAATATTGAACGGGCGCGGCAAATTATGGAATTTTTTTTGGGCAAAATCAGGGAACGCGCGGAACCTTTTGTCGTTCATTTTGAGATGGTTCCTTCCCGTTTTCCGCCGGAACTGATGGAAACTATCGCCCGTTTCCCCCCCGGAACTCTGCGGCTGGAAATCGGCATACAAACCCTCAATCCCGGTGTTTCCGTCCGCATCGGCAGACCGTCAGAGCCGGAACGGGAATTGGCAGCCATTGCCCTGGTGCGGAGAAAAACCAGCGCCATTATCCACGCCGACCTTATTGCCGGTCTTCCCGGCGAGGATATGGCTTCCTTTGGCAGGGGCTTTGATTTGCTGTGGGCGGCGCTTTCGCCGTCATCTGTTGATGGCGCGGCGAAATGTCATTCCCTTGCGGAAATACAGTTAGGCATCTTAAAACTGCTGCCCGGTACGGCGATTGCCCGGCATAGCGCCGCTTTCGGAATGTGCTACAACCTTTCGCCGCCTTATGAAATAATGGAAACCGCCGCCATGCCCGCCGCCGGTCTTGACCGCCTTAAAAACTTCGCCCGTTTTTGGGAACTTATTGTTAACCGGGGGTTGATAAACATTGACGATTATCCGGTGTTTGACCGTTTTATGGCGCTTTCAGATTCTCTTTTTGCCCGATTTGGACGTAACTGGGGCATAGATAAAGAAGCATTGCAGGAGGCAGTACATGCGTTATACAAAAGTTGAAACAACCTTCTCGCTTTTTCCCTTGCTGATCGCCGCTGTTCTGCTGTTAGCCGCCTGTGTCATGTTATCCGGCTGTTATACCCTTAAACAGGGTAGTATCATGCTGGGTTATTTAAGCCGGGCGGTTCCGCTGGAGTCGCTTCCGAAAACAGCGGCAGGCGGCAATGAAACAGAAATTGCCGAAACGGAGAAAATTCTTCGCTTTGTGGAACTGATTGGGGATATACGCCGTTTTGCGATGGAAGAACTTGGCCTGAAAATAAGCAAAAACTATACCCGCTATGTCCAAATAGACCGGGATTACCTGGCGGCGGTGGTTTCCGCCTCGGCGGCGGATTCTTTTACCCGTTATGAGTGGCGGTATCCCGTGGTCGGTTCAATGCCTTATAAGGGCTTTTTTAATGTTGAGGATGCCCGTAGGGAACGGGCCAAACTTGAAAAAAAGGGGCTGGATGTCTGGATTCGGGGGGTTGACGCCTTTAGCACGCTGGGCTGGTTCAGAGACCCCCTGTATTCCTATATGCGGGATTATTCCCCTGACCGGCTGGCGGAACTTATTATCCATGAATCCCTCCACGCGACGGTTTTTTTGAAGGGACAGGCTCAATTTAATGAAGAACTGGCGGAATTTGTCGGCAGTGAAGGCGCCCGGCTGTATACGGAGTCCCGCTTTGGCATTGATTCTGATGAATACCAAACCATGATTGCCGCCGGAGAAGATTATCGGCGTTATACGGCCTTTATTCGGGAACTTATTGCAGAACTCCAGGTCCTGTATAAAAGTGAAAAAGAACAGGATGAAAAACTCCGCGAAAAAGAACGGATTATCGGCGCTGCGAAAGAACGTTTTGATGCGGAATATGAAAGCCGCTTTTCCGGTGCGCATTACCGGGGCTTTTCTGACCTGCCGGTGAACAATGCTTATTTGGATTTATACCGTTTATATAGCGCCGAAGACGCCTATATCGCTGACCTGTACCGGGAGTCCGGTGAAGATTTGCGCGCGTTTATTGCCGCGGCAAAAGCCATGCCCAAAAAAGGAAAGACTACCGGCAGGGAAAGGTTGACCAATGCCCTGAAACCGGAATAATTTTTCCGCTTATTTTTCACTAAAGCCTTTTTGCCAAATTCCGATATTCAAAATGAGCCGGAATAAACCATGCGCTCGTCGAGCCTCCTTGGTTTGGCCGGATATCCTCACCCTTCCGGGGACAGGTGGGTAGAGGGTTCGTTTTTCCGGGGAAACATAGTGTTTCTTTCGGAAAACAATGGCACACAGGCATTTACGTCAGTGAATGCCGCGCCTTCATTGAAGGCGACTACTCTGTATACGGCATGGAAGCCGCGGCGCCGTAAGCTGTCGATGACAGTGGTGCGCCGGAAAAAGCCAAAGGAGTGAATTATGATTATCAATCACAACTTAAGTGCGATGTTTGCCGACAGGTCCCTCAAAGTTACCCAGTTGTACCTGGATAAAAACATGGAAAAACTGTCGAGCGGCATACGTATCAACCGCGCCGGTGACGACGCTTCGGGACTCGCTGTTTCTGAGAAGATGCGCGCTCAAATCCGTGGTCTGAATATGGCGACATTTAACGCCCAGAATGGTATTTCATTCATTCAGGTAACGGAAGGTTATCTCCAGGAATCCGAAGATGTTGTCCAACGTCTCCGTGAGTTGGCAGTGCAATCTTCAAACGGTGTTTACACCGATGAGGATCGTTTGTACATCCAGATCGAAGTTTCGGCTTTGGTCGCAGAAGTGGACAGAATTGCCTCGCACGCACAATTCAACGGGATGAATTTGTTAACCGGACGTTTTGCCCGCGCTGCGGGTGAAAATGTGGTTACCGCTTCTATGTGGCTCCATATTGGCGCTAACATGGATCAGCGGACAGAAGTGTTTATTGGCACTATGACTGCGAAGGGTCTTGGGATCCGGAACGTTGGTGACAATAGTTTTATTTCATTGTCCGATCCGGACAATTCCAACCGTGCCATTGGAACCCTTGATGTAGCGCTCAAGCTAATCAACAAACAAAGAGCTGATCTTGGCGCCTACCAGAATCGCCTGGAACACACAGTCCGCGGCCTCCAGATTGGAGCCGAAAATCTGCAAGCCTCTGAGTCCCGCATAAGGGATGCCGACATGGCCAATGAAACAGTCAGTTACACCAAAAACATGATACTCAATCAGGCTGGAACTGCCATGCTGGCGCAGGCAAATCAGAAAGGACAATCGGTTCTTCAGCTTCTGCAATAACAACACATGTCTCGGAAAGGCGCCCGGCACCTATCAATTAGGTGCTGGGCTTCTTTTTTTCCTGACCTTTTACTTTTAACTACACTCCCTGCGCAATCATGGCGCGGGCTACCTTGATGAAACCGGCAATATTGGCGCCATTGACCAGATTGCCCGGAGTGTTATAGTCCGCCGCCGCATTTTTGGCCGCGGTATGAATGTTTATCATTATTTGATGCAGTTTTGCGTCTACTTCATCAAAAGTCCATGCAAGCCGCTGTGAGTTCTGTGACATTTCAAGTCCCGATGTCGCAACCCCGCCGGCATTGGCCGCCTTGCCGGGGCCAAAAGAAATTTTTGCATCCAAAAACACTTTGACCGCATCCGGCGTTGACGGCATATTTGCCCCTTCCGCAACGGCAATACAGCCGTTTTTGACCAGTGCCTGCGCGGCATTGCCGTCAAGTTCGTTTTGTGTAGCGCAGGGCAGCGCCACATCGCAGGGTATGGTCCAAATGCCGGAACAGCCTTCGGTGTACTGTGCGCTTTTGACTTCGGCGGCATATTCGCTGATGCGCTTTCGTTCAACTTCTTTCAGCCGTTTTACCACATCAAGTTTAATGCCATCGGCATCGTGTACATAACCGCTTGAGTCGGACATGGCGATTACCTTCGCCCCCAGACTTTGGGCTTTTTGAGCGGCGTATATGGCGACATTGCCGGAACCGGATATGACAACTTTTTTGTTTTCAAAACCTGATTTCCGGTCTTTCAGCATCTCATTGCAGAAATAAACGCAGCCGTATCCGGTCGCTTCGGTTCGCGCAAGCGAGCCGCCGTACAAAAGCCCCTTTCCGGTCAACACGCCGTGAAAAATGTTTTTTATCCTTTTATACTGCCCGAACATAAAGCCGATTTCCCTGCCGCCGACACCGATGTCTCCGGCGGGAACGTCCGTATCGGCATCAATGTGCCGGTACAGTTCGGTCATAAAACTTTGGCAGAAACGCATAACCTCATTGTCGGATTTACCTTTGGGGTCAAAATCAGCGCCGCCTTTGCCGCCGCCCATCATCAACCCGGTAAGGGAATTTTTGAAAATTTGTTCAAATCCCAAAAACTTGATGATGCTGGTATTGACCGATGGGTGAAAACGAATACCGCCTTTGTAGGGCCCCAGCGCTGAATTGTACTGTATCCTCATGCCTCGGTTGACCTGAACCCTGCCCTTGTCATCCAGCCAGGGAATCCTGAAAATAATTTGCCGTTCAGGTTCCACAATTCGTTCAAGAATACCGGCTTCTTCAAATTCCTTGTTTTTTTCTATTACCGGAATCAACGATTCCAGAACTTCGGTCACCGCCTGATGAAATTCCGTTTCACCGGGATACCTTCTTTTGACGGTTTCCAGTGTTTGCGCTACATACTGATTGCTCATGCATTTCTCCTTAAATTATAAATGCTTATTTTACGCTCATAAGTTCCATTTCAAAGATCAGGAAGCTGTTCGGAGGAATAACGCCATTACCCGCTCCCCGTTCTCCATAGGCCAACTCCGGCGGAATAACGGCAACCCTTTTTTCGCCAATCTGCATATCCAGAACCATTTCATCCCAGCCTTTAATTACCGCGCCGACACCTACGGGAAATTCAAGGGGACGACCCTGTGTATCAGAACTGTCGAAAACCTTGCCGGAAAGGAAAGAACCTTTGTAATTTACCTGTACCGTTTTTCCGGCGGCAGGCTTATTGCCGGTTCCTTTCTTTTGAATAACGTATTTGACGCCGGAAGCGGTCTGAACCGCGTTGGGATATTTGGTGTTAATTTGGGCAATATCGGCGTCACGCTGGGCCCTGGTTTTTCCGTCAGCGGCGGAATTACTCTCTTTCAGCAGAGAGTCAAAGGCAGCCTGATCCGTCTTGAACTGGTTAGCCAGCGGGCCATTACGAATAATGGTGATAGTCTTCATTTTGTCACCCTGCCGGACAGCGTCAACGACATTCTGCCCTTCAACCACCCTGCCAAAAACGGTATGCTTGCCGTCCAGCCAGGGAGTTGCGACATGAGTGATAAAAAACTGACTGCCATTGGTTCCCGGCCCTGCGTTTGCCATGGAAAGTATTCCGGGGCCATCATGTTTAAGTGAGGGAACTATCTCATCGGGGAAGCGGTAACCGGGGCCGCCGGAACCTGTTCCTTGCGGGTCACCGCCCTGAATCATAAAGTCCGCGATAACCCGGTGAAAAGTCAATCCGTCATAATAACGTTTGCCCCCGGTAACATTCATTTTGCCTTCCACAAGGGCGACAAAATTACAAACTGTCAGCGGCGTTTTCTGAAATTCAAGCTGGACTACAATATCACCCCTGTCGGTGCTTATACGGGCAAATAACCCGTTGCCCAGAGAGGCATCAGCCGACGCCGCAGGACTTATTTCACCTCCGGGGCTTTGTGCCGATTTTTCCGCAGTTCCCTGCAAGCCCGCGGATACCCGCTTGCCCAGACTGCCGGTCTTGGCATTGGAGCAGGAACCAATACACGCAATAAGCAGGGAGCAAATCCCAAAAACCAATGAAAATATGTTTGTGTTCATGGCTGTTAATGTAGCAAAGAAAGAAAAAATGTGCTAGTACTCCCTGAGAAGGTATTGCCCGGAAGAAGACTTGAACTTCCATGCCGGTGAAGGCACTGGTACCTGAAACCAGCGTGTCTACCAATTCCACCATCCGGGCTTATTGGGCCAGTATGTGCTTCTTTTAAATAAAAGTCAATAGGCCGCGTTGTCTCAAAAGTCAAATCCAACCCCAATAGGCTATCTGATAAAGAAGGTTCGGAGGGCGAGGAATGAGGTTGCCCATGCAAGAAAAAGAATTTGTGAATAAGCCGGCTGAAATATGGTATAGTAGCGATGGTTGTTAATGTTTACACCCTCGCGCCGCCCTAAAAGCAAAAAAGAATTAACCACGGAGGACACAGAGGAAAAGAAAGTTTTCATACCATCCTCCCTGTTACTTCTCCGTGCAACTCCGTGGTGAATTTTCTTTACCGTTTATTACCCTACACTACCCATCCTAAATTCCCGTCCTTTAAATTAACCTACAGTATGGAGGTTGTCATAGAAAGGCTAAAACAGCTCTACAAACAGCATTAGTAACTCTTTTTACCGTGTTTCCTC
>JAIRRB010000047.1 GCA_031256195.1 Treponema sp.
GTCCCTACCCTCGTTACCGTTTCTCGCTGGTCTCCTCCGGCGGGGAATTCCAAATGTTTTGCCGCCCCCGCAGCGCCTCCCCCTGCCAGCTTATTTCGATTGTGGGTCAATTTTAGTGCAGAACTCGTACCTATGGGTACGGCAGGGTATTTACCCTCCGCATACAATGAAGGAACAATTTTTACCTATCTGGCAGCAGTTTAACCGCAGAACTGGCACCGATACGGTCAGCCCCCGCACCGATAAAGGCTTCCATCTCTTCGCGGGTTTTTATCCCGCCGGCAGCTTTTATTTTTACCTTTGGCCCAATATGCTGACGGAAAAGCCGTATATCGGCAAGGACCGCGCCGGCAGTTCCAAAACCGGTTGATGTTTTGGTAAAGTCCGCCCCTGCTCCGGTGACCATGCCGCAGAGACGGATTTTTTCTTCTTCGGTCAGATAGCAGGTTTCAACAATCACTTTCAGGATTTTTTCCCCGCAGAGCGTTTTAATGGTTTTTATTTCATTTTGCACTTGATCAAAACGGCCGTTTTTGACATCGCCGATATTAATCACCATGTCAATCTCGGCGGCTCCGTCCTTCAGCGCCTGTTCCGTTTCCAGAACCTTCGCGGCGGTAACGCTGTAACCAAGCGGAAAACCAATCACCGTACAGATAACCGGATTATCCCCGTATTCAGCATATACCGGTTTTACATAAGACGGAGGAATACAGACCGCCGCGGTTTTATGGCAAACCGCCTCATCGCAGAGGGTTTTAATTTCCTCCCATGAGGCGGACGCCTTTAACAGAGTATGATCAACCCTGCTGAAAATCTCCTGACTGGTCATGCTTCCCTATTTCAATACAAAACGCAGCAGGAAAACAATAAACAAAATCCAGGTAACAATCGAAATATCCTTGAATTTACTGGTCGCAACTTTAAGGATCACATAGGCAAGAATTCCGTATACAATACCATCGGCGATACTGTAGGCAAAAGGCATCATGATAATGGCAAGGAATGCGGGAATGCCTTCGGTCGGATCAGAAAAATCAATGCTTGTTACCGGCTTCAGCATAAGAAAGCCAACCATAACGAGCGCCGGAGCGGTAGCCGCCGAGGGAATAAGCAGGAAGAAAGGCGAGAAGAATAGAGCCAACAAAAACAATATTGCCGTGGTAAAACTGGTAAGACCGGTACGGCCTCCGGCGGCAACGCCCGCACTGCTTTCTATATAGCTCGTAACGGTAGAAGTACCCAGAGCCGCGCCGGCCGCTGTACCTATCGCATCGGATAAAAGGGCCTGCTTAACTTTGGGAATATTCCCGTTTTTATCAATAAGTCCTGCCTGGGTTGTTACACCAACCAGTGTCCCCACCGTATCAAAAATATCCACAAAAAGGAAGGTAAAGAACACAATAAAGAATTTAAGCGTCAGAACAGATGATGCGGAAAAATCAAACTGAAAGAACAGCGGCGCATCGGGCATTCTGACGGCAGACCAGTTCTGGGGTATAATGGTAACACCCATCGGGATACCAATGACCGTGGTAACCAAAATTCCGATAAGTATCGAACCGGGAATCTTCAGACAGTACAGCACGGCGATAATGGCAAGGCCGATGAAGGCCAGAAGAGGATGACCGCCGGTCGGCGTTGCGGCAGTAAATTTTTCGGCCAGCCCCAATACCGGCACTCCTCCCTGCGGGGTTACTATAATCCCCGCATTGGCAAAGCCGATAAGGGCGATAAAAAGACCGATGCCGACAGCTACCGCTTTTTTGAGGTTTGCCGGAATTGCCTTGATGATTGCTTCCCGCACATTAAAAAACGAAAGAATGATAAACAAAACGCCTTCCAGAAATACCGCGGTCAGGGCAAGCTGCCATGGATAGCCCATGCCAAAAACCACTACGAAGGTAAAGAAGGCGTTAAGTCCCATGCCGGGCGCCAGAGCCACCGGAAGGTTTGCGGTAAAAGCCATAACCAGGGTGGCGATAGCCGAAGCAATAGCGGTAGCGGTAAAAACCGCCCCCGGCGTCATGCCGTTACCAATGAGACCCAACATTCCCGGATTTACCGCCAGAATGTAAGCCATGGTCAAAAAAGTGGTAAGACCGGCGACAATCTCCCGCTGGAATGTGGTTCCATGCGCCTTGAGTTTAAATACCTTCTCCATAAAATTCCTCCTCAATAATTATTTGACGTACAATTCCCGCTCTACATATTTGGTATGCAAGAGCTCATGGGCCTTGTGTTCGCCCGGCGCACCCAGAAATTCCTGATACACTTGATTGATAAGAGGATTCTGATGCGAACAGCGATACGGGGATTTTTCATCATCTTCGTAAAGACCGCCGGTACGCTGTTTACGGACTTCATCGGTAGCGCCGTAGGGCTGGCCGCCGCCGGCAATACAGCCGCCCCGGCAGGCCATTACTTCTACAAAATGATAGGGAGGTTCCTGGCCTGCGTCCCGCGCGGCGCGGATTTTATCCAGCACTGCGGCAATGTTTCCCATCTGGTGGGCAATGGCGATGCGGATTTTGGTTCCGTTGCCAAAGTCAACCTCCGCTTCCTTAACCCCTTCAAGGCCGCGAGCCGGCTTAAAGTTTACATCGGGCAGTTCTTTCTTGGTTACCAGATAGTAGGCGCTGCGAACCGCGGCTTCCATAACGCCGCCGGTCACACCAAAAATGGTACCCGCGCCGGTATACGGCCCCATCGGGCTGTCCGCTTCTTCATCGGGAAGATTCAGTATGTCAATGCCCGCCTGTTTAATCATCCGGGCAAGTTCGCGGGTGGTAATCACAATGTCCACATCGTAGCCGGTATCCTTACCCAGGAATTTTCCGGCGCTTTTCATGTCATTGTTGCGGCGGGTTTCCCATTTCTTGGCGGTACAGGGCATCACCGAAACGGAGTACACCTTTTCCGGAGCGACACCCGCCTTGCCCGCCCAATACGCCTTGATCATCGCGCCCATCATCTGCTGGGGCGATTTTGCCGTTGAAAAATTGGGAATCATATCGGCGTAATATTTTTCCATATAATCAACCCAGGCCGGACAGCAGGAAGTAATCAGGGGGATAGGACTGCCCTTTTCCCCCAGGCGTCTAACCAGTTCCGAGCCTTCCTCCATGATTGTCAAATCGGCGGAGAAGTTGGTGTCGAATATCGTCTTAAAACCGAGCCGCCTGAGCGCGGCGTAGATTTTTTTGGTAAACACCGTACCCGGCTCAAGGCCAAATTCTTCGGCTAACGCGACGCGGACTGCCGGAGCGATCTGCACGGCCGTATGAAGGGCGGGGTTATGCAAAGCGTCCCAGACCTTTACCGTATCGTCCCGTTCATAAATCGCCCCAACCGGGCAATGGGCGGCGCATTGGCCGCACTTGATGCAGGGGCTTTCGCCTAACGGAGCGTCGGCGGCGCTGGCGATTTTCCCCTTGATGCCCCGGCCCAAAAATTCAAGCGCCCAGACATTCTGCACTTCCTGGCAGACCTTGACGCACCTGCCGCAGCGTATGCACTTTTCGGGATTAAGAATTATCGCCGGATTGGAATCATCAACGGGAATCCCGTTCATCACTTTTTTATACGGCGACTCGCGTATGCCGAATTCCGCCGCCAGAGTCTGCAGTTCGCAGTTGCCGTTGCGGGGGCACTGGAGGCAGTCATTGGGATGATTCGAGAGAATCAGTTCCAGCACGGTACGCCGTGTGGCGATGATTTCCGCGTCATGGGTAATGATTTCCTTGCCTTCCAGACCCCCGTCTACCGGTGTGGTACAGGCCCGGACCATTTTTGGCCCGCCGGCTATGCGGACAATACAGAGGCCGCAGGAAGCCCAGGCGGGAAGGTCGGGGTTGTAGCACAGGGTGGGAATTTTTATATTCGCTTTTTTGGCCGCCTCGAGGATGGTAGTCCCTTCCTCAACCTGAACCGGAATGCCGTTTATTTTTAGGTTTATCATGTATTACTCCTTTTTCCTTAACCCCGTGAAATAGCGCCAAATTTACAGGCTTTCATGCACTCACCGCATTTGAGACAGTTCCCCTGATCAATAATATAGGGAGGCCGTTTCTTGTCGGGATACTTGGCCGCATCTTCAACAGCGATACAGTTGGCCGGACACTTTTTGGCGCAGACGCCGCAGCCGATACACTTT
>JAIRRB010000065.1 GCA_031256195.1 Treponema sp.
AGAAATGTTGCATGGAACCTGTTGAACCGCCGTGTACCGAACGGTACGCACGGTGGTGTGAGAGGACGGCCGTTCAACTAATGGACGGCCTCCTACTCGATCGTGGCCAAAGGTTTCCGTACCCCGCAGCGCCCCCTCCGACTGGCCTCTATCGGCATAGGGCAACAGCATTTACCCTGATATTAGGTAATATAATTGGTACAGGCCGCATGGGAGGGGCAGCGGGGCGGCAAAAAAATTCTGGGGTTCTCTGCCGGAGGAGACCAGCGGGAAACGGTAACGAGGGTAGGGACAGTAAAAGCCCAGTACCTTCATGCGGTAATCATTTCGTAATATTCGATTTTATCTGGTCATGGAGGTACTGGGAGGCTCCGTAGACAGATTCCCCCAGTGTTTTTGCCGCCCCGCTGCCCCTCCCATGCGGATTTTGTTTAATTAGATAGGATGTATAGAAAAGTAAATGCTGTTGCCCTGATTATGAGCGGGAATGGCGGTATGCCAGATAGTCAACATAACGCTGAAATTTCTTGCCTTTGGGCGAAGCGGTAATGACAAAGCCCATTTCGGCGGCATAACCGTCGCTGCGTACCCATTTGCACTCTACTTCAAGCTCAAAACTGCCAATGTGCGACACCCCTTCCGGCTTGATTTTCAGTTGATACCGGGCATTGGGCTGTACGTCCGCTACACCGTTACATTCCACACAGCATCCGGTGATGCTGATATTATTGAGTAAACATTCCCCTTCCAGCGCTCCGGGAATCTGTACCCGGGCCATGGCCCGGTACCGCGGGCTTCTTCTGCTGTCTGGCATATTTTTAGTATAATTTACTCCGGTAATTTGGTCAATAAGACAATGTACCCTTGTATACCGTTTATTTTGTATGCTATAATGTAACAGTCAATATGAAACGATATGCCGTATGCTGCGTTTTTGCCCTGATTGTGCTGAATTCCGCATGTGTCAGTGTGTCCCGAAGTGAAAAGTCCCCCTATAACCATTGGCATTATACGTTTACCGTACTTCTTGACCCGGAAAAGCTGAATGACAGTCCGCAGCTTGATATTGCGCTGTCTCTGCTGTATATGGAATATCCGGCTGAACAGGCGGAATATCTTAACGATGTTCTGTATTCGACATCCAGCTTTGATGTATACAAAGACCGGATAATTCAGGAACAGCGAAAAAAATACCGCAGCAGTTTGTCTGAGGTGACAGAGCCGTCTATCAGGAAAAATATGGCGGGTTTTAACTGGCGGTATGCTGAAACCGTCAATATAAAAAGTCCCGGTCAGGGGCTCATCCTGGAGCGTGACTTTGATGTGTATTCCGGCGGCCCTCACGGTCTTTATACCAAACGGTATTATGTTATCGACATGGATGACTGCAAACTGCTCAAAATCGATGATTTTTTTTCCGACTACCAGCGTGATAAACGGATACGGGATATTGTGTATTTTGAACTGGGGAAGTACAGCGGGCTGGAGAGCGGGCAGAAACTTTCGGAAGGAATTTTCTTTTCCGATGAACCTGAACTGACTTTCAATTTTTTTGTTACCAGTGAGGGTCTGGGGCTGCATTGGGACCCCTATCAAATTGCCCCCTATTCGCAGGGCAATATTGAGGTTATTGTACCCTGGCAGGTAATCCGCCCCCTGATGCTGGTAGGAGGCATTCAACTCTTGACCAAATTTGGTATTTATCTTTTTGTATAATATGGAGTAATGACGGACTGCATCCATGAAAATCCGCCTGAAAATGTTTTTGGTTATCCTTCCTCTTATTATCGTGACCCTTGCGCTGGCGGAGACTGCCTCGTATTTTAATGCGGTAAACGGCGTAACGCGGCTTGCCCGGCAGCTTTTGGGTTTTAAACTGGGGGAACTGGAAAAGTACGCCGATAGCCAGTGGTCGCTGCTGGTGGAGAATAACTATGCGGGCAGGCCGGACATGGTTGACGCGGCAAAAAAGGCCGTCGAAATATACGCCCAAAGCATAATGCTCAGCAGCACCGAACTTATTTTTGCGGTGGACAATGCGGGGAATGTGGTTATGGCCAGCGGCCCCTTTGAAATGCAGGAAAAGGAAAAAGCCCCCCTTCTGCGCCTGCTGAATGCGGAGAATCCCGGCCTGCAAAGCGCCGTTATTGCCGGTGAAAAAAGGGTTTTTCACGCGTTTTATTTTTCTCCCTTTCAGTGGTATCTGCTGATAAGCGAAAAAAACGATGTATTTTACCGTGACGCAAACCGCATCACCCTGCAGACCATTATCACCCTGGGTATTTCCATTGTCATTACCTCGATTTTGTTAATCATGGTTGCGGCGCATCTTACCAATCCTTTAAGCCGTATTGTTAAAGCCATGAATAAAATTATCAATTCGGCTGACCTTTCTTCACGGGTGGAAGTTGAGTATCAGGATGAAACGGGCAATCTTGCGCATACCTTTAACCAGATGATAGGAGAGCTGGACAGCGCCTATGGGCAGATTAAGCGTTATGCGTTTGAGGCGGTTTTGGCGGGAAAAAAAGAAGAACGCATACGGCAGATATTTCAAAAATATGTTCCCAAGGACATTATTGAACGGTTTTTCGCTTCGCCGGAAAAAATGCTGGTGGGCGACAACCGGAAACTTTCGATTTTATTTTCCGACATTCGCAGTTTTACTACCATTTCCGAGGGCATGGCCCCGGACGACCTGGTCAATTCACTGAACCGCTATTTTTCCGGGCAGGTTGACATTATTTACAACCGCAGGGGGGTAGTGGATAAATATATCGGCGATGCGATAATGGCATTCTGGGGCGCGCCGGAAAAACATGATGATGACGCGTTACAGTCCGTACTGGC
>JAIRRB010000112.1 GCA_031256195.1 Treponema sp.
AAAAGCTAAGATCGGCGTCCATAATGTCTTCCAGCAAAAGGTCCACCTGATTTAAGCTGCCTGTTTCCGCAAGCTCCATGATACCGCCGAATTCCGCGGTTGGAAGGAGTTTTTTCGCCAGCCCAAAAATGGTACCGCCGCCGACACCGGAACCGCCGAAATGGAAAATCCCCTTTTTTCCGGCTTCGATAATTGCGGTTCCGGTTCCGATATTGGTGATGATGATGTCATCCATGCCCGAAAGAAACATTCCGCCTGTGCCAATGGATTGAATCTCATCTACCTTTTGCGTGGGAATTCCAAAAATATTATTCTTGATTTTTGGAGCCCCCGCCCCGGTGATCATAATCCCTTTGATGGCGTCCATCTTTATGTCGTTTTCCAGAATCATCTTGCCAAAAGCGCCGGTCGCGGCGGTGACGGCGTCGGAGGCCCTGGTTCTGATCTTCCGTGTGAGTTTTCCATTCTCAATGGAAACCGCTTTGGTAGTTGTGCTTCCTATATCAATTCCGATAATCATAATTAAACCCGTTTTACAAATAAATTGAGGGCGCCAAGTCCAAGCATTATCACCACGCTGACCACAGCTCCGGAAATAATGACGCCCAAAATGGCCGCCAGCATGGTACGCCGTGTTGAAACGCCCATGTCGCAGTCGCCCAACGTTCCGGTCCACGCGCCGGTCAGGGGCAGGGGTATGGCGACAAAAACGGCGATGCCGAGCCAGCCCCATTTTTCCACGCCGCCCGAAAGTTTTTTCCGCGCCCTTTCCACAAAACGGTCAAAAAAATTCCTGTACCAGCGGACACCTTTTTCCGGTTCTGTACCGTATAACAGCTTATGCAGGGTTGCCAGAAAAATCCAGCATACCGGCGCTACCAGCGCGTTCATCGCCGCCGCGAACAGGTAGGCCCAGTGCCAGGGAATGTTATTCGCAATCGCGAAAGGAATGGCGCCCCGCAGTTCGGAAATGGGCATGAAGGCCAGTACAGCGGTAATAAGCCAAACCATTAAGCCGCTCACCACAGTGAGGCGGGGTAAATGCCTGCGGCGGTTAAACCGGCTATTTTCTGAACCGCCATATCCCTGTCCTCACGGTATGTAACTCCAAACCAGCCGGAGTTTGCCCGCAGGGCTTTTATTTTGATAATGCCCTGTTTAGTGAAATAATCCGCAGCTTTTGGAATAAAACATTCACTTTTTATCTGTCCGGGGATATCCGCCGCAAAAGATTCAAGAAATTTATCAAAATAAATTTTAAATTCCGGAAGTACGCTCCCGGGGAAACCCCAGAAATTCATAGACACCGGAGTATCCGCCGCAAGCTCTTCAATGGAACCGTTGGGGTTGGTATTGCAAATCCGCCCGTCCTTTTTTTCGATAGCGGTAAGTTCATCAATCGAAACCAGATAACCGCCTGAGATTTCGCATACTCCCCTTGCCACGGTTCCTCCGGGGCTGAGCGTATCTTCAAGCCTGTAAGGCACGATTACCGGCTCATCCGCGCCTGGGCCGCAGAGGTGTTTGCCAATAACGGCAAAAGCTTCCCTTCCGTAAAAATCATCGGAGTTCAGTACACAAAAAGGCGCGTCAATATTATCCGCCGCGCAGAGCAGGGCATGGGCAGTCCCCCAGGGTTTGGTTCTTCCCGCCCTTTGGGCCGCGGCAAAAATATCCCCAGGGATCAGGCTGTCCGGGTCCTGAAAAGCCAGTTCCCACTTTACCTTTGAGCCCATCCGAGTCAGAACCTGTTCCCTGAAGTCCTTTTCGATATCATGCCGGATGATAAACACCACTTTTTCAAAACCCGATTTAAGCGCGTCGTATACCGAATAATCAAGCAGAACTTCGCCGTTCTTCCCTATCTTGTCCATCTGCTTAAGACCGCCGTAGCGGCTTCCCATGCCCGCCGCCATCACAACCAAAACCGGACCTTTCATTGTATCTCCTGTATTTTTAAGCTTCATTATTCAGGACAATTACCTCAATTTTATTGGATTTAATAAGAAATTACAATGATTCGGGTACTCGTGTTCTGTAAAAAACAGTTAGCAAAATGATTTAGCCTTATGTATTTTGGCAAGAATCTCATCGGGTTTCTTTGTCCAAGAAAATGAACGCCCCGATTTGTTCCAAAACCATCGCTCTACAAGGTTGAGCCAGGGTGCGAAGTATGCGTTTTGCTTTAATATTTTTATATTTTTTTGGCTGGAAAGTACTCACGCTATATCTATATCTGGTGTACCTTTGCAAGCAGGCACACAACGGAAAAGAGGCAGCCACCTTGCGTGTACAGGACGTCATTGCAGAACGTCTAGTGTTCTGTAAAAAACAATTGACAAAATAATAAAATGTGATATATTAAGGGGATGGAAAAATTACAGCCAAAAATGAATGCGGAAGACAAGGACCTAATGGAAAAACTGCTGTCAACAGGGCACCTTGAACAAAAATATGCGCAACGCCTACAGACAATTTTGTTACGCGCGAGGGGCAAAAAGACAAGTGAAATTGG
>JAIRRB010000238.1 GCA_031256195.1 Treponema sp.
CCTCCTGAACGCATGAGTTTGTGGCGTGAATTGCGCGTAACGCTTGCGCTTATGACAATAATTCTTCTTGAATCGCTAAAAGCCAAAGGTCTGGAAAAACACTTCGCCTGCCTGTCGAATCTTTGCGCTGACTCTAAACGCAAGAGGGTACCTCAGCTTTGTGTTTTTAATTCTTCTTAAGTTGACGCATATGGGATCGCGCACCCGCTCCGCAATGCCCAAATCGCGGGGGTCGCAGAGCAAAAATACCGGCGCAATGGTACGGATAAGCGTACCCGCGCCGGAAAGCGCCGCGCCAATTTCCGCTTCATTCATCTCCGCCAGGGCCTTTCCTCCGGCACTCTGCGGGTCAAAGAGCAGCGCCAACGCCCGCGTCTGCATTTCTTCTTCGGGGAGGTCAATGTCCCCATAGCCGATATTTTCGTGGGTATGAAACCGGATTTTTTTGAATTTGGCAGTCTGGGAACGGACCAGAACGTCTGACAAAACAGCCTGCAGAGAATAGGGACTTGATAAAAGATTAACCACGGAGGAACACGGAGCTTTAATATGATTCTCACATTTTTCTCCGTGAAACTCCGTGTACTCCGTGGTAAATATTCTTTCCGGACAGTCCTGTTCCCCGGTCACTATCCTCCACCGCTCATCCTCGGTTAAAACCTTAATGTCGGTCTTTACCAGCCCGTCGGTAAAATAATTGACCTCGGCTTCACGAACCAGCGCCGTGCGGTTTTCAATATCCAGCTTTTCCACCAGATACTGCCTGCCCCGGTGCAGGTATACGGCATTGTCAAAAATTAATTCCTTGGCACTGGGCCGGTCCATTTCGCCAATAACCATATTCCTGCCGACGGTGACATCAATAATGACGACATTGTCCGCCGTTGCCGAGCGTATGCTTATCCCTTCAGCCGGAAAGGAGCGGTCGGCCCAATGCCACTTTTCTCCGGCATGGCGCACAATACCCGCTTCTTCCAGATATTCCAGCGCATCCTGAATCGGGGATTGAGGATGTTTAATTTCTTCGTGAAACTCCGTGTACTCCGTGGTAAATATTCTTTCAGGATAGTCCCATTCCCCAGTCCCTAATTCCCCGTCCCTAAACGGCAATTCAAAACAGGCGCACTTTACATGGTCGGTCAAAATGTAGGGATTTTCCGGGTCTACCCTCCCCTCCTCGGCGCTTTTGCGGAAAAACCACTCCGTATCGTTCATGATAAACTGGTCAATGGGAGAAGCCGTGGCGACAAACACCGACACCGAGGTACCGGCCCGCCCTGCCCGCCTGCTGCCAAAAACTGTTAAAGGAGCCGGGGAAGCCCGCCACCACCGAAGCGTCAAGGCCGCCAATGTCTATGCCCAATTCCAGCGCGTTGGTTGAAACCACCCCCTGAATCGTACCGTCCCGCAGGCCCTTTTCAATTTCACGGCGTTCATTGGGCAAAAGGCCGCCCCGGTACGGCTCAACCCGTATCCGGGAATTATCGGTGTAAATATTGGCCAAATCTTCGTTGACATACGCGGCGGCTATCTCGGTTTTAATGCGGGAATGGGCAAAGAGTATCGTTTTGATGCCCGCTTTTAAAAGGCTTATCATCCAGCGGCGGCTTTCCGTTACCGCCGATCGGCGTATGCCCTGTACCGGGTCGACCAGGGGCGGGTTATAGAGGATAATCCGCTTTTCGCCGCGGGGAGCGCCGTTTTTATCGACCAGGGTAACTGGCAGGCCGATAAGCGCTTCGGCAAGCTCCCGCGGGTTGCCGATGGTGGCGGAACAGAGTATAAACTGCGGCTGTGCGCCATAAAAGGCGGTGATTCGGCGCAAACGGCGGATTACATTGGCGACATGGCTGCCCAAAACCCCGCGATAGGCATGGGCTTCGTCAATAATGATGAATTTAAGCCGGGAAAAGAACTTTATCCACTTGGGATGGTTGGGTAAAATCCCCGCATGGAGCATATCGGGGTTGGAAATGATGATCCGGCCTGTGTCCCGCGCCGAAACCCGCAGGGATTCAGGCGTGTCGCCGTCATAAGTGGCAATTTTCAGGTTAAGACCACCGGCAGGGTCATCGGCCTTGCCGGAAAGCTCATTCAACTCGGATTGTTGGTCCTGAGACAGGGCTTTTGTCGGAAAAAGGTATAAACAGCGGGCGCTTTCATCGGCAAGCAGGGCCTGAAGGCAGGGTAAATTGTAGCACAGGGTCTTTCCCGAGGCGGTTGGCGTGACCACGACCACATTTTTGCCTTCCTGCACTCGTTCCCAGACCTCCGCCTGGTGGGTATACAGCCTATCAATGCCCTTTTTGCGTAAAACAGCGGCAATTCTATGGTCCAGGCCCGCCGGGAAAGGGGCAAAAGAGCCTTCAACCGCCGGTAAAAGGCGATTAACGACAATATGAGGGGCAAATTCCGGGCTTTCAAGAATTGCATTTAAGGTTTCATGGGCGGTCATGAAAGCATTATACCATGATATGCCCCCATCTATCTATGTGTAACCGGGTCTATTTCAGAAAATTTAATGACATTTTAATAAAAAATGTGAATAAATTTTCAAAAAACTATCGACAAAAATAAATACCCGATATATAATGAATAAGCTTGTAGCGATTTATTTTTTGCATAATGGAGGTGTGGTATGGCTGAAGTCTTATCAATTGTCCTGGGCGGAGGCAAAGGTACCCGCCTTTTTCCCCTCACTCAGTCGCGGGCCAAGCCTGCCGTGCCTTTTGGGGGTAAATTCCGGCTGGTGGACATCCCTATTTCCAACTGTATTAACGCAAAACTGCGCCAAATCTATATTGTCACCCAATTTAACTCCGCCTCGCTCCATTTACACATCAATTCTACCTATATGTTTGACTCCTTTACCAAAGGTTTTGTCGAAATTCTCGCCGCGGAGCAGACTCTTGAACATTCGGGCTGGTATGAAGGAACTGCCGACGCTGTTCGCAAGAATTTTCCCCACTTTAGAACCCAAAAACCCTCTTATTACATCATTCTGTCCGGCGATCAACTGTACCGCATGGATTTACAGGAACTGCTCAAAAGTCATATCGATTCCCAGGCGGCTATCACGATTGCCTGTACCAGCGTCAGCAGAGATGCGGCAAGCGAGCTGGGTATACTCAGAGTCGATAAGAGCAGCCGGATAATCAACTTTATGGAAAAACCCGGCTCAACCAGGGATATTTCCGAATTTAAGACACCGGTGGAGTTGAGAACCGACAAAAATCGTGATGATTCGTATCTTGGCTCCATGGGTATCTATGTATTCAACGCCCAGGCAATGGAAGACTGCCTTGCCAACGATTTAACCGACTTCGGCAAGGAAATAATTCCCGCCGCCATCAACAACCATAAGGTCAACGGCTATATATTTAACGGTTACTGGGAAGATATCGGAACCATACGGAATTTTTACGAAACCAATCTGGAACTGACCAGTGTGAAGCCCCGTTTCGATTTTTATGATGAAGACCGGCCCATCTATACTCACATGCGCAACCTGCCCCCTTCAAAAATGAATTTCAGCAATATGAATCAATCTATCGCATCCGAGGGCTGTATCATCACCAACGCCACCATCACCAATTCAATCGTCGGTATCCGTACCATTATTGAAAGCGGCTCCAGCCTCAACGGCGTGGTCTGTATGGGGGCTGACTTTTACGAGAATGAAATCCAAAAGGCGCAGAATGCCGAGGCGCGGATTCCCAATGTGGGGATAGGGCCCGGCGCAATCATCAAGGGAGCCATCATTGACAAAAATGTCCGTGTCGGCGACGACTGCCGCATCGGCGTTGATGATATGCGCCGTACTGACGGGAATTACGGTCACTACTATATTGTAGACGGAATTGTTGTTATCCCCAAAAATACCATCCTGTATCCGGGAACCGTTATATAAAAATCCTCTCTAAAAAAATTATATCACCCTGTTTTCAATATCATTGGCAAAAAATATATAAAAAATATACCCAATAAAAAATTATTCAACAGGATGTTCTTTTCCAATTAATGTAAATTTATTTTTTACACTCAGGAGAAGTCACATTGATTGCCGAATTGATTTTTTTCTTTGTTTCGATGCTGGCCTGCGCCGTAGTCGGCTATATGCTTTTTGTATTACAGTCCAGCGACACCCGCAACAGTCGAATACGGAGCTTTTTTATCCTGTGCGTTCAGGTATTCGCCTGGATTATGCTTAACGCCATTGTGGTAATTGTCAGGCCTGAATACCATCCCTTTGTTTACACGCTTAAATTAATCATCATTTGCATGGTTCCTTTCGGAACATTTTGGTTTTTCCTGCATTTTACCGAATCCAGGCTGGTTCACTCACGCTTAACAAGAAACATCTTTATCATTATACCGGCGGTAGATATACTCATCATGATTACCAATCCGCTGCATAAGCTGGCTCTTTTGTCTTACGAAGGTACCAATTACCCCATTGGCCCTCTTTTTTGGATGCATCTTGCGATTGATACAATCTGTGTCATAATCGCCTATGTGAGTTTGGTACGTTATGTTGTAAAAAATTATAAACAGCGTCCCAGCATGATTATCGCAAGTATGGGGGCCATAACTCCCTATATACTTAACATCCTGTATACCTTTAATCTTACCGGTTTTAATCATGATACCACTCCGCTGGGGTATTTTTTCACGGTGATTTTATTTATGTATTCATCGTATCAGTCGCAATTATTTCATTTCAAATCGGTCATACTGAATAAATTGTTTGATTCGCTGCACAGTACCGGCATCATAATCATTAACAGGGAAGGCATTATTGTTGATGCCAATACTCCCCTATGCCGTTATTTTTCATCATTTGTGCCGGTATACGGAAAAACACATCTCTTTGATTTTATTCGATGCCTCCAGGCGCATACCACCTCATACAGTCCGGACTATCTGTTCAGTATGGTTCACCTTATGCATAAAAAGGATTTGACCGGTGAAATAAATTTAAAAACGGATACCGGCGAAATAAAAACATTTACTTTTGCCTGGCTTGTCATATCTACCCATGGCAAAGTTTCCAACTATATTCTTTTACTGCTCGATGTGAGCGAATACCGCGCCATGATACAGGAGATTAAGGAAAAAAACAAACATCTGATTGCATTAAAGGAAATGGCGGAGTCGGCTTCATGCGCAAAAAGCACGTTTTTGGCCAATATGAGCCATGAAATTCGTTCTCCGTTAAACGCCATTATCGGAATGACCGCCATCGGTAAATCTTCCGAAACCGGGAAAAAAAAGAATTATGCTTTTGAAAAAATAGACAACGCTTCAAAGCATTTATTGGGTGTAATTAATGATATTCTTGATATGTCAAAGATTGAAGCGAACAAATTTGAGCTGTCGCCTGTCAGCTTTAACTTTGAAAAAATGCTGCAAAAGGTCATTAACATAATCACATTCCGCGTGGAAGAACACCGACAAAAATTCTTTGTCGTTATCGACAAAAATATTCCTCTTATGCTCATCGGCGATGACCAGCGGCTGGCGCAGGTAATAACCAACCTTTTGTCAAATGCCGTCAAATTCACTCCGGAAGAAGGCGTCATTCGCCTGAGCGCGTTCTTGCTGCCGGAAGCCGGGGATTTATGCCGCTTGCAAATCAACGTTGAGGATACGGGCATAGGCATAACCGCTGAGAATAAAGCACGGCTATTTCATTCCTTTGAACAGGCCGAAGCGGGTACGGCGCGTAAATACGGCGGTACCGGTCTTGGCCTTTCCATTTCCAGGAATATAGTTGAATTGATGGGAGGTACGATCGAAGTTGTTTCCGAGCCGGGACAGGGTTCTACCTTTACCTTTACCGCCCTGTTACAGCGGGAAAAACCAAAAACCCTGCCGGCCGGCGGCAATACCAGCCCCGGCAGTCCGGAGGATTTACCGGCCGGCCATAAATCGTTTGACGACTTTTCCGGACATTCGCTTTTGCTGGTGGATGATGTAGATATAAACCGCGAAATTATACTGACCTTGCTGGAACCGACAAATTTAAATATAGAATGTGCGGAGAACGGTATACAGGCGCTGGAAATGTTCGAGAAAGCGCCGGATAAATATGACATAATATTTATGGACATTCAGATGCCCGAAATGGACGGATACGAAGCAACCCGGCGTATACGGGCACTTAATGTTCCGCGGGCGCACAGCATTCCCATCGTGGCGATAACAGCCAACGTATTCCGTGAAGATATTGAGAAATGCCTTGAAGCGGGAATGAATGTCCACATCGGTAAACCGATGGACTTTAACGAGATTCTTGAAACACTCAGAAAATATCTGTTAAAAGCGCGTTGATGGTCATTTCAAATTCCGGATGGGGAACATACGACATTGCGTTGATGCTGACAGTTGCCTTTTTTCCTGATATACTCAAGCAACGGAATGAAAAAACAACGGGGGATTGTATTTACCGGCGGCGAGGGGCCTGAGCCGCGGATACTCAGGCGGCTTCTTGACGGTTGTGTAAAAGGGGCATTGCTGGCCGCCGCCGATTCCGGCCTGATACTTGCGGAAACGGCGGGCTTGAGGCCGGACTGGATTGTCGGCGACATGGATTCTCTGGGCGGCGAAGACCGCCTGCGTTCATATCTTCCGGAACGGGTTATTCGTCACGCTGCGGACAAGGACTTTACCGACACCGAATTGGCTCTCGCCCTGCTGTGGGAAAAAGGCTGCGATGAAGTATGGATTGCAGGCGGCGGCGGCGGCAGAATTGACCACCTTTTGGGCATCAGGGACCTGTTTGAACGGGAACAATTTCCCCGCCGCTGGATGACTGCCGCTGAGGATATACATTGTATAGACAGCGATGACGCAGGCGGCGCCACAGGCGGCAATTTAAGCATTACCCTTAAACCGGGCGATGTGGTTTCGGTATTTCCCCTGGGTGGCGGCCCCTGGAAAGCGGAAAGTAAGGGGCTTAAATGGTCATTGGACAATGTACACTGGGAGCGGGGGCGGTACGGATTGAGTAATGCCGCGGCAATGCCGGAAGTTGAGGTCATCGCCCAACAGGGGCGTTTTATGGTTATACTGGAGGGAGTATGGCGGCACATATAATTGACGGAAAAACGGTCAGCCTGAAAATCCGGGAAGAAGCCAAACAGCGGGCGGCTGTTCTTCGGGAAAAGGGCATAATCCCCTGCCTTGCGGTGGTTGTGGCAGGCGAAGACCCGGCGAGCCTTTCTTATGTAAAAGCCAAAGGAAAAGCCCTTGCCGAGGCCGATATGGAAGGCCGGGATATTCGCCTTCCCGCCGCCGTCACCGAAACGGAACTGCTTGACCTGATTGCCAACCTCAACAACGATGAAAAAGTTCATGGCATTCTGGTACAGCTTCCCCTTCCCCGGCACATTGACGAAAATAAAGTGATTGCCGCCATTGACCCGGCAAAAGATGTTGATGGCTTTCATCCGGTTTCGGCGGGAAACATGATTCTGGGCAGACCGGGCTTTCTTCCCTGTACGCCCCACGGGGTGCTGGCGCTGCTCAAAGAGCTGCCTGTTTCCCTTTCCGGCGCTCATGCGGTTGTGGTTGGCAGGTCAAACATTGTGGGGACGCCTTTGGCAAATTTGCTTACCCGCCGCAATGTAAACGCCACGGTAACGGTTTGCCATACCGGAACCAAAGACCTTGCCCGCCACACCCTGCAGGCCGATATTCTTATAGCCGCCGCCGGAAAACCGGCGTTGATTAAACCGGAAATGGTGAAACCCGGCGCGGTGGTGATTGATGTCGGGGTTAATCGTGTGGAAGACAGTTCAGCGAAAAACGGCTACCGGCTCTGCGGGGATGTAGACCCTGCTGTTGCGGAAAAGGCGGCATACCTTACGCCGGTGCCGGGCGGCGTTGGCCCCATGACCATCGCCATGCTGCTGCGCAATGTTATTCAGGCTGCGGAGGCTGTAAAAATATGAGTAATTTTGAAAGTGAATTTCCGTCAACGGAAACTCTGATCAGGCTGCGCAATACCGCGCTGTTTTATTTTATTTCCGGCCTGGTTCTGGCTGTCATTCAGTTTCTTGCCCGGCAGTGGGTTATTGCGGCGGTTGCGGGAATTATTATCTGCGCCGTGGGCATAGGCTGGCTTATGGCAAATAATCCTGTTAACAAAAAAACAGGCGCGCTGATAACCGCGATAGGGGTAATGGTAACGCTTTCAAAAACTCCCATTAAGCCGCTTACTGTGCTCATGGGGACTTTGCTCAGCATTACCATAATCGGCTTTTTGGCCATGGGAGTAAAAAGCCTTATACGGTATTTTATCGCCCAGAGTAAGCAGTATTGAGGCGCCGCCCTTGACATACTTTTTTGAAACCTACGGCTGCCAGATGAACAGCGCCGAATCGGCTACCCTGACTTTGGTATGCCGGGAACGGGGCTGGACAGTTGCGCCTAACGGAGAAAACGCCGATCTGGTGCTGATTAATACCTGCTCGGTGCGGCTGACCGCCGAACAGCGGGCTTTGGGACGTATAGCCCTGTATGCAAGCATCAAAAAAAAACGCCGCGCTCAGGGGCAGCGTTTCGCTCTGGTGGTGGCAGGCTGCATGGCCCAGCGGATGGAAAAAACACTCAAAGAAAAATACCCCGCAGTTGATTACGTTATGGGAACGGCAAGCCGCTCCCTGTTTCCCCTTATTCTGGAAACGGTTGAAAAAAATGTTAACGATATTTCCTTTCCCGAAATTACCGCCGAAGAATCGCCTGAATTTTCTTTTTCATCATCACATCTTGAGGAAGGACAGTTCCGCAGTTTTGTTCCCATCATGCACGGCTGCAACAATTTTTGTTCCTATTGCATAGTCCCCTATGTGCGGGGCAGGGAAATTTCCCGCGACCCGCGGTTGATACTCGAAGAAATCCGGCTGGTAGGGGAACGCGGGGTACGGGAAATTACCCTGCTGGGGCAAAATGTCAACAGCTACAACTGGAACGGAGGGGAACGGCTCCCCGGAGGGGAGCTTAACTTCGCCGGCCTGCTGCGAACAATCGCCGCCGAAGCGGAAAAAAGCGGAATCAAATGGCTGCGCTTTCTTTCCGCCAATCCCAAAGATTTTTCACCGGAAACAATCCGGGTAATGGCGGAACATCCGGTTTTTTGCCGCCACCTGCACCTCTGCGTCCAGCACGGCTCAAACCGGATTCTTGCCGCGATGAACCGGGGCTATACCCGCGAACACTACCTCTCCCTGGTCAAAGAGATACGTTCCGCCATGCCGGAAATAAGCCTGTCCACCGATATTTTAATTGGCTTTCCCGGTGAAACAGAGGAAGATGTGCAGGAAACTCTGGCGCTTATGGATGAAGTACCATTTTTATACGCCTATATGTATCATTACAATCCCCGGGAAGGAACTGCCGCCTATAATCTGCCGGACAGGATAAGCGAGGAAGTTAAACGGGAACGGCTTTCCCGGGTGATTAATCTGCAAAAAAAACACACTACGGCGCTGCTCAAAAAGCGGATAGGAGCACGGGAAATGGTATTAGTAGAGGGGATTTCGCGAAAAAATGCCGATGAATTAGTAACACGCACTGAAAGAGATGAGATGGCCGTCGTCCCCGGCCCGGCATCCATGATTGGCTCTTTTGCCGAACTGAGTCTTTCAAGCCTGCGGGGAAATACTTTTCGTGCAAAATTATGCGGTCACGCGGCCGCACCATATCAAGGAGAAACATCATGCCCTGGCGTTTAATTGAATTTTTCATTATTTTTGCGATTTTTTTCCTGTTTATCGTTTTTAATCTGGGAAACAAATGCGACATTAGTTTTGGCATTACCGTGATGAAAGACGTTCCGGTGTTTCTTACCGCGTTTTCTTCATTCTTTATCGGTATGATCTGCGTTCTTCCCCTTATTTTTGCTTTCAGAGTGCGGAAAAAGGCAAAAACCGTCCGGGGAAAGGGGTTATTGGTCAAAGCGTCAAAAAAGCAGGGTAAAAATTCCAGCGAAAACCCTGACGAAAATTCCGCGGATTCCAGCCTTTCCGACAAAATTCATTATGGGATTGATTAAAACCCGTCATGCTGCGGGGGCCTTGTTTGCCGTTGCCCTGTTGTGCGCGCGGGGAGTATACGCTCAAAATCCCGCTCCGGGGCAGCTCGGCGCGGAAATACAGTACCTTGAACAAAAACTGTCCGCCGGAATCTCCCCCGTTGAGCGGCACGATGCCCTGGTGCGCCTTGCCCAACTGCGGCAGCTTTCCGGCAATATTGCGGTCGCCGCCGTCAACTGGCTCGATGCGGCGGCAATAGACCCTCATGACGATGCCGCTCTGGTATCCGGGGCCTATTGCCTTGCCGCCATAGGCGAATGGGAAAAGGCCGCTTTAACGCTCCGCCCCCTGCTTGCCTCGGGCAAACAGGGACCGCCCATGCTACAGGCCCGCTATTTGGATACCAGCCTGAAGGCATGGACAGCCCATGACGCTTCCGCCCTCGCGGCGCTTGCCGGCGGGCCTGAATTTACTCCCCTGCGCCCCATGATTTATTACACCCTCTGGCAAATCACGACCCGAAACCCCGGCATCCGGGGGGCAGCCAACGCCGAATTGTGGAAAGCCCGCCTGCTCGCCGAATTTCCCCACAGCCCCGAAGCCCGCGCCGTCAATCCTGAAAAACGTCAGGATTCATCGGTCATCAGCGCGGTGCAAAGCCCGCTCTGGCTGCTTTTTCCCGGTACAGCCAATTCCGCCCCCATTGAGCCTCCCCGGCCCGCCGCGCCTGCTGAACCGCCCAAACCCGCCGCACTGGTAAGCCCCGCCGTCACCGGAAACGCTCCCGCCGCGGTTGTCCTGCAAACCGGATTGTTCAGCAAAGAAGCCAACGCCCGCATCCAGTCCGATGCTCTGGGAAAAGCCGGTTTTACCGCAATGATATCCCGCAAACTGGTCAACAATACGGAATACTGGGCCGTTACCGTTCCCGCCGGTCAGAATACCAACAAAACCATTGAAGCATTAAAAAAAGCCGGATTTGATTCGTTTCCCGTTAAATGAACTGACACCCGTCTTGGGGTACGCAGTGTAATTTTCACAGAAATCACATAGTTGCCATTGAGCGCAATATAGGCTATAATTATGATAAATAGCTTGAAGAGGAGCCCAATGCCGGCAATACCCAAAATTCGTCCTGTTTCCGATCTCAGAAATAAATTCAGCGATATATCCCGGACAGTACATGAATCCGCCAGCCCGGTTTTTTTAACCAAAAACGGACGAGGTGATATGGTTGTGATGAGCATGGAAGCATACGAACAGAACCTTTTTGAATCTGAAATTTATCTTAAATTAAAAGAAGCGGAATATCAGGCCGCATCGGTAAAAAAGCGGTATACCCATGATGAGGTTATGACTGAACTACGGAATACCATTTCAAAAAAATCCGGCAAAAAGGTTTAACCAATGTATAAAATCCATTATCTTCCACTGGCGCTGGATGATTTAAAGGATACTGTACGATACATTGCTGATATGCTGGAATCTCCGCAGGCTGCGGAAAATTTTATTTCCAAAATAGATAAAGCGATTCTTAAAATAGCGGATAACCCGTTCCGTTGCCATTTATATACTTCACCTGAAAAACTAAAATATGTTTACAGAGTTCTACAGGTTGACAATTATTCCCTTTTTTATGCTGTTGAAAATGAAAAAATTGAAATCCACCGAATCATATACTCACGGAGGGATATTACGCGAATATTAAAGGCGCAGGAGCACAATGACCCAAATCACAAAACTATTTGAAGCCCTTCCCGCGCCGGAGTAATTTCCAGCCCCTTACTGTCGATGGAAGCCATTATTTCGTCCAGCTTTTGGTCGGTGTGGGATGGGTTGTAATGAAAGGGTATCAGGCGTTTAACGCCGGCTTTTACGGCATTGTCGACTGCCATTGAATAGGTGGAATGACCGAACCCCTGCACCACCATTTTTTCCGACTGGTACTCGTCATCGGTGTATTGGGTGTCATGTATCATTACCAAGGCGTCCTTCGCAAACGCGATAACCCGTTGATCGCCGCCGTACCTGGATTCTATATCCCAAATGCAGGCAACCGAAGCGCCGGTATCGGGGTCGCTTATCCGGTAATAAACCGATCCCTGTTGGGGATGGGCCGGCGCAAGGGCCTGCATTACCTGAATTTTATAGGCGGCATCTTTCGACAATTCAGGGCTTGCTTTGCCGTCCGCGTCAATGTACACGGTTTCGCCATCGGAAATTACATGATGATGCCGTATGCTTTTCAGGTCTTTGTATTCAATCGGATACAGGGGCTGGGTCATTCTATCACGTAAAATCATGCCAATATCTTTCTCCGCCGTTGACATGCCAAACAGATTTAATTCTGTTTGAGGCAAAAAATTGGGCGCAAAAAAAGTGAAGCCTTCCGTATGATCCGGATGATAATGGGTAAAAAACATATTCAGCCTGGGTATACATCTGCCTGAAAAAATATCGGGCATAATTTTTTTGCCGGCTTCGATAAGGCCAAGCCCCGCGTCAATAAAAAGCGGTATTATTTTACCGTTTTTCTCTTTCTGGAACATCACCGAAGAAGTCCGTCCGCCATATTTCAACATCCCTGCGTCCGCAACCGGATAACTCCCTCTTACGCCCCAAAAGGTAACGCTCATGGTATTACTCATATTTATCCTCCTAAGTATCAACAGCGCGTAATTTTCCCGTGATTCTGCGCGGGACATTTCTGTTTGTCCATTCTTTAATAATACTCCGTCTGTTTAACAATTTCCAGTACCGAGACAGCTAAGTAAAATTCCGCTATAATGGCTCCATGAGTATTCGTGACCGTTACGCTCCCTCACCCACGGGGCTACAGCATATAGGCGGCATAAGAACCGCGCTGTTTAATTATTTGTTCGCCCGTTCACAGGGAGGGGCCTTTGTCCTGCGGCTGGAAGATACCGACCGCAGCCGCTTTGATCACCAGTATGTGCAAAACCTCTACGACACTTTTGCCTGGCTGGGTATCCGCTGGGATGAGGGGCCAGATACGGGCGGGCCTTTCGCGCCGTATATACAGTCCGAGCGGACGGAACGGTATAAAAAGTACACCGCGGAACTGGTAAGCCGGGGGCAGGCGTATTACTGCTTCTGTTCGGCTGAACGGATTGATAAAATACGGCAGGAGCGGGAGGCGGCCCATTCTTCCGAAACCGGCTATGACCGCCATTGCCG
>JAIRRB010000158.1 GCA_031256195.1 Treponema sp.
TTTTCTTCCCATCCTTCAGGCAGTAATTCAAACAAGCTGTTTAACCAGCCCTTTTCCCCTTCCATCCTCTGATTATATCATCTTTTTTATTTAAGTTGACGCATATGGTGACTGACACCGCTTTTTGGTAATTGACCGTCATATTCGACAGCCCCAAAAGTTTTTCAAAATGACCCAAATTCGGGCTTTTAACCCTGAACGTTCGACGTTTAACCCTCAATGTCCGACCTTTAACCCTGGACGTCCGACCTTAACTATTGCCCCGATTTTGAAAAAGGTTTTATACTTTTTTTATGAAAAGCCGCTACGGTATTACACCCTGGGGGAGTTGGTTTATTGATGTTCTGGACAGTTACCAAATGGGAGCGCGGCTGGAGCGGGGCAGAACTTACGCCAATACCGGCAGGGTGCTTTCGCTGGAACTTAATGCCGGTCATGCGATTGCGAAAGTTGAAGGCAACTACCGTCCCTTTTACCGGGTTGAAATAAATTTCCCGCCGCTTAAAGAAGCGGAACAGGTATACCGTCTGATTGAAGATGACCCGCCCCTGCTTGCCCGCATTGCCGCCGGAGAATTGCCGGAAACTTTTTTGCAAAAACTTAAAAACAAGGGCATTAACCTTATCCCCCGGCGCTGGCGGGAAATGAAACGATCCTGTAATTGTCCCGATGACGGCGACCCCTGCAAACACATGGCGGCGCTTTATTACATTATCGCCAGAGAAATTGACGCTGACCCCCATGTGATTTTCCGGCTGCGGAGCATGGATTTGGCGACGCGTTTCGGGAATGCGGCGGTTCACCGGATTATGCCGCCCTTTGCCGTGACATTCGCCGCAAAGGAAAAATCTCCGCAAAGCCAAACGGCAAGCGAAGCGCCTGAACTTGAAGAAATCCCCCATTGCGGGGAACTTATCGGCTCGCTGCTTCCACCCGCTCCGCCTTTTTGCGAAAAAGATTTTGCCATGGTCATGGCGGAGTTTTATCACCATTGCGCCCGGTATCAGGCATGGGAATCGGCGGATGAACACATTCAGGCCGCCACGGAACATAATTTTTCCCGTTCGCACTGGACGGTTCTGTGTGCCAATCCCGGCCCCGGCGCAGAACCGGTTTTGCAGGCGGAAGATATTAACGGCAAAAAGAACCGCTATTCACTTTACAACGCCTTTGAACACTTTGTCCGTTTTTCTTCCGAAGACGGAACCGCCTCTTACAGTTTTCTGTTTTACCTTTTTAAGTTACTGAATTTAATGTGCTCATCCGGCGCTTTTATTCCCTATGTGTTAGTTGAAGATAAAACACTTAAAATAATTTGGCGGCTTTTTGAAACACTGCCGCCGGTTCCCGGTATGCTCAAAGCCATTGCTTCCCGTGAATGTGGAATGTTGACGACCTCGGTGAAATTTCAGATTAATTTAACCAGCAAGCATGTAAACTCAACGGGCCGACAGACGTTCAGCGGACGGAGCGTTGTTGATTTGCTTGCTTCCGCGTTTTTAAACGAATTTGTCAGGCGAAAATTTTTATTGTTCCGCGGGAGCAGCGGCAGTTTCGCCCGGCAGGGAACCGGGGAAGAATACCGCGAATTGCTGAATTTATTTTTTCAGGGAATAAAAATTGATGTTGCATCCCCGGCCCGGCGCAGCCTGCCGGCAGCCATAGATCAATGGCTCTCGGTACTGCATATTGATTTTACGGCTTATCGTTACAATCTCACCATAAAAGGCATTTCCAAAAAATTAGATGACATTCCGGCGGTTTCGGATTTTTCCCTTTCCATGGACATACTCACTGAGCGGGAAGATGGAACAAAAAAGACGCCTCTGCATAAGTGCAAAGATTTGGAGATACTGCGGGCGCCCACCGCCCTGTCCAATTATCTGCCGGAGATTCGGGAGCTTGCCAGCCATCCCAAAGTAGGTCTTTCCGAAGCGCGGCTTGTTTCATTCCTCGATTCCGCCGCTTCGCTTCTTACCCGCCTTGGCATTGCCGTGAACCTTCCCAAATCTTTGGCAAGGGAATTAAAACCCCGGCTGGTGATAAAAACAAATTCCGCCGGAGGTTCGCTGGTACGTTATCTTGATTTGAATACTCTGCATGAATTTAAATGGCAGATAGCCGTTGGCGATGAGGTGCTGACCATTGAAGAGTTTGAAAAACTGGTGAAACAAAAACGGCCGCTGGTCCGTTTCAGGGACGGCTTTGTCAAAATGGACCCGGAAGAATTTTCCCGCCTTTTGAAAAAAGCGCAAAATGCCGCGCCGGATTTTAATGATTTTTTGAAGGCCCATTTTTCAGGCGATTCTGTTCTGGCCTTTGACGCGCGCGAAACCATTAATAATCTTTTTAGGGAACAAAATTTCCCCATTCCTTCAACGCTTAACGCGATACTGCGGCCCTATCAGAAGCGGGGCTATAACTGGATTTGCTCCCTTTTATTTTCCGGCTTCGGCTGCATACTGGCGGACGACATGGGGCTGGGTAAAACCGTACAATCCATTGCAGCGCTTTTGCGGCTCAAAGAAGAAGGGCTTTTGGGCAATGGTTCCGCAGGACGCCGCGGCTGCCTGGTCGTGGCTCCCGCGGCCCTTTTAAGTAACTGGGAAAAAGAGTTGAGCCGCTTCGCTCCTTCATTGAATGTATCCCGGTATCACGGAAGCCGCCGCGTTCTTGACCGGAAACAGGACATACTGCTCACCACTTACCAAACCGCGGTCCGTGATGCGGAAAAATTGAAAAAGGAAGCCTTTTCCCTGCTGTTGGTAGACGAGGCCCATTTGATGAAAAACGCCGATACCCGTCTTTCGCGGACGGTGAAGCAGCTCCATGCCAAATACCGCCTTGCCCTTTCAGGGACGCCGGTAGAAAACCGCCTTGAAGACCTTCGTTCCCTGTTTGATTTTATTTTACCCGGCTATCTGGGGGATGCGGCGCAATTCAAGGAACAGTACCGCGTTCCCATTGAAGTTATGCGTAACCGTGAACAGGCCGAAGCCCTGCGAAAAATTACTTCCCCGTTCCTTTTACGGCGGCTTAAAACTGACAAAAAAATTATCAAAGATTTACCTGAAAAAATCGTTGCCAATGAATACGCCGTGCTGGAAAAGGAACAGGCGGCCCTCTACGAAAGTGTGGTTGCCGAATCAATGCAAAAATCAGAAAAAATTGACCCCAAAGAGCGTTCCTCCCTGATTTTTTCCCTAATCACTTCCCTTAAACAAATATGCGACCATCCGCGGGTGTTTGACAAGGAAAGCCCTGCCGCTTCGGCGCTTTCCGGCAAATCGCAGTTGCTCCTCACCCTGCTGGAAGAGATTCTGGCAAACCGCGAAAAGACTCTGGTGTTCAGCCAATATGTGGAAACATTGGACTGTCTGGAGCGTATCATCAAAAAAGAATTGGGCGAAGCGCCGCTTGTCTACCACGGCAGCTTGAGTCAAAACACCCGCTCAGGTATCATCGACCGTTTTCAGAATGACCTCGCGGCGCGGATACTGCTGGTCAGCCTTAAAGCCGGCGGCCTGGGACTCAACCTGACCGCGGCGAGCCGGGTAATCCATTACGATTTATGGTACAACCCCGCGGTAGAAAATCAGGCGACCGACCGCGCTTTCCGCATCGGCCAGAAACGCACAGTCTTTGTCCACCGCTTTATCACCAAAAACAGTTTTGAGGAAAAGTTAGACGCAATGATTACCAGCAAGCAGGAACTGGCCGACATGACCGTTGCCTCAGGCGAATCCTGGATTACCCGCATGAGCCATGAGGAACTAAAGACGCTGTTTGAACGGTAGGGGATTTCAAGATTACCGAACCGATTCTATCTTCTGATTGATACAGGTCATAATACCGTCTTTTTTTCCGTTCCACAGGTGCATTGCCCCGCCAAGGCAGTTTTTGTAATCTTTACAATCTAGACATATTCCTGTCTTTGTCCAGCGCCGGTCCCGCATTATTTCAAACCGGTTGTTCCAGACATCCGCAAAATTATCCCGGTAGATATTTCCCTGCACAAAATCCCGGTTGATGTTGGGGCACGCCGATATGGAACCGTCTGTCAGCACCGAAGCTATCTGTATACCGGCGCGGCAAAAAAAGTAAGTGTCGCGGGCTGCCAGTTCATAATCACCCAGCCATGCTTCACAACTGAACGTAACCGCCATGCGTTTATCGGCGCGGGAGCGGACAATAAACTCCATGAGTTGTTTAAGCTGCGGTGGCGTTAACTGTAATATTTCATTGTCCGCGGCCCTGCCAATCGGAGCAATGGTAAACAGTCGCCATGCCTTGACATTCCGTGAAATTAAAAATTTCCTTAACTTTTCAAGCTCATCAATATTTTTTTGATTAACGCAGGTAACGACATCATAATTCAGGCGGGTGGATGCAGTAATTAAATCCAGCGCTTTTACCGCTCTGGTAAAACTTTTATTATTAGCCCGCAGCCAGTTATGGGATGGCTCAAGCCCGTCGAGGCTCAGGGTTAAGGAACCCATGCCCGCCCCAAGCAGCCTGTCGTGAATATCGGGAGTATAATCGTATCCGTTCGTCACTATCCCCCAGCGAAACCCATTTTCCCGCAATTTTTTGCCGCATTCGGGCAAATCCTTCCGCAGAATTGGCTCTCCGCCCGTTATGGCCACCGTTATGGTGTTTGGTTTGTACATTTCTTTCAGGGGCAGAATGGCTTTAAGAAAATCGTCAAAGGGCATATCGGGAATTTCGCAGTCCGCGGTACAATCGGAACCGCAATGAAGGCATTTAAGATTGCAGCGCCGGGTACATTCCCAAAAAAGATACATCAGTTCATGCAGAGCGGTTTCATTTTTTTTAAAGCGTCGAGAAATAAATTGTAAAAACTTATTCCTCATCCGCCTCTTCCAGCTTAATATTCAGGTGGGCGTAGGTATCGTTATGGGTAATCTTCTTTTCCAGCGTCTTGAAGGAGCCATTTTCAGCGCCGTCAACGTCTTCAAATTTAATTTCGTACAATACCTGCCGCGAGCCATAAATATAAAAATATCCCTCGCTGTTTGTATAATCGTAGGACGGTAATTCCTTTGCTGAAACTTTTATTCCGGGAATCGGCCTGTTTGCCGGGGAATGGACTGTTCCATAAATGGTAACATCCGTTTCTTCATCATCCATGGGCATCCCGTAACAAGCCTGAAACAAAAGAGAAACTGTCGCCGCCCCCAATCCGCAGTAAACCGCTCTTAAAATCCTGCGGCTTTTTTCCGAAAGCTTTTTCATACCAGCCTCCTTCCAAAAAACACCCTTAATTTTAACTCGTTTTGACAATTATGTCAAACCTTTTTCCTTATTCAGCGGCGACTTTGGAAAGATTTAACCGCGAAGGACACGGGGTTTTTGATATTAAAATCTTCTTCTCTCTTTTCACATCTATTCCGTCAACGCCTCTTGAACGGCCTGCTGTTTTACTTCAAGATGAAACATTTATTGGGCCTACGCCATGTTATATTTATTCATCTATCCGTTCACCGGTTCACGGTCGCTTTCTGGGCGGGGGGGGGGCGCATTTATTTGGTTACCGTGGTAAAAATTCCAGCCCGACACCATCGCACTGCCTACCCCACCCATAGCGTATGTGTTACAGCTAACGACACTACGAAATTCAGGTAGCAGCTACTCAGCGTCATTTGCAATGCTATCATTTCAGGTGTCATTTTTGCCGAAATAATTATGTCGCATAACATTTGCCGTTTTAGCAGGAAGGATAACTTTAAATCAACAACCCCGCCGCAAGCAGCGGGGTATGTTGTTCTTATCTACTTTATCAGCTTGCTTACCCTGCTCAGCAATTCAGTTTTACTGGCAGGCTTCTTTATATAATCAACAGCCCCCATTTCCTGAGCCCGGTCTTTGTCCTTCGGATCCTCGGAAGTTGTGTAGATCGCTATCGGAGTCTTGTGCAGCTTGCTTATGTCCCTTATTCT
>JAIRRB010000023.1 GCA_031256195.1 Treponema sp.
ATGACGTATCCGGTAGCCTGCAGTATTTCCCTTTTTTACAAGCTTCTGTAAGGCCTCCCGTTCTTCTGCGGTTAATGATACCCGGTATTTGATGTTTGATTTGACCATGTTCCCCCCCCTACTTATTCTTCGGAGAAAAACTCTTAATCCATAAACGTTTTTATGCTTCATGGGGTACTAGTTATCGTTCAAACTGCCGGTAATATGCCGTCGTATATAGCCAGATTGTATATTACCTCTATTATCACAAGAATATCTGATGTATAATTGATTGTCAACAAAATCCTTTTTTATGAAACGCGGGGATTGTGTCATGACTGAACGTGAACGTTTTATAAAAGCCCTGAACAGGGAAAAGATCGAAGGCCATGTCCCTACTTTTGAACTGGTCTTTTTCCTGACCATGGAGGTACTCGGTAAGGTGCATCCTTCCCACCGGCTTTACAAGCAATGGGATCAATCAAGCGCAAAAGAAAAGGAAGCCCAGCTTCGGGATATGGCTTTTTGCTACACCGAAATAGCCAAAATTTACCATCACAGCGCAATATTCGTTCACCCCAATCCGGCTGATTTTAACAGCGTGGTCAGGCTCCTTCAGATTATACGGGAAACCACGGGCATGGAGTATTACCTCTGTATGCACGGCGACCCGACCTACGGCATACCAGACGGCGACAGGATGCTGGATTTTTCGGCCAGGCTTTATGATGATCCCGATGGCATCCTGGCGGAACAGGAAGAAAGGCTCGCGAAAATGCTCGATTTCGCGGAAAAAATCAGGCAGAAGGACAGCGGAAAACTGCTCGACGGCTTTACCCTCTGCGCGGATTATTGCTTTAACGTAAACCCGTTTTTCCCGCCCGCAATGTTTGGCGAACTCATAGCTCCGATATTGTCAAAATCAATCAGTGCATACCGGGATCTTGGCTACTATACCATCAAACACACCGACGGAAATATCATGCCCATTATCGATCAAATGATCGAATGTAAGCCCCACGCCCTTCATTCACTCGATCCGCAGGGCGGGGTGGACCTTAAACTTTTAAAGCAGAAATACAATGACAGGGTTTGCCTCATAGGCAACGTCAACTGCGGCCTGCTCCAGACCGGTACCGAAGAAGAAGCCGCGGCTGACGTGCGCCGCGCCCTCCGTGACGGTATGCCGGGTTATGGCTATATTTTTTCAACATCGAATTGCGTATATACCGGGCTTGACCTTGACCGTTACAATATGATGAATAAAATCTGGCTGGAAGAAGGTATTTATGAAACTGCATGATCGGAAACCGGACATTGAAAATCTCTACAAAGTTCTCCGCCGGGAAGAACCGGACAGGCCGACGCTGTTTGAGCTCTTTATGAACCTGCCATTATACGAAAGACTGGCGGGCCGCAAGCTGGCCGGGGATACGCCGCTGGACAGCCTGAGGCTGGTGGTGGAAGCCTATACCGCCGCGGGTTACGATTATGCCACGGCCCACGGCTCTGACTTCAGATTTGACTCAAAACGGCACAGGGAAAAAAATACCATTTCACTGAACGAGGGTTTTGTCATTACCGATGAGGAATCCTTTGAACGTTACCCATGGCCTGACGCTTCTGATTTTGATTATTCCCGCCTTGAAGGGATCCGTCCCTTCCTTCCCGACGGGATGAAGCTCATGGTCATGGGCCCGGGCGGGGTTTTGGAAAATGTCATCACCCTTACCGGTTACGACAACCTCTGCATTATGCTCTACGATAATCCGGGCCTCGCGGCGGCCATTTTTAACAAAGTTGGGAAGTGCATTTTGTCGTACTACGAAATAGCCCTTGGGTTTGATACCGTGGGCCTTTTAATGTCCAACGACGACTGGGGCTTTAAACATCAGACTTTCCTTTCCCCGGCGGATATGCGCAAGTATGTTTTCCCCTGGCACAAAAAATACGCTGACCTGGCCCACAGCCGGAAAATCCCGGCCCTGCTCCATTCTTGCGGATACTTCGGCGATGTTATGGACGACACCATTGATTTTATGGGTTTTGACGGAAAACATTCCTACGAAGACGCCATACTCCCGGTGGAAGATTCATACGAGCGCTGGCACAGCAGGATAGCCATTCTCGGAGGCATTGATGTCGATTTTATCATCAAGCATTCCGAAGAGGAAATTACCGCACGCTGCCGGGCAATGATCAAGCGCGGCGAAGGCAGGGGAGGCTATGCCCTTGGAACCGGAAACAGCGTGCCGGAGTTTGTCCCCCAGGATCATTTTATCGCCCTCCTTAAAGCGGCCCTGGAATATTAGGCTTTCAGCGGTATACCGTTTGGGTATATGATTAATTAGAGTCTGTCCATAATGTAGACACATTATGGACAGACTACCTTAAAAACCGCATTTTCGTAGTCTTTAGACGAGAAAATGCAATGTCCGTCCGCAAAGTAACCGACTTTGCGGACGGACACTAATTTATGGAGGCATTTATGGCACAAGAAGCATATTATGGGCCCCGGTACCGGCCGCCATTGGGGCACTGGATACCACTAAGCTTTCAGCATGTTTTCGCGATGTTCGGGGCGACGATCCTGGTTCCCATCCTTACCGGGCTTGATTCGGCTACGGCCCTGTTTACAGCCGGAACCGGAACCCTGCTGTACATAATCCTTACCGGCGCGAAAGTTCCCGCCTTTTTGGGTTCATCGTTCGCCTTTATTGCACCCCTAATAACCATCTCCACGGCGTACGGTCTCCCCTATGCCATGGGCGGAGCCGTAGCAGCCGGGTTTTTCTACTGCGCGGTGGGCTGCATCATCAGATTCTCGGGGACATCCTGGCTGGACAAGGCCCTGCCCCCGGTGGTAATCGGATCGGTTATTGTTGTTATCGGTCTTAACCTCGCGCCGGTTGCCATGGGTATGGCCATGAACGACGCCGAAGGGAATTATAGCCTGGTCTGTCTCTCAATAGCGGGCGTAACCCTGGGGATAACGGTCATGGCAAACATCTTTTTCAGGGGTTTTTTCGGTACCATCCCCATTCTCATCGGCCTGGTGGCAGGCTATCTTTTTACCCTGATCATGGGGGTTTTTTCTCCGGCATACGCGATTATTAATTTTCAGGTGATCAGGGAAGCTTCCTGGTTCGGTTTCGCGAAATTCCAGGTTCCGCGTTTCAATCTGGCGGCGGTTCTTACGTTTGTCATTGTGTCCCTCGCGACCATCTGCGAGCATCTTGGCGATACGCTGGTAACGAGCAAGGTAGTGGGCCAGGATTTTTACAAAAACCCGGGGCTTCACCGGACTTTGGCAGGCGACGGTATTGCCACTTCCTGGGCGGCCCTTTGGGGCGGCCCGCCAAACACAACCTATGGGGAGAACATTGGAGTAATGGCGATTACCAGGGTTTATTCGGTATGGGTAATAGGCGGGGCCGCGGTCGTCGCGGTATTTCTTTCATTTTTCAGAAAATTTGGCGCGCTGATTCAAACTATTCCCACCCCGGTACTCGGAGGCATCTCTATGCTTCTCTTCGGAATTATCGCTTCCAGCGGGCTTAGGACTCTGGTGGAAAGCGGGGTAGATTACAAGGACAAGCGTAACCTTACCATCTCTTCGGTGATCCTCGTTATCGGCATCGGCGGCGGAAGGCTGGCTTTTACCATTACAGGCGGTGTGGAGTTCCAGCTCGCCGGGGTCGCCCTCGCGACGGTTACCGGTATTGTCTTCAACCTCATCTTCCCTCAAAGCCGGGGAAAGATAATCGATCCCATGGAACGGACCAGGTAAAACCTTAAACAATAGACAGGAAGATATGAAATGAAACTTGGCATTAACACGGTTCTGTTTAAGGATTTTTCACTGCGGGAGGTTTTCTCAGCCGTGCAAAAAAGCCGGTTACGGCGGGGTTGAACTTTCCGTCATTACGGGTATGTGTGAACACCTGCTGGTACTGGACAACTGGCAGGTCCAGGCCGCGGAAATCCTCGGGCTCTCAAAGCAGTACAAGCTTGAACTCTTGTTCATGGAAGCTACAAAACTCGAACTCCCCCGTATCGAAAAAGCTTTTGCCGCAGCCAGGCCCGTCCGACCACGGCGAAACCCATGATCTGCATGACTGTTACATTGATCACCATGGCCTCTACGAATGTACATGGATGCGCAAACATGGGTGGCGTACGCCCCAGTACAAACTTATCAACGCACTGGAACCTGATTTTCACCATAAGCCGCCGCCAGTTCTTGCGGCATTGAGGCCGCATAGCCGGCTTTGCCGCAAGCGGAAAACAGCGTTATCCCGAATATCAGTAAAAACAGTCTTCCAACCGAGATTTTCATATAAACAACATAACGAAAATACCGGAGCCGGTAAACTGTCCCGGCGGTTACAACAAAGCGTCATCGTATGGTATAACTTAGACATTATGTCAGGCATCAACGATACGAACGAAATGAAAAAGCAATACGGAACCGATCAAAACCTCAACAGCCGTATATTGCTGCACCGGCTTTTCAGCACAAACAAACAAGGCTGGGGGCATTGGGTTTTTGAGAATTACAGGCTTGAGCCGGGCCTGAGCATTTTGGAACTGGGCTGCGGCAACGCCGGGATATGGAAAGCCAACGCCGAAAAAATTCCCCGCGGCATGCGCCTGGTTTTATCTGATTTTTCACCCGGGATGCTTGACGCGGCAAAAGCCAATACCGCCGCGATTGATTCTGCCGAATACAGGGTAATTGACGCCCAGGAGATACCCTTTGACTCTGGCGCTTTTGATATTGTGATTGCCAATCACATGCTCTACCATATTCCCGATATTAACAAAGCCCTTTCAGAAATCAGCAGAATTCTGAAACCTGACGGAATCTTTTACGCGACAACATTGGGAAAAAATAATCTCAGGGAAATCACGGATATTTTGCGTGATTTTGACGATAGAATTGACTTTGCGCAGGATTCAGTTACCGAAGCTTTTGGGCTGGAAACCGGGGGCAAAAAAATTGGCGGCTATTTTAATACTGTCAGGGTTGAAAGGTATCCGGATAGTTTGCATATAACCCAGGCCCGGCCCCTTGTTGATTATATCCTGTCATCAGAGGGAAATGTAACTGAAATTATTTCAGGGGATAATATTCCGCGTTTCACCCAATACATAAATGATCTGTTTATCAAAAAACCGTTTATTGACGTTCAAAAAGACGCCGGAATCTTCATAGCAACAGATCCAGATACTCGTCAATCTCAGTAATTTTGCATTAACAAAAATACTGAGATTGACGAGTTAATTATTTTGCCCGAATATGCTATATTATAAAAAGGAGGTACCCTATGCCCGAGCTGCCTGATCTGCACGTTTTCGCGGGAAATTTATCGAAAAGGATTTTGAACAAAAATATCGCATCGGTAACGGTATACGATACCCGCATGATCGCCACGCCGGATTATTACAGCCAAAAAATCGCCGGAACTTTTATTTCGGACATTGTCCGTGACGGCAAGGAATTGTTTTTTTACCTGGCAAACAAGAACCGCTTCAGCGTTCACCTCATGCTGAGCGGCCGGTTTTTTATCGGAAACCATGATGAAGCGGAAAATATCAAAGCTAAAATTATGGGCCTCTGTTTTGACGACAACGAAAACTTTATTGTTTCCGACCTGCAGAAACTGTGCAGGGTAAGCCTGAATCCTAAACCTCCAAGGGCCCCGGACGCGATGTCCGGAAAATTCTCCTATGAATATTTTTCCGGAGCGATAAAAAAGAGCGCGTACGGCAACATAAAGGCCCTTCTAATCGATCAAAAATTTGTGCGGGGAATAGGAAACGCCTATGCTGATGAAATCCTGTGGAAAGCGGGCATATCGCCTGAGTCCTTTGCGGGCAAAATTCCTGAAGAAAAAATAAAGGATCTCTATGAGGCAATCCCCTTTGTCTTTAACGACGCCATTCAGAATATTCAGAGACTCGCGCCCGATATAATCAGCGGGGAAGAGAGAAGTTTCCTGCGCGTCCACAACCGGGACAAAAAAGTCACCGGTGAAGGCGACAGGATCATTGTAAAGACGGTTGCTTCAAAAACTACCTATTTTACCGATAAGCAGAAGAAGTATATGTAGCGCTTATTATTGCGTCATACCGGTTAAATATTGTATACTTAGTGTCTGTCCACAAAGTGCGTCAACTTCGTTGACGAAGTCACTTTGCGGACAGACATTGTATTTTCTCGCCAAAAGGCTACGAAAATACGATTTTTAAGGTTGTCTGTCTATAATGTGTCTACATTATAGACAGACTCTATCGCAAGGAGTTTTTTCATGGCTGCGAAGAATACGCCGGGCAAACGGATCAGTGAATTGTGCAAGACATACAGCGTTAACCCGGAGACCCTGTCGGAACGGAGCGGTGTTTCCGTTGAACTGATACGCCGGATCGTGGAAGAAGATCACATTCCCGATCTCGCCCCCCTCAT
>JAIRRB010000095.1 GCA_031256195.1 Treponema sp.
ACTCATCATTACAGCCTGTTCCTTTTGAGCATCATCTGTAACATATATTGGTTCTCTGTTATTTTTACAAAATTGCATGATTTCATTGAAATTATTCATTAAATCCGTTGTTTTCCTAACTGCTGGCATAATTGTACCTCCAATAATACTTCATTTTGTAAATTTATCCTTTTTTAGCAATTTTGTCAAGTATTATTCTTGTATTATATTTTTTATACCATTTCATATAACGTTCCGGCTGTAAACGAAGCCCGAGCCGCTTCAGCGGCGAGCGTTTACAGTTCTGTTATGTGACGTTTGTCCGTACTTTATTTATGTATATTTTATATTCCCAATGTTTTTAATATTCCGTCTTGTACTTTAATAATTTCATCAGACGTAATTTGCCAAGTTTATTGTTATTCATAATTAATGCTGGACGGGTTTTATTCATTTCAGCCCCAATTGTAGGTTCTAGATCAACAAGCCAAATTTCACCTTGGTTCATAAAAATCCTCACAATCAAGTTGAGTAAATATCGTTAATTCTTTATCATTTTTATAGTCATCATATAAACGGTCTGCTGCCATTTCCAGCGTTTTATCTTGATTATTTAGACGAATTGAACGAATTATTTGTTCAACAATAACCATACGTTTATATGCCGGTAAATTGTCTAATTCGTGAATAATTGTAGCAGTTTCCATAAAACTATCCTCCAAAAACTCTAATATTAACTCTTTAACCATATTATAATTTTATTTTTAGATATTGTCAATTATTAATTTTGATTGTATTCGAAGGGTACATACCCCGCCGTACCCATAGGTACGAGCTCTGCGGCGGGGTTACTTGACCACGTTGACCTCATTGGTTATATTGTATATATGAAAATATTACAGTCGGCAGAGGCGAAAACTCATTTTTCTTCCATTTTGCAGGATGTCCAGGCCGGGGGCGAGGTAGCCATTGCGTATGGGAAAAAAAAGCAAACCATCGCGGTAATAATTCCGTATGAACAATGGAAAAAAAACCAAAAAAGACAGTTGGGAACTCTTGAAGGAAAGATGTCAGTAAAATTTGCCGAAGATTTTGCAATGACCGATGAGGAATTAATCAATTTATGAATTATTTGGTTGACACCCATATTCTATTGTGGTCATTTTTGGAAACAAAAAAATTATCAAAGAAAGCAAAATCAATTTTGATGGATGAAGACAATATGATCTATTACAGCCCGGTAAGTTTATGGGAAATAACCATAAAATACGGGTTGAAAAAACTGTCTCTTAATGGCGGAACGCCGGATGATTTTTTTTATGAATTAAATAACAGTTATTATCATTGCAAAACAATAGATAATATCGGTTTAATAACAAATTATAAATTGCCAATGTATCATAAAGACCCTTTTGACCGATTCTTGATATGGGAAGCGATACGGAATGATTTTACCCTGATGAGCGCTGATAAAAAAATGGAATCATACACAAAAGAAAGATTAAAAACAGTACACTAGACCCGCAACAAAAAAAAGGGCTGTTCAGTTGAACAGCCCTTTGCATTTCATTAACCGTAATCTTACGGAGTTTCATCCACAATGCGGATGAAAATTTCAGTCTGGTACGGTGCGCCGCTATAATGCGGGGCGCTCGCTGTTCCAATTACCAAAAACTGATACACACCGGTACCCGGATTTGCAACGTCAAAAGGAGCGGTTCCGCCGGTCAAAGTAAAAACATTGCCTACGGGTGCCACAGCTGTGTTCCTGAACCGTCCTTCAACACTGGTATAGGTAATAGGTCCATCGGGAGCGGCAACGATAGGCGGGTCTACCGTAATCGTTATTACGTCCGCTTCAACTGCCGAAGCGCCGCCGCCGAAAGACAATAGATACGGAGAAGCCTCTGTACCAGCGCCGCTCAGAGCGCCGTTGGCAGCCGCAGCTTTGACTACAGTTAATTGCGGCGGACGGTCTACCGGATGAACATAACGCAAATCTAAATCGCTGCTCAACACAACAACATTGAGTTTGTCATCCGTCAGCGTATAGGTGAACCTACTGGTCATGTTTTCATAGATTTGGAGTATATGCCGGAAATAAACCGGGCCGCCGCTCTTGTCGGTCTCCAGTTCAAAATCTACCCAGTAGTAGCCCGGCGGAAGGTCATCGTTGTCGACCCAATTTGATGGGGCTAACACCCTGGGGTTAAATCCCGCTACAGCGCCCCCTCCTATCTGTGTTACGGTCATATTGGATTTCACCCACGTAGTGGCAGTGACCCCTGCAATGCCTATATTCCAATCAAAGTTACCATCGTCACCGGTTACATCTAAGGGATCAATAAGAGCGTACATGGTAATGGGAATGTTCGCAAAACCGCCCGCAGAAACCGTAATATTACCCGTTGTTGGTCTCCCAATTGCCGCCGGTCGAGACGGTGGAGTAGGCAGGCCATTATCATCCAGGTAACCGATTACCACCAGGCTATAGACACCCGGAACCAAATTAATGGGATCGCCCCGGTCTCCATAGGCAACATACGGATTGCTTGTCACTCCGGGCGTGACCACCGTAAAGGCATACTGAAACACCTCAAAAGTAGCCAATGATGCATTATCAGGCAAAATCGTCGCCCTTTCAATTTTTTGATTGAAATTCAGTTTAACCGCCCCCATCCCCGCCGGAGGCTTATAGTTCGAATTTCCGGGGCCTTCTGAACAGCCAATTACCAGCGCCGCCGCCGTTACCAGCGCCGCTGTAAGCGCCGCTGCCGCCAATGCGGCGAATACGCCGCTTTTCTTCATCATTGTTTTCATGTTCTGTCTCCTCTTTAACAAAACTAGAGTTGTTCGGAAACTTCAGTTTCTGAACAACTTCCTTATAAAATAGACAAAATATCGGACTTTAGTCCGGTATTTTGCAAGACTTGTGAGACAACCAACCAGGTTGTCGAACAAGTCTATTGTATACGGCAAAAGCGCCTTACGGATCAACGTCCATAGCAACATAAAATGGTTCGGCGGCGTACGGAACGCCGTCAGCGGTTATTCCTACTACCACATGCCCCCACGACCCACGGTCCACCATTACAACAGCAACATAGGGACCCCAACCGGCCTCTATGGTAAAGGTATCATCGGGAGGAAGCATTGAGAAAGAAAAGTTACTGCCGCCGGAGAAACGCAGGTTAAGGGTATCAAAGTCGTCAGCGTTGTCGACAATAATATCTATTTTATCCGTCAGACTATTGCCGGTGAGCGATAATATATAGGGGTTCGCCAGTGAACCGTCTCCGGTCAGCGGTATGCCAGTCGCGCTTTGTATCGTGAGAACCGGCGCATGGTCGGTGGGATGAACATAGGATAGGGTCGGCGTAAAGATCATGTTTTCAAAAGATATATCCCCATCCTCAAGGGTCATGGCAAGTGTACTGGTCATATTCTGATAAATATGGACAACATACTGAAAACTTTTATAAGCGCCTCCAGTGGTTACAGATATAATTACATAGTAATACCCTGCCGGAACACTCACACCGGTATTGCTCAAGTTTGCCGGAATGTCCAGGGGAAAGTCTGTCCATCCCGTTGGTGTACTGTTCGTCAGTGTCTCTAGTCTTACATTAGAATTTCCCTCTCCCACAATAGGCGTGGTCAAGTTATTGGTAATAGTCCAGGCAAATTGTCCGTTATAGTCTGAATCATCAGGGTCATAGGGTTGTAATGTAACATTAATCGTGCTGCTGCTTGGGCTCACGACAATCCCCGCGCTGGGACTTGACCATACAGCCGCCGCGCTGGTCGCATCCCCCGCGGTCAGGTAGGCGACGACCGTCAGGGAGTAAGTCCCCTGATTCAAAAGTATCGAGTTGTTCCGGTTCGCAAAATTTCTTGTTACCGGGGGTATCGTTACCGCCCCCCCGCTCATGGCGGTAAAGGTTAAAATAAATTCGTCAAAAGAATTAATAGTCGCCGTATCGGGCAAAACAGTCGCCCGCGCGTTATTAAGACTAAAATTCAGGTTAACAGACCCCATGCCCGGCGGCGGCTTATAGCCCAAATTTCCGGGGCCTTCCGAACAGCCAATAACCAGCGCTATCGCTGACGCTGTCAGCGCCGCTGCCGCCAATGCGGCAAATATGCCGCATTGTTTTAACATTGTTTTCATGTTCTGTCTCCTCTCCACATCTATGTACTGTTGAACCGCTTCTTATCTCCGCAGTTATGGGCAACGCCCCGAACCGCGGCCGTAGAAACACCGCCGTAAACGGCAGTTCCTAGCTTTCAACTTTAATATAAAACAAAATACTGTAATATTTGCCGTCTTTTTCTCCTGTCACCGTTACCGGATGATTTCTCACCACATTAAAAACATCAAAAACATCCGGCAAACTCATGTCAAGGGCAGCTCCGTTCGCCACGGGGTTTCCGTCGTAATACCATTCAATGCCGTCATCATCATACTGATCTGCGTTGGTCACCGTTATGGTAACAGAGCCAAGAGCGCTCAGGGAAACTTTTACCTCCCCGTCCGCTGCAACTTCCGATGGTACTCCCGCAACACGCGCCTCCAGTTCCGGCGGAATGTCTTTGGGGTTTTCGTAGTCTATATCTACATCACCTCCTGTGCCCCCAACGCGCGGGTCTTTCAGAAAGGGTCTAATGTCAACCGGCTTCACGCAAGCGCCCAAAATCATAGCAATAGTGGCACTTAAAAAAGCGTACCCTATGATCTTGGGAGACACCTTCCTCATTCTATAACATTATACCGCATTTTATGGGTTTTGTCAATAAAAAAAACGCAAGGCGGCAGCATTCTTTTTCCCGCTGGTCTCCTCCGGCGTTTTGACAAAAAAACGAATAATGCTATAATGGGCAAGGAGGGTAGCCATGAAAAAAGAGATGACTTTGGGCCTGCTTTTCGGCGTCATAGCCGCCGGAGGCTTTGCCGCGGAAACTGACGGGATTTTTACCTATAAAGTGGGAAAAATTGAGGTGTCCATGCTGGTTGAAACCCAGCGTGAAGGGAACGCCGGGATACTGGTGGGCGCGGACGAAGCCCTTTTGAAGCAATATATCCCCGAAAGCGGCTTTATGCACTCGACCAATACCTTTTTGATTAAGACTTCCAAACAAAATATCCTGGTAGATACCGGTTTTGGCGGGGCGGTTTTTGAAAAATTGAAGAAATTGGGCATAGAACCGGATAAAATTGACGCGGTATTGATTACCCACCTGCATGGAGACCACACCGGAGGCCTCCAAAAGAACGGTAAGGCCCTTTTTCCCAAAGCAAAGGTCTACCTGTCCTCCAAAGAGCGGGATTTTTTCACCAAAACCCAGGTAAATGACGGGGCGGTAGCGGCCCTGGCCCCCTACGGTTCACGGGTGGTAACATTTGAACCCGGCGCGCTTGGCTCAAAACTCAAGGAGCTTCTTGCGGGCGTTACCGCCATTGCTTCGTATGGGCACACTCCCGGTCATACGGTTTATCTGGTAGAAGACGGCAAGGAAAAACTCATTATTGCCGGTGATTTTTTGCACATAGCCCTTGTCCAGTTTCCCGCGCCGGATATTTCCGCAAGCTATGATATGGACCCCAAAGCCGCCGCCGCCTCACGCCGGCAAATTCTGGATTATGCGGCAAAAAACAAAGCCCAGGTCGCAGGTATACACATTGTATATCCCGGTATCGGCGCGGTGGAAGCTGCCGGAACCGGCTACCGGTTTATACCAAAACAGTAATAGGGTTGTTCGGAAACTTCAGTTTCTGAACAACTTCTTTATTTATCCCATTAATTCTTCTATTGATTTTTCTTTTAATAAATTTTTCCAATTCCTTTTATTATATAAAAACCTAATAGCATTTATACATTTTTTATCTTCATCTACATTATAATACAATACATAATTCTTTACTTTTATTGACCGTATTCCTTCAGATGCTAAATAACTGTCTTGAACCAATGGTCTTTTATAAGGTGATTCTTTTATCTCGTTTTTTTTATTATACAATTCCTCCATTAAATTTTCAGCAGCTCTTGGGGCTTCAAGTTTTTCTTTTATATAAAAATAACATGAATCTATATCATCATCTATGATTTTTGAATATTTAACATAATACATTTATTTTCCCATATAACGTATTAATTTTTCATCCATCTCTTCTTCTGTTATTATTTCACCATTTTTAATTTGATCAAGTCCGACCTTTATTGCCTTATGTAATTCGAGCCTTTCCATTAATTCTTCGTAAATTTCAATACCCATTACAGCCAAATCTTCCTGTCCATTTCGGGTAATTAATAGGGGTTCTCTATAATTATGGCAATAATCGGAAATTTCCCCATATTTTGCGATTAAATCAATACTTTCCATAACTTGTGGCATAAATTTGCTCCTATTTAACCAGAATATTTAAATTATATATTTTTTTTATTTATTGTCAAGAGAGTATTTTGACAATATTTCGCATAACTCATTTCATGTGTTTGTCGTGGGGTAATACCACTCGCTGCCCGTGCTGTCTTTCAGAACATACATATTTCCGGCAGCGGCGGTTTTTTCCCCGGCGATGACATTTTCGTGCAGGCGAATTTTGCCGCCGCCGCCGGGAAGGTCTAGCGCGTAGGCCGGCAGGCCCAGGCCGGAAATTAAGCCGCCCAGTTCACGGTAAATGGCAAGCCCCTGTTTGAGCGGAACCCTGAAATGAGCGGTTCCCGGCGCAAGGTCCATCTGAAACAAATAATAGGGCGATAATCCCAAATCCAGGCAATCCCGAAACAGTTGGGCAAGCAGCGCCGGATTATCGTTAATGCCCCGCAGCAGCACGGTTTGTATATGTACGGGAATACCCGCGCTCACACAGGCGGCCAGGGCGGCGCAGCCCGGGGCGGAAAGTTCCCGCGGATGGTTAATCTGAACTGCCAGCCGCAGCGGGCGGAAGGCGGCAAACAGGGCAACGGTTTCGCCGTCCACGCGCAAAGGTTCCGTTATGGGAACTCGGGTACATACGCGGAGCAAAATGCCGGGCCGCGCGTTTCGCAGGCGGCGCAGCACATCGCTTAAACCGGCATTATCCAGGGTAAGGGGGTCGCCGCCGGAAACAAGAACCTCACGAATTTCAGGATGCGCCGCCAGGTAAGCCAGCGCGGGCTGTAAATCTTCCCCGTCGATAGGCGAGGCGGTGGCAATCCATACACGCCGGAAACAGTGGCGGCAGTATCCGGCGCAGGCCCCGGAAGCAAGCAGAAGCGCCCGATCGCGGTACTGGTGAACCAGCCGGGGCGCGGCGCGAAAACGGTATTCGCCCAGCGGGTCATCCAGCGCACAGGGGTCGGGCGCGGCCTCGCAGGGGTCGGGAAAAAATTGCCGCCGGATGGGGTCGTCTTGTTCAGGGCCGGCCAGAGACGCAAAATGCGGCGTTACCGCAAAAGGCAGCAACCCGCGCCGCTGTATCTCCGCGATGTAATTTTTTTCTTCGGGGCTTGCCGAAGCCGCCAATTCAGGCGGCAGGTCTTCCACGGTGGTTATCATTTGACGCTAAATAACTCCTTTTGGCCGATTAAGGCGACATTGCCCGTTTGCTCCGCAAGGGATACGCAGGATTTTGAAAAGGGCGCTTTGGAAAACAAATAGAAAAAAGCGCCTCGCCGGGAAATTGTATAATCATGATTATAATAATCGTGTATCAACAATTTTGACTTTTCAATAAGGCTTTCCAGGGCTGCCGTATCGCGTAAATCATTGCGCCATTTACATTCGGCAAAAATAAAATGTTTCCGGTTTGTGTCGGAAAAAACCATGTCGATTTCTTCCTGCTGGCGGGTTTGGGGGTTTGTTCCCCACCATCTTCCGGACTGGGTAAAGACAAAGGGCAGCGCCAAAAGGTTATTCATCCGTATCATGTACTGCATGCAAATATCTTCGAATGGGCCGCCAATGTAGCTGTTGAGTTCCGGCAGAAATGACCTAAAAAGCGCCGCCCCGGCCCCCTGCTCAATAACGGTTTTATTCGTGAACACATAACGGTACCAAAAGCGGTAACAATTATCCCGGATGCGATAAAGGCCCTTTCTGCTTTTTTCGGGATTTTCTCCAAAGGGAAATTCCTTGTGCAGAATGTTAAGGCCGATTAAGGTATCAAGGTATCGAATTGTTTTGGTGCGTTCTTCCCCTATTCTGGAGGAAATTTCGTTTAACCTGGCCGCCCCCAGCGCAATGGCGGATATGATTGAATTATATACTGCCCCTTCCCGCAGTTCCTGTTTAAGCAGCATGAGAGGCTCCTCATAGAGATAGCCCGCGGGTTCAAAGAAAAGCATCTCCAGATTTTTCTCGACACTGAGCTGCTTGTCTATCCGCGCAAGGTAATAGGGTGTGCCGCCGACACAGCAGTACAGCTTAACTTTGTCTTCGTTGCTGAATTTGGAAAGCATTGCCGCCGCGTCAACGTAATCAAAACTGCCGAGTTTTAACTGCGCCGTGCGCCTGCCAAACAGCGGGCTTTTGTAACCCATAACCTCGTTTTCCATAAAACCAATCTGGCTGCCGGAGAGAATGATAAACAGATTTAACTTTCTGAAGGTATGATCGATAATATTCTGCAATACCGATTTAAGCCCCTTGTTTGCCCCAACCGCATAGGGGAATTCATCTATTACCAGAATCATGCGTTTGTCGCGGACTTTTTCGGCAAGAAACAAAAAGGCGCTGTTCCAGTTTTCGAAAGCCGGCAGACCCGCCCTTTCCAGTCCAAAGAATTGGTAGAGCAGTTTTGAGAACATCTCAAGGTTCATTTTGTCATTTGCTTCCTGAGCGGAAAAAAATATTGCCGGTTTTCCCTGAATAAATTGTGAAATAAGGGTGGTCTTCCCTATCCGCCGGCGGCCGTATAAAACAAGCAGTTCAAAACCGCGTTTTTTATACAGGTTTTCCAGAGTTTCCAGTTCTTTCATGCGGCCAAAAAACATGGCTATACCTCACACAACAATTAAATGTATAAACACAGTTATTATAATCATGATTATACAAAATAGCAAGTCAAATAAAGGGCTGCCCAGGAAGAATTTACCGCAGAGGTCACGGAGGAAAATACAAAAATCGTATTAAAACTCCGCCGGAAGAGGCGGGGCATTGTTGGAGAAAGGGGTATTAACAATCAACCAACCCCGCCCTAAAGGGACGGGGTTGGTTGTTTTGGTAAGGTCGGACTAATCGCCTCCAAAGGAGGCGCGTCCGCTTTGTCTCAGGGTACATACCCACATACTTTGTCAGTGGTACATTTTTGAAACGCCCCAAGGGGCGGGGTATGTACCCTTCGCATACAATCAGCCCAGGCCGGCTTTGCGGCGGGTGTAAATGTCATAAAATACTGCCAGTAGGAGAATTGATGCCTTAACCACATACTGATAGTGTGTCCCCAGGTTCATCAAAGACATTCCGTTGTTGATGGCGCTCATTACCAGGCCGCCAACGATAACCCCGATTACCGAACCGATACCGCCGCCGGCTGAAACGCCGCCAATGTAACACGCGGCAATGGCGTCCAGTTCAAAGAGGTTTCCCGCCTGAGGCAGGGCGCTGTTCATGTAACCGGTACTCACTACAGCGGCAAGGCCGGTTAAGCCGCCCATAATACAGAATACGACAAAGGTGATAAGTTCCGAGTTGATACCGGAAAGTTTTGCCGAGCGGGCGTTGCCGCCGACCGCGTAAATATAGCGGCCCAAAACGGTATTATTCAAAATAAAGTGAAAAATAAAAACGGTAATGCCCAGAACCAGTACCACAATGGGAAGTCCCCGGTAACGGGCGAAACGCTCGGCAAGGCCCAGCGTTAACAGGCTGATTATTACCAGTTTGGCAATAAACAGGGGCGGCGGTGCGACCTCAAATTCATTGGCTATTTTTTTGTTGCGGCCCAAAAATTCGGCGATAAAGAAAATTACCAGCACCAGCACCGCCACAACAAGAGCCATGGGATAGTAGGGGCCGATTTTGCTGGTATGCAGCGCTTCATCCAGAGTTCCGGTGGAGAGTTGGGAATAGCCGGTATCTTTCAGGCTGATGGGGTTAACTTTGGTAACAATGTAGGTAAGGCCCCGGAAGAGCAACATTCCGGCAAGGGTTACGATAAACGCGGGTATTTTTGCGTAAGCCACCCATGTTCCCTGAAAAGCGCCGATTGCCACGCCCATTGCAATTGAAGCCAACAGCGTAACGGGCATTCCGACGCCGGTATTGTAAATCATTGCGCTGAGAGCGCCGACAAAGGCGCACACCGAGCCAACCGAAAGGTCTATCCCCAGTATGATGATGACCTGCACCATGCCGACTGCCAGAATAAGCACGTAACTATACTGGAAGAAAATATTGGTAAAATTACGCGGATTCCAGTTGTTACCGTTGGTCAGCGGGGCGAAAATTATCATAATAAGCGCCAGCATGATGAACATCGAATAATTTCTGAGGTTGTTCTTTATCAGGGTTTTTGTGTTGGAAGTATGAATAACTTTTTTGTCCATTTATTTTCTCCTCATCCGACCAGCGCCAGATGCATTATTTTTTCCTGGGTTGCTTCTTCCTTGCCAAGCACCCCTTTTATTTTACCTTCATTCATTACATAAATACGATCCGCCATACCCAGCGCTTCGGGAAGCTCGGAACTGACCATGATGACGCTTTTGCCGGCGGCAATCATGTTATTCAGAATTCCGTAAATTTCCGTTTTGGCGCCGACGTCGATACCTCTGGTTGGTTCGTCAACGATAAAAATATCCGGATTTGCCAGCAAACTCTTGCTCACCACGACCTTCTGCTGGTTGCCGCCGGAAAGGTTGCGCACCAGCTGGTTTACCGAGGGCGTTCTGATATTAAGTTCTTTCCGGTAGCGCTCCGCCTCTTTTATTTCCTTTTGGCTGTTCATAATGCCCAGCCGGGAAAGTTTACCCAAACTGGCGTGGGTTATATTTGTTTTAACATCCTGAATCAGAACCAGACCCAGACCTTTGCGGTCTTCGGAAATGTAACCAAGCCCGGAATTAATCGCCACGCGGGCGCTGTTGAATGTGCAGGTTTTTCCGTTAATGCGCAATTCCCCCTCACTGCGGAAACCGTAAGACCTGCCGAAAATGCTCATCATCAGTTCGGTACGTCCGGCTCCCATCGGCCCGCAAAAGGCCAAAATTTCACCTTTGCGCAGGTAGAACGAAACATCATCCACTACTTTAATATCGTGGTAATCGGGATGATAAACCGTCCAGTTTTTTACTTCCATGACCGTTTCAGTCGGCGATGACTTTCGTTCCGGAAAACGGTGGGTTAAGTCGCGGCCTACCATGTCTTTAATAATTTTTTCTTCGGTCAGGTTGTCGGCCTTTACATCATAGGTGCTGATGGAGCGGCCGTCCCGCAGGATTGTCACCGTATCGGCAACTTTAAGCACTTCATTCAATTTGTGGGAAATCATTACCGAGGTAATACCCTGGCGTTTAAATTCAAGTATCAAATCAAGTAATTTTTCGCTTTCATCATCATTGAGGGATGATGTAGGTTCATCCAGAATGAGCAGTTCCGTCTTTTTTGAAAGGGCGCGGGCAATTTCTACCAGTTGCTGCTTTCCCACTCCCAGTTTGCTCACAATGGTTTCGGGCGGTTCATGCAGTCCGACGGTATTAAGATACTTTTTTGACTCTTTTATATATTTATTCCAGTTTATTATGCCAAAACTGGTTTCCATGTGTCCCAGAAAAATATTTTCATAAATTGACAGATAAGGACTCAGGGCCAATTCCTGATGAATAATGGCAAGCCCCTCTCTTTCGCTGTCTTTAACGCTATGGTAAGCGGTTTCGCGTCCTTTGAAAAAAACTTTGCCTTGATAGTCGCCTTTGGGGTAAACGCCTGAAATGCAACTCATCAGCGTGGATTTTCCCGCGCCGTTTTCCCCGCATAGGGAATGAATCTCTCCTTTTTTAACTTTTAAACTAACATCTTCAAGGGCTCTAACACCAGGAAATTCTTTGGTCAGATTTTTTATCTCGAGAATATACTCACTCATACTGCCCCTTTTGAAAAGCGGTTAGCCGTTCGCATATACCGGAACGGCTAACCATCTCGAGCACACAACTACTTTAACTGGGCAGCTTCAGCGGCTTCAAAGAAACCGGCATCTACCGGAACATTGAGGTTGTCTTTGGTAACCAGAATGGGGTCCAACAGATAGGCTTTTACCACTTTTTTGCCGGTATCGCCAATTTTCGCAAGATCGCCGGAAGCGAGAACCGCGCCGGGGATATTGACGGACTGGCCTTTGAGAACCTGGTCAGCCAAAAGAATGGCGGCTTCGGCCAATTTCGCGGTGTCTTTGAATACGGTGCTGTATTGCTCGCCGTTCTTTATGGACATGGCGGAATCGAATTCAGCATCCTGACCGGAAATTACCGGCAGTTTGGTCCGGTATTTGGCATCGGCTTTGCAGGCTTCGAGAATGGCCCGGGCCAGAGTATCATTGGGGGCCAGGATCGCATCCAGGGTAACGCTGCGGGCATCGCCGTTCAGCAGGTTTTCCATGCGGGTTTTGGCAATGGGAGCCTGCCAGTTTTCAGTGGCAATCCGCTGGAAGTTGTTGGTGTCGGCGGAAGTCTTGGGATACGGGCCCACGACTTTGAGTACGCCTTTGTCAATGTAGGGATTAAGAACGCTCATGGCGCCGTCAAAGAAGAAGAAGGCATTGCCGTCTGTCGGTGAACCGGCAAACAGGGTGATTTGTTTGGGCGCCGCGGCGGTGGCCGCATCCAGATTCAGCCCGTTAACGATGCTGGTAGCCTGGAGTACGCCGACTTTGAAGTTGTTGAAGGTGATGTAGTAATCATAATCCTCGGAATTGGGGATAATCCGGTCATACGCGATTACCACGACCTTGTCCTTGCCTGCTTCGGCAATTACCGAGCCAACGCCGTCATTGATGCAGCCGACTACCAGAGCCTTGGCTCCCTGAGTCAGGAAGCTTTGAATCTGGGTATTCTGATTGGCCTGATCCGCGTTGCCGTACTGAGCTTCCGCGCGATAACCACGTTTCTCGGCTTCCGCCTTGAGAGACGCGCCGTCTTTTACCCAGCGCTGTACGTGGGTTTCGGGCATAGCAATACCGATCATGGTTGAACCAGCTTTACTGCCGCCATCCGATTTGCCGCCTGCGAAAAGAGAGGCGGCTACAAACAGAACTAAGAGAACTGCTGTAAGTTTTTTCACGATTTTCCTCCGTGAGATAGAATTTTCACTAGTATACCACAAAATTAAAAGATTGTAAAGGGTTTTCCCTTTCTGGTATAATTTTTTTCTATGGATGTATTGCAAGACCTTTTTGCCTCGCTGAAGCGGGCGCAGACCCGGCTGGCCCCGGAAAACGCCGCGGCAAAAAACAAGGCCCTGAGCGCCGCCGCCGCCGCCATTGACCGGGACAGGGCCGCCATATTGGCCGCCAATGCCCGTGATGTGGAAAAAGCCCGTTCCGGGGGCATGAAAGAGAGCCTTATTGACCGTTTATTCCTTGATAATCAGCGAATAAACGGCATTATTGAAGGAATCGAGACGGTAATCCGGCAAGAAGACCCTATTGGCAAACTGCGGGCGGGTTGGACCCTGCCCAACGGCCTTTTTGTGGAGCAAATTTCCGTACCGATGGGTGTAGCGGCGATTATTTATGAGTCACGGCCCAATGTTACCGCGGATTGCGCCGCTCTTGCCTATAAAGCCGGTTGTTCCATCCTGCTGCGGGGGTCTTCTTCGGCGCTTGAATCGAATAAGGCCCTTGTGGCGAGTATTAAATCGGGGCTGGCAGACGGCGGCGGCATTGCCGACGCGGTAGCTCTTGCCGATTCCGGCAACCGCGATGAAATTGACGAAATTCTTACGGCGCGGGGCTGGATTGATGTAGTTCTGCCGCGGGGAGGTAAAGACCTTATCCGCCGGGTGGTGCAGAACGCCCGCATTCCGGTTATCGAAACCGGCGAAGGCAACTGCCATATTTATGTGGAACCGAGCGCCGATATGGACAAGGCTGTGGAAATAATAGCCAATGCCAAACTGCAAAAACCCGGCGTTTGTAACGCCGTGGAAACCCTGTTGATACACCGGGACGCTCTTGCCGCTTTAATGCCCCCGCTGGCAGTTCGTCTCGCAGGCAAGGCGGAACTCCGTTGCGATGCTGAATCGAAGGCGGCTGTCGGCACAGCGGCGGAATGCGGGATAGTTCTTAAAGACGCCGCCGAAGAAGACTGGGAAACTGAATTCCTTGACTATATCCTTGCGGTAAAAACCGTTGATTCCTGCGGCGAGGCTATTGCCCACATTAACCGCTACGGCACCAGACATTCAGAGGCGATTCTGACCAATGATTTGCAGTCAGCGGAACAGTTCCGTATGGGGGTTGATGCCGCCTGCGTCTACGTCAACGCTTCCACCCGTTTTACCGATGGCAGTGTGTTTGGCTTTGGAGCGGAATTGGGAATAAGCACGCAAAAATTTCATACCCGCGGCCCCATGGGACTGGAGGCCCTTACGACAATAAAGTATCTGGTAAGCGGATCGGGGCAGGTGCGGGAGTAAGGAAAGGCCGCGAGTATTACATTAGATTGACGATATGCGCACAATGTGATATATTAACTTTATGTCTGTTACCAATATTAATATCCGTGTGGATAGCGACATCAAAACCCAGGCACAAGATGTTTTGGCATCACTCGGGCTTAATATGACCACCGCAATAAATATTTTTTTACGTCAAGCGATCTCTCAGCATAGTATTCCCTTCGTTATTTCAACTGAGCCTGCAAAGAAGGCTCCAAAACCAGGTTGCATGAAAGGCAAAATTTGGGTGGCTGATGATTTTGATGCGCCTCTTGAAGATTTTAAAGATTATATGCAATGAAAGTTCTTTTGGATACGCATATCGTTTTATGGTTCCTGGGAGATGTTGAAAAACTTTCAAAAACAACATTTGCAGCTATTATTGAACCGGCGAACAAAAAATACATAAGCATTGTTTCAGCATGGGAGTTGGCTATCAAAATAAATCTTGGCAAGCTTGCATTTGAAGGCGGCATTGGTCATTTTTTCACGATGGTTGAAGAAAATGGTTTTGAGCTTCTTTCTGTAAAAGAAGACCACATTAAACATCTGGAAACACTCCCCCTTCATCATCGAGACCCTTTTGACCGGCTGCTTCTTGCAACTGCCATTTCCGAGCAAATGACCTTCATTACCGCAGACAAGAATATCGCACAATACAATGTTTCCCTGTTTACTTAAATGTCTCCGCAAGTTTTTCCCTGAAAACGTGGTTAATTTTTTCTTCAGAGGGTGAGCCGGGCCGGTAATCAATGATGTCCGCCGCTTCAAAAATGTCCCGGGCTTTTGAGTACAAAGGGTCTTTTTCGATGTAATCGCCGGAAAAGACATTGGGGAAACTGCCGGGAACAGCGCCAATCGCTTCCGCAAGAACATGGCTTTTTCCCGCTATAAAGGCGAGGAATATCCAAGCCTCATCGGGCAGGGTACAGACGCTGCTGATTCCGGCGTAAATGCCTGAAAGCCCCAAATGGTTTTTCCCCGGTGTGACTGCCGGTATCGCGGTAATACCAAATGTAATACCGCGGGCATCGCGCTGTAAAAAAGCGATGTCCCGCGCCGAGGCTGTTACCATGGCGATTTTCCCTTGTGCAAATTCCTCCAGCCGCTGTTCAGCGGTTTTTTCAAAAGTTCCCGGCGCAATCAGCCCTTCGTTTTTAAGCAGCCCCCAAAAAGCAATGGTGTCCGTAATGACTTTGGAAAGCGGCTTTGCGGTGTCAGTCACCGGTATCTCACCGCCATTTGCCCAAATCCAGGGGTAAAGATTCCGGCGCAGCGCCACCGGGTCGGTGTTGCTCAAGCCCAGGGCAAAAGGAAAAACCGGTTCCTGACCGGGCAAAACGGGATTGTTTTTCGCGACGGCCCGCGCGGCGGCCAGAAATTCGGCGCGGGTTTTGGGCGGGCGGTCGCAATTTGCCGCCTGCAAAATATCAATGTTATACACAAAGATGTCCATGAATGACACCAGCGGCAGCGCCCACTGGGCGGCCCATTGCTCCGTTTGGGTCTCAATGTGAATGTAAGGGGCAAGGGAGACAAGAGCCGAGGCGTTTATTAAACTGCCAAGTTCACTATCATCAAAAAAAATAATATCCGCGTGTTCCTGGCTTGTTTCCTGTATCCGAAAGTCGGGATTTTGTCCCTCAAATTCATGAATAAGCGCGTCAATGGTATCAGCGCCAAAAAAAGATTTACATTGGGGTGAAATAGTAATTTCAATGCGCCTGGATACATGGGGCGTTCCTGTTTTGCAGGCCCGGCTGACAATAATAAACGACAAAACCGCAATCACGGCAATAAGCAGGAGAATATCAATTTTCCTGCCGCTCAAATGTCCGGTGAAAAAAGACCTCGACTTTTCAATGAATTTACGATAATAATTGAATATGCTCACTTTGATTAAACGTCCCCTGTATGTATTTTCAAACAAACTCAGGCGGCGGCGCCAGCCTGTTGAATGGATGAAAGAAAAATGGACAGCAGATTTTACCAAACCTGAAAAATCCTGTTTTAATATTAAATCAGAAATTTCCTGTAATGCCTACCTCGAAAAGGGCTTGTCCAGAAAAAGCGCACATTCCCTGTTCCTCGGTCTGAAAAAGAAAAACTGCATGGCATGGCTTGAAACGGCAAACCGCGTTTATGTGGATCAAATTATCGAGACCCGTTTTCGTTTTGACCATTCCGGCGGCTACTGCGCTGCGGGTATAATGTTCCGTGTCACTGGGCAGGGAAGTTATTATCTTGTTCTGATTTCCAGCAAAGGTTATTTTCGCCTTGACGCGGTAAATAATAATATTCCCCGGACGCTTATAGGATGGACTGAAGCGCCCGGTCTGAATGACCATGCGGCGAATTTAAAAATGATCGCGCATGGCGAACATTTTATTTTTTTCCTCGATGGAAAATGGATCGCAGAAACGCATGACGCTTCCGTTTGTGGCGGGCATTTGGGGTTTGCTCTTGTTTCTTATGATGAGGAAGACACACCGAAAAATACCGGAAAAGAATATACCTGCCGGGCCTGGCTGGATTTTCTTTCGGTGGATTCCCGCGCCGGAATGGTGGAGGGAGAGCATGAAAAATGGAGTGACAATATAGAAATCAGCGCGGAAAGCCGTTTTCGCCTTGCGGAAAGCCTTGCCGCCCTTAATTATTTTGATGCCGCCTATAACCAGATACTCAAGGCGTGGAGACGGCGGGAAGAATCAATCAAAAGCATCATGGCTACTTATACCGAAACGCGAAACAGAAAAGAGCTTCTTTTTGCCGCCCGTATGGCCTTGCAATCGGGGCATTATGCAGCCGCGGAAGAATACATCAATATCTGTCTTACCATGTGCGTAGACCGTACCGAAGAATTGAACGCTTGCGCCGAAAAAGCAAAAATCCTGAGCGCCCAAAATAAGTACAATGACCTTGTTGTTTTTATACCTGATTATATTAAGCGAATGAATACAAAGACAGACCGTACAAGCATACCCCCGCTGTATGCGCTGCTCGGTCATGCCTACTGGAACTTAAAAAGTTACAAAGCCGCCGCTGCCGCCTGGGACAAGGCTTTTAGTCTCGACAGGAGCAACGGTCTGTATGCCGCCAGCGCCGCAAAAGCCTTTGAACAGGCAAAGAAAAAAAATGAATCTCTGCAACGTTATTTGGATAGCGCAAAATGTTTCCTGCAGCGGAAAGATTATGCGGAATTAAAGGCCCTTATCCCCAAACTGCTTGCCGCCGGTAAAAGCAAAAGCCTCAACAGCGGTCTTGATTCAAAATTTGCCGCAATTCTGCGGGCGGCCATTAAAGTCCTGCCTGATAATAAAGACTTGTCCGCTTTTGCGGCGGCAAATAAACAATTAAAGCCGGTCAGGGCACGAAAAGCCCCGGTTAAAAAACAGGTAAAAAAACGGTAATTGGCATCATACGCATTATTTGTTGAGGATTTTTTCCATCCTGCTTAACAGGTCCTCTCCCTCAAAGGGTTTCTTGATGAAATCAACCGCTCCCATTTCCTGCGCCTGTTGTTTGTCTTTCGGGTCGTCCGAAGATGTGAAAAACGCTATCGGCGTGTCGTGCAGGCCGCTTATGGCCTTTATTCTGTTGTAGGTATCCCAGCCGTCCATGTCAGGCATTATCAGATCCAGCAATATTAACTGCGGTACAAGCCCCTGATAGAATAAGCCCAGCGCTTCTTTACCCGACTTGGCAGTTGAAACATTATATTTATCCTGCAACACCGCAATTACCATTTCAAGATGAATATCGTCATCATCTACCAGGAGGAGTTTTTGCTTCTCGTTATCAACCGTATCATTAAATTTTTCAGTTTCCTGTTTTAAATCGTTAAAGTTCCGGTTGTTTTCCACACTCATGTCGTTTACATGGTTCACTGAAATATTTATTTGATTAACGCCTACCAGTATTTCGTTCATGCCTTCTACCGTTTCCTGGCTGGTTTTTATGAATTCATCGGTATCTTTGACCAGAGTCTCGCCTGACTCCGCCATGTTATCAGACCCCCTCTTAACCGAGGCGGTTATGTCCCTCAAACGGCTTATGGATTCCAGTATTTGCCGTCCGCCGATTTCCTGCTCTTCCATCGCGTGTAAGATGTTTTGCTCATGCACTGAAACTGTTTTCACGCCTGAGTCTATGGCCCCAAAACGGGCCAATACCTCGTTAGATGATTTGGTAATGCTGTCTATGGACGTTTTTATTTTTTTGAGCATCTCCGAGGTGGTTTTTGACTGCTGCCCCGATGACTCGGCGAGTTTGCGTATCTCACCGGCGACTACCGCAAAGCCCCTCCCCGATTCTCCGGCATGGGCCGCCTCTATTGCGGCGTTCATCGAAAGCAAGTTGGTCTGGCTTGCGATGTTTTCCATCACCAAATTTATTTCCAGAAGCCCTTCTGAATCATGGGTTATTTCTTCTATTTTTTGTGCGACTATTTGGAGGCCCGCTCTGCCGTTTTCGGACGCTTCGGCCAAAGTGCCGACGTTTTTGCTGTTTTCCGCCAAAGTCTGGGTTACCGAATGAATGTTAGCTGTCATTTCCTCAATGGCCGAAGACGACATATTTACGCTGTCGGTCTGTTGTTCTATCATTTTTTTAAGGCTGTCAATATTGCGTTTAATATCCCCTACCGCTTTACCCGCTCCTGTCGCTCCGTTTTCCTGCTTGATCATGAGGTTTTTAATATTGTCAAGGTTAGATGAAATCTGCGCCACGGCTGCTGAAGTGTTGTTCATATTGATGGAAAGTTCAAAACTGGTATGATTAAGCCCGTTGATTTTGTATTTTATTGTTCCGACAAGGTCTCTGATTTTTTTCATGGTCAGGTTGAAGTAATGGGCAAGATCGCCGATTTCATCTTTTGATTTGACGGTAATGACTCGCGTGAGGTCGCCCTCGCCTTCGGAAATATCCTTGAGGGTATTCACCACTTTGGTAATCGGCCTGGTGATGGAAAGGGAGAAAACCAACGCGGCCATCAGGGAAAGGACAATGGAAATGCCCAGAGTCAATTGCGCCATGAACTGAGCTTTTTGTACACTGCTAAATTCATAATCCGCAGCCAATAAACCGACCGCTTTGTTGCCGTTCAAAATGGGGTTAATAGCCGTAATAAAAGTACCATACTCATCCGTATAAGGTTTGGGGGTAATAAGAAACTGACCGGTATTATATGCTTCATGAAAAATAGGCATATCATCAACTTCATAAATGCTGGCACGTTCTTCCCAGGGGAGGTCCCACAATTCAGAATCGGTATCGATCAGAAACCGGTAATTCTTGCCGGCAGGAATCATATAATAAATATAGGCCAGACCGAAACTCTCCTGTATTTTCTGTAGAGTACGGACCATATCCCAGTATTTATCCGTTCCCGTCTCTGCTTCCCGGGCCAGATTATCAATGTCTTTTAACTCCGGATAACATTTTTCCGCCATCTGCAGTACATGGATCAGTGTCGTATGGTAAGTATTTTTAATATAATGCGCATAGGGAATATACATCAGCAAAGAAATAAGCAGACCTACCGTGGTAAAAAATATCAGGAATTTCCATTTTAAACTCCCCATTATTTTCCTCCTGTGCATTAATGCCCAAAATAAAAGTGTTTTGTAATAGCACTGTTGTAACTATTTTTCGCCTTTTAGTGGATTGTGTCAAGTCAAAACAGACGTTTTTCGGGGGAATTTACAATAAGGCAGCCATTCGCTCCGGTACTATTTTCATTTTTCCAGCAAAAACAAATACTCTTTTACATATATTTCACGGTTATGGAAATTCCGGCTTCCCCTGAAAGCATTGTACCTTGTTTCCATAATTTCAAGTTTGCCCATTTTGTTGAGAGTATCTTTCATTTGTTCAATGCCTATAAAACCTTCGGAGTTAAATGAAATAAGCACATATTTTGATTTAATGCCGGTAATAAGACCGGCCAATAATTGCAAAGCCCGGTTTTCTTTATTGTAACCGGAACGGTTCCAGTCCGGGGGTATGCCGGAAATTGTACTGACATTTTGAGGATAGGTATATTCCAGTATTAAATTCAGCATAAAATAATTGGAACCGTAGGGATGCTGATTGTAGGGAGGGTC
>JAIRRB010000172.1 GCA_031256195.1 Treponema sp.
AAAGGTCTGGAAAAACACTTCGCCTGCCTGTCGAATCTTTGCGCTGACTCTAAACGCAAGAGGGTACCTCAGCTTTGTGTTTTTAATTCTTCTTAAGTTGACGCATATGGTGGCTGCCATCACTGCGTGACCTCCGGCAGCCCGACCAGTGAATAACCAAGCTGAGTTATGATAATACCAGTCAAATACTTTAAGCCGGAACTTCGCCTTTTCAGATAATTCTTTCGTCTCTCCTTTCGCCAGTTCCCTCATAAGGAGAACCGGTGGTATAATCCTTGTGGGACACCCGATTTTGCCTTTCATGGCATTTCCTCCGTAGAATAGATGTAGTGATCTCCATTCTACCATGGGGCGGGTGTCCTATCTCTTTCTGAGACTAGACAGGAACTTGTATGAACGACTATTGTTTTGTATAGTACTAATATTGGGGTATGTATGAATTTTGATATCGAGTTTGAACAGGAAAAAGATGGGCGGTGGATAGCTGAAATTCCGGAAATTCCCGGCGTGCTTGCATACGGTGTAACACCCTTACAGGCAGGGGCAAAAGCAAAAGCCTTGGCTTTAAGAGTTTTAGCGGAACGGATGGAAAATGAAGTTTCAATTCCCGGTATTAATTCTATAAAATTTGCAAATCATTATGAGTCAGTGGTGATCAACAATTCAACCCTTTGCGAGGTATGTTAATCACTTAACAACAGTCTTGCCACGCTGTCCGGTCAGTTCAAGATAGGCAAGTTCCGCCAGGCCGAAGTTGGCGTTTTTGGTGAAGTCCCGCGCGTATTCATCATATAACATATCTTCGTACATTTTTCCGGCAAAACCTTCGTCAACCAGGCCGGACTTCTGTACGGTGCTCCTCATGCTGCCGATTAAGGATTTTACCAGGAAAATTTCCAGTTCAAGGCACTGTTCGTAGAGTTTGTCGAACTTGTCGATACCAACGGTTTTTGAAGGTGGGGAATGATCGCCGGTTTGCGCTGCTGCGGTTTTTTTAAGCGTTTCCGCAAAATCAGGCGTCTTGTCAGCCGCGGAATTCTTGGGGTTAACAATGCCGCCGCCAATCCGGTAATCATCAATATACGCCGCGCCTAAACTGCCAATATCCATACCTTACCTCTACCGTTTCAGCGTTGTCGCTGTTCCCAGCATATTGTCGCTGGTTTGAATCGCCTTGGAATTAAATTCATAGGCGCGCTGGGCCACAATCAGATTGACCATTTCCTGTACTATAGCCACGTTGGACATTTCCAGAAATTTATGCTGAATAGTGCCCATGCCTTCAAAGCCGGGTCTGCCGGGAATGGGGTCGCCGGAAGCCTGCGTCATTTTGAACAGGTTTTCCCCTACCGCGGTAAGGCCCACGGGGTTGGCAAAACGGTACAGTTCAACGCGGCCCACGTCGACCGGATCATTTTCGCTGATTTGGGGAACAATAACCGATACCCTGCCGTCCTGGGTAACGGTAATCCTGTCGGGAAGGAAACCTTCGGGCATCATAATATCGGGCAGCAGCCAGTAGCCGTTACTCGTCACCATGCGGCCGTCGGAGTCAACCTTAAAGTTGCCGTTGCGGGTATAGGCCCAGGAGCCGTCGTACATTTGAATCCTGAAAAAGCCGTCTCCGGCTATTGCCATGTCGGTAGTTACTTCAGTGGCTTGCAGGCTGCCCTGCGAGAAAACCCGCTGGGTGTCGGCTAACTTGACGCCGTGGCCCATTTGAACCCCGACGGGAACTACCGTGTCTTCGGTGGCGGGGGTTCCGGCGACTCTGACGGTTTGATAGATTAAATCCTCAAAATCGGCCCGTTGTTTTTTATAGCCGTGGGTGTTCACGTTGGCAAGGTTATTGGAAATAGTATCGATATTGGCCTGCTGGCCTATCATGCCGGCGGCGCCGGTCCATAAACTTCTAACCATAATTTACTCCTCTTATTGTAATTTCGCTACCTGATTTATCAGCGTACCCAGAGCCGAATCTTCGGTTTGAATCACCTTTTGATTTGCCTCGTAGGAACGGTTTACCTCGATCATTTGAACCATTTCCGTAACGGGGTCAACATTTGACGCTTCGACAAAGCCCTGAAAAACCGTGGGCCGCCTGCCCTCGCCAATGACCATAGCGGGGCCGGAAGTGTCGCTTTCCCGGTACATGCTGGAACCCTGCTTTTCAAGGTAGCGGTCAAGCTCAAATTCAACCAGTTTGAGGGTGTCAAGAAGTTGGGTATCTTCCCAGATATTGCTCTGCTTGCTGACCATTACGTTGGGATCATCGTCTATGGCGGCATTTATCCATATTCTGCCGTCTTTATCAACCTGAAAATTATTGGCTTTTACCCTGACGGGGCCGTTTTCACCGAGTACCGGGTAGCCTTCTTTGGTTTCCAGAATGCCTTCTTTGCCCAGTTGGAAGGAGCCGTTGCGGGTATAACGCTCGCCCCAGGGGGTTGCAATGCTGAAAAAGCCCTTTCCGTCCAGGGCAATGTCAAAATCGCTGGAAGTTTCCTTGAACGCTCCCTGGTCAAAACTGGTAAAAAGTTCGTTTAATTCAACTCCGGTGCCCATTTTTCCCACGATAGGGGCGGCATCCGCCGATCCAAAGGGGTGCTGATAGACCCCGTCATCATCCTGCCGCCTGATAAGCATCTCCGGGAAGGCCTTAAAAGCCGCCACATCCCGTTTATAGCCGTCTGTAGCCACATTCGCCAGATTGTTCGCTACGGCATCAAGCCGCCACTGCTGCGCCCGCATTCCGCTGGCTCCGGTATACCATCCTCTAATCAAGTTGGTCCTCCAGTTTCATTATCGGCATAAAAAACCGGGGGTTTAGAGGGGGAAAACAGGGTAAAAACGGCCCCGGTGCCGGTGGAGTTTATCAAGCAGACTTTTTCGGTTATAATGAATGTCCGGAGGCGCCATGAGTACCGATCAGTTTCATCATAGAAAATCCGCCGTTACGCTGCGGATTATGAATCAGGGCAAGCCGGCGGCAAACCGGCCGGTAAAGATACGGCAGATGGGGCATGAATTTTTGTTCGGGGTCGGCGGTTTTGACGCGGTGGCCCTGATGGGCGATATGCCCGACGCGGGGCGAAAAGCTTTTCTGCACGACCGGCTGGACCGGCTTTTTTCGGTAATGAACTATGCTACCCTGCCGTTTTATCTGGGGCGTTATGAACCGTCCGAGGGCAGTCCGGATGAGGCGCGTACTCTGGCCGCAGCCGAATATTTTCGTTCAAGGGGCGTACCGGTAAAGGGTCATCCCCTGGTATGGCATACGGTATGCGCGGACTGGCTTATGCGGTATTCCAACAAAGAAATTCTCGAAAAACTCAAACGCCGCATAGAACGGGAAATGACCCATTTTAAGGGGCTTATAGACATTTGGGACGTCATCAACGAGGTGGTAATCATGCCGGTTTTTGACAAATACGACAATGCCGTTACCCGCGTGTGCAGGGAACTGGGCAGGGTGTCCATGGTTCGGGAGGTTTTTACGGCGGCCCGCGCGGCTAACCCCTCCGCCGTGCTTTTGCTGAATGATTTTGACCTTTCCGCACCCTATGAAATCCTGATTGACGGATGCCTTCAGGCAGGCATACCCATTGATGTAATCGGGATACAGTCCCACCAGCACCAGGGTTACTGGGGAGCGGAAAAAACACAGGAAATCCTTGACCGTTATGCGCAATTCAACCTGCCCATACATTTTACCGAAAATACCATCATATCAGGCGATATTATGCCCGGCCATATTGTTGACCTTAATGACTGGCAGGTGGATGCCTGGCCCAGTACGCCCGAAGGCGAGGAACGCCAGGCGCGGGAAACAATGGAAATGTACTCCCTGCTGTTTGCCCACCCCCTGGTAGAAGCGATTACCGCCTGGAGTGCGGTGGACGGCGGGTGGCTGAAAGCCCCTGGCGGCCTCCTCCGCGAAGACAACAGCGTAAAGCCGGTCTTTGCCGAACTGGAGAAAAAAATCAGGGGGGAATGGATGAGTACAGCGGCCATGACCTGCGGCGTGGCCGGGGAACTACATTTTGAAGGATTCCGCGGCGGCTATGAGATTGAATGTGAGGGCAAAAAGGCGGCCTTTACCCTGGATAAAAAAGGCGGAACTATCACGGTGAATGTATAAAACAGGCGCTGTTGCCCTGTGCTTGACAAACCTGTTCCCCTCAAGGATAATAAAAACTTCTGGCACTCATTATGAGAAGATCACAAAAAGCGATAGAACATTGTAAATGGCACTTAATCAGGGTGCTGCGCGCTATCGCCATTCCTGTCTCAAAAATTATGTGGGGATACCAGCGTAATCTGGAAAAAGGGCCGGGTACGCCGAGTATCATTATTTCCAATCATAACACCAATTTTGACGGAGCCCTTGTGGGCGTGAATTTTTCCCGCGACATATATTTTGTGGCAAGCGAGCATACGTTCAGGTATGATCTGCGTTCGATATTTATAAAGTTTGCCTTTGCTCTTATTCCCATAAACAGAGCCCAGGCGGACGCATTTGCCATGCGGGAAATACTTCACCGGCTTAAAGCGGGTTACAGCGTGTGCATCTTTGCCGAGGGAAATCATTCCTTTAACGGATTAACCGGACACATTCCCCTTTCAATAGCCAAGCTGGTGAGAATGAGCGGGGCGGATTTAATTACCCATCGTCTGGAGGGAGGCTATTTCACCAAACCGCGCTGGGCAAGGAAAAAACGCCGGGGAAAAATGGCAGGCAGGCTTATGGGCCGGTATTCTGCCGCGGAATTAAGAACCATGACGCATGATCAGATTCTTAAAGTGATTGAACGGGATATTCATGAAGATGCCTATGAACGGCAAAAAGAACAACCTGTCCGTTATTCGGGAAAAAAACGGGCGGAATATATTGAAATTGTCCTTTACCTGTGTCCCCAATGTAAAAAAACAGGAACGATTCACTCGCACGGAAATAATTTTTCCTGCAGCTGCGGGCTGAATGCGGCGTATACGGAAATGGGTTTCCTTGAAGGGGAGAACCTGCCGTTTTCAACCATCACCGATTGGGACAAATGGCAAAAGGAACATTTGACGCAAATGGTAAACAATGCGGGCGATGAACCGATTTGCGCGGATGACAATCAACAACTGTTTTTGGTTCAATCGGCGGTGGGAGCTACCTTTATCGCAGAAGGACCAATGTACATAAACCGTACAAGTTTTCATTGCGCGGGTATGGCCTTTCCGCTGCAACAGATAAAACGTTTTACTATCCTTGGTAAGATGACGCTTTTATTTACGTTAAATGACGGAACACAGTACGAAATACACAGTTCTTTTCCCCGCAGTCCCTTAAAATACCTGGAAATAATTCGCATATTAAAGCAGAAACACGGGCTTTTTATCGACTAACGTATTTTGTAAGATTACGGAATTTACCACGGGATTTCACGAAATAAAAAAAAGTAAAAACCATTGACAATGAGGAATAAGAAACACTTCCATCCATTTCGAAAATCCGGGTAAAGCCCACGACTCCATTATCCCGCATCTTGCCTGTTTTTCTCTTTTCAGGTACTATCAATAATAAGGAGAAACTGTGAAAAAGAAAATTGTACTTGCTTATTCAGGCGGTCTTGATACCACTGTCATCATTCCCTGGCTTAAAGAAAACCATGACTGCGAAATTATAGCGGTATGCGTTGATGTCGGTCAAAATGCCGACTGGAAGGATATTCGCAAACGCGCCCTGCAAAGCGGCGCTTCGGCCTGTCATGTGGCCGATGTTAAAAAAGAATATATCGAAGAATATATCTGGCCTGCCCTTAAAGCCGGGGCGGTATACGAGGATAAATACCTTCTGGGAACATCCACCGCCCGGCCCCTTATCGCCAAAACGCTGGTGGAATACGCCCGCACGGAAAAGGCCCAGGCTATTGCCCACGGCGCGACCGGCAAAGGCAACGATCAGGTGCGTTTTGACCTGGGGATAATGGCCCTTGCCCCCGACCTTGAAATTATCGCCCCCTGGCGAACCTGGAGGCTTAAAAGCCGCGAAGATGAAATGCGCTATCTTGCCAGACGGAAAATCCCTGTGCCCATGAAGAAAAAAAATTCCTACAGCCGCGACGACAATCTGTGGCATATCTCCCATGAGGGCCTTGAACTTGAAGACCCCGCCGCCGAGCCGAAATTCCGCACCATGCTGGTTAATACCGTTATTCCGGAAAAAGCCCCCAACAAACCAACCTATATCGAAATTGAATTTGACCAGGGCATTCCTGTCGCGCTGGACGGCAAAAAAATGGACGGGCTTGCGCTGATAAAAGCCCTTAATCAGGTTGGCGGAGCAAACGGGATTGGCATTACCGATTTGGTTGAAAACCGCGTGGTTGGCATGAAAAGCCGCGGCGTATACGAAACCCCCGGCGGCAGCATCCTCTACTATGCCCATCAGGAACTGGAACATATCTGCCTGGACCGGCAAACCTACGCCTTTAAGCAGCAGGTTTCCCTGAAAATGGGCGAGTTGATTTACGGCGGCCTCTGGTTCACCCCCCTGCGCGAAGCCCTATCCGCCTTTATCGATTCTACTCAATCCAGTGTCTCAGGCACGATACGGCTAAAACTTTACAAAGGCTCGATAAGCCCGGCAGGCGCCAGTTCTCCCAACTCCCTGTACCATGCCAGCATCGCCAGTTTCACCACCGGCGATTTGTACAATCATGCTGACGCAAAGGGCTTTATCAAACTGTATGGGCTGCCGGTTCTCGTCCGCGCCCTCATGGAACAGGAGAAAAAAGCCAAAAGCAGGCCACGAACGGCAAAGAAGTGAAAAACTAACAACCATCATACACTTAAAGATTTTTTTACCACGTGTAACGCCGTGGTAAAATTTCTTAAGTTATTCTCGTGTTGAGGGGTTTAATACCCCCGCCGAACCCTATGGTTCGACTTTAGGGCGGGGTTGTTGATTGATACCTCGCCTATATCGTGCTATACTTGCATCAACGTTAATAAAACCTCAAAGGAGCGCCCATGAAATTCGGTTATTTTGACGATGCCAATAAAGAATATGTTATCACCAGTCCGCAGACCCCCTACCCCTGGATTAACTACCTCGGTACGCAGGGGTTCTTTTCGCTGATTTCCAATACGGCGGGGGGCTACAGTTTTTATCTTGACGCGCGGCTGCGCCGTATTACCCGCTACCGTTACAACAATGTGCCGGTGGATATGGGCGGCAGATATTTTTACATTAACGACAACGGCCATGTCTGGAATCCCGGCTGGTCGCCGGTTAAAACCGCCCTCGACAGTTACGAGTGCCGTCACGGGCTGGGTTACACCATTATCAGGGGCAGTTCCCGGGATATAGCCGCAGAACTTACTTTTTTTGTGCCGCAGAATTTTAACGGCGAGATTCAGAAGGTCAGCGTCAAAAATACCGGCAATGCGGCCAAAAAAATCAAATTGTTCAGTTTTCTTGAATGGTGCCTGTGGGATGCCAATGATGATACCACCAACTTTCAGCGCAACTTTAATACCGGCGAGGTAGAGATTGAAGGTTCAACAATTTTCCACAAAACCGAGTACAAGGAACGGCGCGACCATTACGCCTTCTATTCCGTGAATGCGCCGCTTTCCGGTTTTGATACCGACCGCGAGAGTTTTTTGGGAGCGTATAACGGTTTTGGGGAAGCGCAGGCGGTTAAAAACGGCGCCGCCGGCAATTCCGTCGCCGACGGCTGGTCGCCCATTGCCTCGCATTATCTGGAAATGGAACTTGCGCCCGGCGCGCACAAGGATTTGGTATTTGTACTCGGCTATATTGAAAATCCTTTTGAAGAAAAATTCGCCCCCGATTTAAGCGGCAATGAAAAAATTATCACTTCCGGCAATTCGCGCAAAAATATTATCAATAAAAAAAGGGCATACGAAATGCTCGCTCAATGCGACACTGCCGAAAAAGCGGATAAATTGTTCAATGAACTCAAAGCGCACTGGAACGCCCTGCTCGGTCAATACAAGGTTGATTCCCCCGATGAAAAACTTAACCGCATGGTTAATATCTGGAATCAGTATCAGTGCATGGTTACCTTTAATATGTCGCGTTCCGCCTCCTATTTTGAATCGGGAATCGGCAGGGGCATGGGTTTCCGCGATTCCAATCAGGATTTACTGGGCTTTGTTCACCAGATTCCCTCGCGTGCGCGGGAGCGTATCCTTGACCTTGCCGCTACGATGATGGAAGACGGCGGCGCTTATCATCAGTATCAGCCGCTCACCAAAATGGGCAACCATGAACTTGGCTCGAATTTTAACGATGACCCGTTATGGATGATTCTTGCCGTGGCGGCCTACATGAAAGAGACCGGCGACTGCGCGATACTTGACGAGCGCATCCCCTACGAAAACGACGCAGGCAAAGCCGCCACCCTGCTCGACCATATGAAGCGGGCGTTTAACCATGTCTGTACCAAGAAAGGGCCGCACGGCCTGCCGCTGATTGGACGCGCCGACTGGAACGACTGCCTTAACCTCAACTGTTTTTCGGCTGCGCCCGGTCAGTCATTCCAGACCACCACCTCCAAAGACGGCAAGGTTGCCGAATCGGTAATGATTGCCGCCATGTTTGCCTTTATCGGGCCTGAATACGCGGCGATGTGCCGCATAAAGGGCGACAATGCCGAGGCGGAACGCGCCGACGCTGAAATTGCCGTTATGCGAAAAACAGCCATGGAACACGGATTTGACGGAGAATGGTTTGTGCGCGCATACGACGACTTCGGCAAAAAGCTGGGCAGCAGGGAATGTGAAGAAAGCAAAATCTTTATCGAGCCGCAGGGCTTTGCGGTTTTGGCGGGCCTGGGTAAAGAACAGGGCGCGGACATTAAAACTCTGGACAGCGTGGACAAGTACCTCAATACCCAACACGGCCTGGTGCTGAACAATCCCGCCTTCACCAAATATTATATTCAGTACGGCGAAATCTCCACCTACCCGCCGGGCTACAAGGAAAATGCGGGGATATTCTGCCATAACAATGCGTGGATTATCTGCGCGGAAGCCGAAGTGGGCAGGGGGGACAAGGCCTTTGAATATTACTCAAAAATCGCCCCCGCCTACCGCGAAGAAATATCAGAACTGCACCGCACGGAGCCTTATGTATACGCCCAGATGATTGCCGGCAAGGATGCGGCCCGCCACGGCGAAGCCAAAAATTCGTGGCTGACGGGAACCGCCGCGTGGAATTTTGTCGCGGTATCGCAGTATATACTCGGCATTAAGCCTCAGTATGACGGCCTGAAAATCGACCCTTCCATTCCGAAAGACTGGGCCGGCTTTAAGCTGACGCGGATATTCCGCGGCGCAACGTATAACATCACCGTAAAAAACCCTAACAAGGTTTCCAAGGGCGTGGTAAAGCTGGTTATAGACGGCACGGAAAAAGCGGGCAATGTTATTCCCTCGCTTGCAGGCGGAACCCATGAGGTTGAAGTAACGCTGGGGTAAAATGCCTGTTTTTCACCCTTAATGCCCCGGTTTTGATATTCCCAAAGCACCTCTTGTTTTTTTCATGGAGCAAGCGTACAATATATGTATGTTCTTCCTGATACTTATCAGCATTGCTACATTAGCTGGCATTATTTATCTGGCTGTTTCGCCGCAATCAAACTTTAAACTGAAAATCACGGCGCTGATCGCTTTGGCTCTGATGATAGCAACGGTCATAATATGCCTGGTTTTTTTCTTCAAATCAGCGGCAACTCCCAAGATAGTATTGCTGCCGGATATGGATCCTTCCGACCTCCCTCCCATGTCAACGGGACATAATGCTCCGACGCTGGTGATGTTTGTCATTTTCCTGATTGCCCTGTTTGTAATGGTAGTGATACTATCCATGCGGGATCGAAAGCAGGCCGGCAGCAAAGAGGATGAAAGCATCGAAGATGACAGCATTACGAATAATTGGTAGCATCTCCTTCTATTTAACCGTCCATTCCGGCGTTTTGCTCTTGTTGTAGGAAACATCGGTTTTAATCTCATTGATGGGCATCCACTGGAGCAGGAAGCTTACCTCGTTATTTATTTCATATTGGCGTTTGTTGACAGGACGATAGGGAGACATGGTCCAGCTTAAAATAGCGTTCCAGTCGCCCATGTAGTGGGTTGCGGCAGCCCTAAAGTTTTTCATTTTAAAACCGGAACTTTCTCTGAGCTTATCATCATCAAACCTGAAAGAGTTCAAAAGATCAAAAAACAGGTTGTTTTGAGGGCCATCAGGAATAACTATCGGCGCGTCACTGAAAAAGGGCATATTCCTGAAATACCGGTAGATAGAAACATTCTCCGAACTTGTTGACAGGGACAAATCCAGAAATTTATTGATTCCCAGCGTAAAACCAAGGGTGAAGGTAAAGTTAGAGTTGGTATAGCGCTGAAGATCAAAAAACAACCGGGAACTGGTGTTCACGGTAAATTGCAGCCGGTTATTCCAGAGTTCTTTCATACTGAAATTTTTTGAATAATTTACGGAAAAATCCCTGGACCTCAGCAAATAGTTGGGGTCCCCCGCTTTGGCTTCCCCTTTTCGTGTTCTCCAGCCTTCAAAGGCAAGATTGTCTTTATCGCTGCCTTTCGGAATATACTCATAACCCAGCATCCGCGATGCGGTATAATTTATGGTAAGTCCCCATTTTGTAAAATTCAACGCTGAAGTAAGCGATGTCAGTTCTTTCCCTTCGGTGTCCAGAACCAGGCTCTGGCTAAAACTGCCAAAGGCCCCAAAGTTAAGCCGCTCGGTGGCATTGAACGGTTCCAGCTTCCATCTGTCATCCGTACCCTTTTGTATCTCCTCTTTACTGGGGTATCTCATCCTCCAGTTGGCATCGGTCTCGGTAATCCATACCCTTATACCCGTCCGCCATGCAAGCGCGGAATCCTTGGGGGGAAGATCGGCGGTAAACGAAAGAGTTTGGGTCTTGTCCATTATCAGTGCCGATAAATTGGCGGTAGCCTGGTGAATATCAATTTTTTTCCTGTCCCATTCGCCATATTCCAGTTCCCAATGGGGATTATCCGCCGTGCTTTTTTTTTCGTCAAATTTTGATTTTACCGCAAGCCCTTTCAGACTGTATTGCAGGCTGGACGATGCAAATACGGGATTCTGGTACAGAGGACGCAGAGTCGAGGAAAGGTTATAGGATGTTGAAAAGGACGATGACCGGTATTCCTGCAATTTTGCATTGTCTACCTTGGCGGGATCGGTAACACCCGCGGTAAGATATTCTTCAGCTTCTTCGTTCAGGTAGCCGTATTGCCGCCATGTTCCGCTTCCGCTATAGGAAAAACTGTTGGAAAAAAAATTTTCAGAGTGATTCACATTGACGGTGGTACTGGCATCGCCGCTAAAATTATTCAAAATGGAACTTACGTCCCCCCAGTCAATCTGGTTGAACTCCTTCCATTTATTGTAGTTAAATTTAAGCGTTGAAGCGCCTGAAGGGGCAATACGATAATCCAGACTCGTTTTGATGCTTCCGGTTCTGGGCAGGTCAAAACGCTGGCTTAACTCCGGAGGAACAAGTTTATCGGTCTGGTCTTTTTTTTTCGTATCTTCCTTTACCTTATCTTCAAAAGGCGAGCGGGGAACGCCTATATTTTTTAAGGGATCGGGCCGTTCAGTTTCACTGGTTTGGCTGTTGGTCTGGCTGACAGCGCTCCCCCCAAAACTCAGGGGAGTACCCGCTATTGTGCCGCTCATTGAATACAGGGTAGCGGTATCAGGAGCGTAAAAGAAGCTGCTGGGTGAGTAATACTTAATATCGGTCATCAGATAGCTGCTTTTTTTATCAACAGTTCTGAATGACACGGTACTGGAAATATTGTTAATGGTGATACTGTTAATGTAGGGCGACATTTTGGAAAAATTGGGGTTAACCTGCCCTGAAAACTGCCAGGTATAACTTCCCAACTGGTTTTGCGCAAGTTCATCTTCTTCCATTGCCGCTCCTTTCTGGAGCATATTGACCCAGTCCATTTCTTCCGCACGATTTAAAAAATCGCTGTCCACCAGGGGATCGGAATAATAGAGAATCGTCCATGAAAAACTGCCGTATTTTCCGCCGATTGAGCTGTTGGTCTTAAGCCGGTAACGAAAGGGAACTTCTTTTGAAAACAGGCTGGAAGAGTTCCAGTCGGAACTGCCATCATAGTCGGGGAAATACGGGGTGTAATTCCCGCCATCCTGAACAACGGTCCGTGTCACGCCGATACCCAGACTGAGGTTAAGGGCGCTCAATATCCCTTTGGCCGGCAATTCAAGGTCTGTACCAATGTAAGTACCCAGGTTGGAATAATAATCAACTATCGCCCTGAGGCTTGTTGTATTCGGGTCTATCGCCTTTTTCCCCGTACTTCGCAGGTACAAGCCTTCCCGTTTTTTTTCCATATCGTTTGAATTACCCAAAATCTTTGTAAGGGAACTCTGTGTAGCGGTATTTGCCTTTGGCCGGCCCATAATGTACGTTGTCGTCTGAACAAAATTTCCTTCTCTGGTACGGTATCCGATAACCGGATGGAATATCAGTTCATCCGCCGGATAGTAAAAGAAAGGAATATACAAAACCGGTATCTCGCCGACTTTCAGCACGGCGTTAAAGATTGCAAAATCTGAACCCGGCAGCAGCCATACCCGTGTAGCGCTGAGCGACCACAGGGATTCTTCATTATTTGCGCTTTTAATCGAAGCCTTGCTCAAAACGATTACTTCTTCCTCATCGCGTGAAATGACCGTTCCGGCAAATTGATAGGTGGTACTGTCACCCTGGAGCGAACGTTCCGATACGCCGCCCATGAAAACACTTGACCAGTTATCAAGATCAACCGTGATGGACTCCCCGCGAAAAGTTTCAACCTTATCCCCCTCTCCTTTTATATACTCAACCCCTCCGGTAGCGGTCAGGATATTTCTGGTACGGTTAAAAAGAATGTTCCAGGCCCGTATATGATGGGTTGAATTGCCGTCTTTAAGGCTTATTTTTACTTCTCCGCTCAGGCGGGCATAGTCCTCGTCTACCGCTTCAATTCTGAAGTATTCGGTGGAACGGGCGGATTCAATCGTGATAATCTTGCGTTTGTCCTCGCCCTGTGCCGCCTGCGCATCCTGCTGCTTTTGATCGGCTATTTTAAAATACTCCCGCAGCCGCTTTGCAAGATCGGCGCCGGTTCCCCCTTCGGGCAGCCCCAGGCTGCGGCACCATGCGGCAAGTTCCGAAAGGGTTGAAGTTCTTATGTCCATATCTATGCGATTCTGTTCCGGACTTAACGCACGAACTTCAACAGCAGGCGGCTTTTCATCCGGCGGGGGGGCTTCGGGCGGCGGTTCTTCCTGTGCATACAGATTCATTACCGATGCGGAAAAAAGAAAAAACAGGAGATGTCCAACAAGTAAGAATTTAACCACGGAGCGCCACGGAGTTTTTAACATCAATAAACCCTTAATCCGGTTATTCATTTTCGTCCAGAACCACGCCGACTATGAGCGGAGCCGGAAGCAGACCTGCCGCGCTTTTTGCCGCGTTCCAGCATTTCCCTGATATAAGCTCCCGTATAGGAAACAGCGCTGGCGGCCATCTGTTCCGGCGTACCTGCCGCTATAATCTGCCCTCCCTTGTCGCCGCCCTCCGGCCCCAGATCGATAATATAATCCGCCTGCAGCAGCACATCAAGATTATGTTCTATCATTATCACCGTGTTTCCCTGATCTACCAGCCGCTGAATCACATCCATAAGCTGCTTTACATCGGCAAAATGCAGGCCGGTTGTCGGCTCATCCAGTATATACAGGGTACTGCCGGTAGAGCGTTTGGACAACTCAAGGGCCAGCTTTACCCGCTGCGCTTCGCCGCCGGAAAGGGTCAGCGCGGACTGGCCGAGTTTCACATAACCCAGGCCCACCGAAAGCAGCGTTTGCATTTTGCGGGCAATTTGGGGAATAGGGGCAAAAAATTCCGCCGCTTCCTCGATGGTCATGCCCAGCACTTCGGCAATATTCCTGCCCTTGTAGCGGATTTCAAGGGTCTCGCGGTTAAAACGCTGACCGTGGCATACATCGCAGGTAATATACACATCAGGCAAAAAATTCATCTCAATTTTGATGGTTCCGTCGCCTTCGCAATTTTCACAACGCCCCCCCCGGACGTTAAACGAAAAGCGTCCCGGTTTATAGCCCCGCATTTTTGAATCGGGCAGGCCGGCAAACAGGTCCCTGATTGCGGTAAAGCCCCCGACATAGGTTATCGGGTTTGAGCGGGGCGTTCTGCCGATGGGACTCTGGTCAATATCAATAACCTTGTCAATAAATTCCGCGCCGTCAAGTTTTTTATGGGCCCCCTCAATATGGTTTGAACCGTACACCTGATTTGCCAGCGCCGGATACAGCACATCAGAAAGCAGCGTGGACTTGCCCGAACCTGAAACGCCGGTAATACAGGTAAACACGCCCAGAGGAAATTCCACATTGATATTTTTCAGGTTATGCTCGCTGACCCCTTTAAGTTTAATAAAATTACCGCTTCCCTGCCGCCGTTCTTCGGGAATGTCAATGGTAAGGACGCCCGCCAGATACTGCCCGGTCAGGCTTTCTTTAACCTGCATCACCTCCCGGGGACTGCCCTGGGCAATGACCTTGCCGCCGTGTACCCCCGCGCCCGGCCCCAGATCGACAATATGATCCGCTGTGCGCAGGGTTTGTTCGTCGTGTTCCACCACAATGAGGGTGTTGCCCAAATCGCGCAGATGCAGCAGGGTATCAATAAGCCGCTGATTATCCCGCTGGTGCAGACCGATGGACGGCTCATCAAGAATGTACAGCACTCCCACCAGGCTTGAACCGATTTGCGTCGCCAGCCTGATCCGCTGGGCTTCGCCGCCTGAAAGGGTCGCCGCCTTCCGCTCAAGGCTCAGATAGTCAAGCCCCACATTCTGCATAAAGCCCAGCCGGGCGCTGATTTCCTTTAATATCTGATGGGCGATTTTTTTTTCATTTTTGCTGAATTTGACCGATTCAAAAAAATTCAGGGAATCCGTTACCGAAAGCCGGGAAAGTTCCCAAATATTTTTCCCGGATACAGTTACACCTAACACTTCCGGCTTGAGCCGCTTGCCGCCGCAGTCCTCGCAGGGTTTTTGGCTCATAAACTTTTCAAGCCATTCCTTTACGCCCGGCGACTGGGTTTCCAGATAACGGCGTTTAAGGTCTTCCAGAACGCCGGGAAATTTTGACTGATACTCAAAACGCCCCGTTCCCTCACGGTTTTCGTAACGGACCTTTATTTCATCCCTGCTGCCGTAAAGAATCGCATCCAGCATTCTTTTGGGCAGTTTTGACAGGGGCGTATCCAGACTGAATTTGTAGTGTTTGGCGAGGCTGTCAAAGCGGCTGCGGTGCCAGGCGCTGTCGGGATTATAGGGAACAACTCCGCCTTCGTTAAAGGAAAGGGAGGGGTCGGGAATTACCAAACCGGGGTCAAATTCCAGTTTTGCCCCCAAACCGGTACAACTGGCACAGGCCCCAAAGGGATTGTTAAAGGAAAAAAGGCGCGGCTGCAATTCGGGAATGGAAACGCCGCAGTCCGGGCAGGCATTCTTTTGCGAAAAAAAATGTTCCGAGTTTTTGCCTTCATCGTTTACCAAAACCAGCAAAAGCCCGTCCGCGGTTTGCAGGGCGGTTTCCGCCGATTCCGCCAGCCGTGAACGGATATCCTGCTCAATCACGATGCGGTCAACCACGATTTCAATGGTGTGTTTTTTTTGCTTGTCAAGTTTGATGCTTTCATCAAGATTCACCGGAACGCCGTCAATTCTGGCCCGCGCAAAACCGGCCTTGCGGGCATCCTCAATAATTTTTTGATGCTCGCC
>JAIRRB010000003.1 GCA_031256195.1 Treponema sp.
ACTCTCTACGCCCGTTGTCGGGTAGTAAAAATTCCGTAAGTCCTTATGACATAAGGACTTACGAAACATTGGGGAGTGGAGGATTCGAACCTTCGAAGGCTGAGCCAACAGATTTACAGTCTGCCCCATTTGACCACTCTGGAAACTCCCCGAATACTGACACAAAAAACCAAAGGCTTTATGCTTTTCAAACAACCGCCTTTCAAGCCGCCTCCCGGAATCGAACCGGAGACCTCATGATTACAAGTCAAGTGCTCTGCCAGCTGAGCTAAGGCGGCGAGCCAATAGCGCCCCGTTAAGGGGCGTTAATTGAAAAAACCTACATGGCCCAGGCGCCAACAAAGGCTACACTGCACCTTTAATGCAAGCACACCTTTAGGTGTGCGACAGCGCCGCTTCGAGAAGCAGCTTGACCGTCGTAGGCGGTCATGGGTTCCCGCAGGGAACCTACAATAGCGCCCCATTAAGGGGCGTTAATTGAAAAAAAAACAAACGGCCCCGCCCAAAAAACGCGCCCGAAACATTGAGGGCGTTTACCCAATAACGGTGACACGGCGTAGGCCAAGTAAACGCCCTTCTTACCATAAAGTCCGAAGGGCCGGGCGCCCAAAAACAGTAACTGCAAACCCTTTAATGTAAGCACACCTTCAGGTGTGCGATAGCGCCGCTTCAAAAAACGGCCCGATTCTCGAAAAAACCGGAGTTCCCTCCCAATATGCCCAAAATAGCCAAAACTGTCAATAACCCTGCCACATTAAAACCGGGTTTTGTTCCGTTCGGCAAAACCGGTAAGGTTGTGAAAATCCATTACCGCGCCGTCATCCAGAACAACCTTGCCTGAAAAGCTGCCGTATACCTGACGGCGGCTGGCGGAATAGAACAGCGTCTGCCGACGGTCGATTCGTTCCTGAATGGGATGAAAGTCCATTTCAAGACGGTTATCGTTACTGGTAAAATGCCAGGGGGAAAGCCAATTTACCGGAGGGATATGAAACGTAACCTGGTCGAGTTTGTGAAGCCGCCCATCCACAAAAAAGGCGTTTTCCGTGCCGGCGGAAGAATCTATTAAACCGTGGCCGGCGCTGAAGCCAATAAGCCGGCCGTCATTAAGACCGCAGGAGGCGGCCCAATAACGGACATCGGTGCGGGGGCGAATGCCGCGGTTCCAGTCAAAAATTCCCCAGGCATTTCCATCGGTAAAAACGATTTCCGTTGTGCCGAACTGAATGACTCCTTCCACCGTATACCAGGGTGAGCGGCGGGAATACCGGAAGGCGTTTTTTTCGCCGCGCCAGGGCAGGTTGCATACCAGCGATTCCGCCGGAACCGGTTCGGTCAGCACCAACTCACCCCGCAGGCTGCGGCTGCGCCCAAACCGGGGAATATCCGCCTTGATTATCCTCGCCCCGCTCTCCATCGTGACAAAATCCACAATCATCTTTTTGCGCCGGTAACGAATAGCCCCGCTCTGGCTTCCCGGCGGCATTTCATAGGAACCGAGGGGCAGGAAAGACTGAAAAATCTGGGTTGAACGTTTTTTATCCTTTACTGATACAACCGTTACCCCCATATGGCCCAAAAAGCCGTCATCCCGAATCTCAAAAATGACGATGTGAGTGGGATTAAACACAATATAACGGTCAGATTCTGAAAGTTTCCGTCTGGGTGCCCATATCAATGCGGGATCATAAAAAAAATCAGGCTGGCGAGACCAGCCAAAGTTTTGAGGCGCTCCCGTATCGTCCAAAACCGATACGGCGGAATGTATCTCATTCTGCGGCATGGGAACCCCGTTCGCAGTCCCTGCCGGTTGCCGGGCGTCTCTTTTGCATGGTATTACTGTAACATGGATTATGCGGGAATGAAAGTCCTCATAATGGGGCTTGGACTGCACGGCGGCGGGCTGGAATCCGCCCGTTTTCTGCTGAAACGCGGGGCGGAACTGACCGTTACCGACTTGAGGGATGAACAGACTCTGGCCCCTTCCATCGAACAGCTTGAAGCGGCTGGTAAAGGCGAAATCTCATCCCGTATACCAGCCGGTAAGTTTGCGCGAGTTCGTTATGTGCTGGGAAAACATGAAATTGACGACTTCAAAAATGCCGACATGGTGATAAAAAACCCCGGCGTAGCCCCTGATTCCCCCTTTTTGCAGGCTGCGCGCCTTGCTTCAGTGCGTATTGAAACCGATATTTCCCTGTTTCTGAATGCTTCTCCTGCCCGGCTGACGGCGGTAACTGGCTCCAAAGGCAAATCCTCTACCGCATCCGCCCTGCACTGGGTACTGGTGCAATCCAACGGCAAGGCTGAGGGCAAAACCGGCGGCGAAGCCGATAGTACCGCATATTTGGGCGGCAATATCACCGTGTCGCCTCTGTCTTTTTTGGATAATCTGCGGGAAAACGACGATGTAGTACTGGAACTGTCCAGTTGGCAGTTGGGGGATTTGAAAGGCCGCCGCAGGGCAGGCGGTCAACCCCTGCTCAAGCCAAAGGCCGCCGTGCTTACCGCGATTATGCCCGATCATTTGGACCGCTATGGTTCAATGGATGAATATGTTGCCGACAAACGGGTAATCTATCAGGGGCAGGATTCCGGTGATTTTACCGTTGCCGGGGACGATAGCTGGGGCAGAAGTTTCCTGACCGAAAGCAGGGCGTTTCCCCTGATGTACTCCCGCGGCGCCCTGCCGGAAGGAGCTTGCGGCGGCTGGATTGAAGGGACTGATGGTCCGGGTTTTGCCCGTTTTAACAACGGAGCATTGGTTGAACTGGTTCCGGCATCCCTCCTTGTTCCGGGCCGTCATCAAAAGCACAATCTTCTCGCCGCCGGCCTTGCCCTGCTTGGCCTGGGCCTGCCGCCGGACATTATCAGGGAGGGCCTGAAAACGTTTCCCGGCGTTGAACACCGGCTGGAATTGTTTCACCGGGCCGGGGGCATAACTTTTTACAATGACAGCGCGGCCACTATTCCCGAAGCGGCGGCGGCGGCGCTGGAAGCACTCGGCGGCGCAGGCGAGGGGAGGCTGATTTTTGTTACCGGCGGCACTGATAAAAACCTTGATTTCTCCCCGCTGGCAGGGGCCGCCGGGCGGGCAAAGGCCGTCATTCTTTTGGCAGGTTCTGGCAGCGAGAAACTGCGTACGCTGTTTGATAATGCGGGTATAGTTTACTGCGGCCCCTTTGACGATGTGGACAAGGCGGTTGCCGCCGCTCTGGAATCCGCCGTACCAGGGGATTGTGTCGCCCTTTCTCCCGGCTGCGCCTCGTTTGGGATGTTCCTCAATGAATTTGACCGAGGCCGCAAATGGAAAGAAGCGGTTAGGAAGAATTTTACCACGGAGGACACGGAGTAATACAGAGGGAAAAAAATGTGGGGAATTATATGGATTTAGAAATGTTACAGGAACGGGCGCGGATTATCCGGCAAATCCGTTCTTTTTTTGACGGCAGGGATTACCTCGAACTCGACACTCCCTTGATGTCGCCTAACCTCATCCCCGAATCCTGCCTGGAAGTTTTTGAAACCCGCCGCATCCTTCCCGCCGCTTCGCGCAATCCTGCGACAACTCCTTACTGGCTTATTCCATCGCCTGAAATTTGGATGAAAAAAATCATCGCGCAGCATCGCGCCAATGTGTATCAAGTGTGCAAATGTTTCCGTAACGGGGAATCCTCCGGTTTTTTGCACAGCCCCGAATTTACCATGCTGGAATACTACACCATGGATGCGGACTATACGGATTCGCTGAAACTTACCGAAGAACTGTTCGATTTTCTTGCGCCCGCCCGTTTTTCACTTCCCTTTGAGCGCATAACCGTGGCGGAAGCCTTTAGCCGTTATGCCGGCTTTAACTTATTTGCCGCCGCCGGGGGATTAAAAGCTACGGATATGTCCAATAAGAATTTTTTACCACGGAGTACCACGGAGTTTCACGGAGAAAAAGGCAAAAATCATACTAAAACTCCGTGGAACTCCAAGCTGACCGCAGGTCAGCAGACCTCCGTAATGAATTCTTCCTCTCTGGAAACTGAAGCCCGTCGACTGGGCCTGGACCCGCCGCCGGGCATGGGGGCGGCTGAACTGTACGATTTAATTTTTATCCATGCGGTTGAGCCGCAGTTAAAACGCAACCAGCCCATTGCCCTGCTGGATTACCCGGCCTTTGTTCCCTGTCTGGCGCGGCGCAGCGCGGACGGCAAAACCGTTGAACGCTGGGAACTGTACTACAATGGCATAGAACTGGCAAACTGCTACAGCGAAGAAACCAACGCGCAGCGTGTACAGGATTTTTTTGAAAGCGAAAGCGCCGCAAAGGAGAAGCAGGCGCTCGTTCATCATCAGGTAGACCGCGATTACCCAAAATTATTTGAAGGGGGCACATTCCCCCCCTGTTCCGGTGTAGCGCTGGGCCTTGACCGGCTTATCATGGCATTATGCGAACGTTCCACAATAGACGGCGTTTTGCCTTTCCCGATGGGGTAGGGGAGTTAATTTTTATATTGCGTTTGGCTTTTTTATATCCGGTTGATATTTTTCATATTTACGGGCTACAAAAAAAATGGTCAGACCAAGTATCACAATGAAGGGTATCATACCGCAGGGCAGAGCCCTGCACCCGCCTGACCGCTTTCAGCAGTCAGGCCTTCCGCAGCAGAGCTGCGGGGTATTGAACCCTTCGTTTCCTCACTCGCTCAG
>JAIRRB010000052.1 GCA_031256195.1 Treponema sp.
CCCGCGGGATTATCAGATTGAAGCGGCCTGCGCCGTGCTGGGAGACGGCGGCCCCGGCAGCGGTTACGGAGTAGTGGCGCTGCCCTGCGGTTCGGGTAAAACCATTGTCGGTATGGTTATTATGTCACTTTTAAAAACCAATACCTTGATTTTAACAACTAACGTCGCGGCAGTGCATCAATGGATAGAAGAACTGCTGGATAAAACTGAATTATGCCGTGAACAAATTGCCGAATATTCGGGGGATTCAAAGTCCGTAGCGCCGGTTACTATCGCTACCTATCAGATTATTACCTGGCGGCCCGGCCATGATGCTGATTTTCCCCATTTCAAACTTTTCCGCCAGCGGCAATGGGGGCTTATCATTTACGATGAGGTACATTTACTGCCCGCACCGGTATTTCGCGTAACGGCTGAATTGCAGGCGGTACGGCGGCTGGGGCTTACCGCAACCCTCATCCGCGAGGACGGCGCCGAGGATGCGGTGTTCAGCCTTGTCGGGCCAAAACGCTACGATGTGCCATGGAAAGACCTTGAGATTAAAGGCTGGATTGCCGAGGCGCTCTGCACGGAGATACGCCTTGATTTGCCGCAGCAGCTTAAAATACCCTATGCGGTCGCGGCATCCCGCGAAAAATACCGTATTGCCAGCGAAAACCCGCTTAAAGAAGAAGTTGTTATGCAGCTTGTCCAAAACCACCGTGAAGATCAAATTTTGGTTATTGGTCAGTATCTGACACAGCTCAATTCGCTGGCGAAAATCCTGAAAGCGCCGTTGATTACCGGAAAAACGCCCAATGCCGAACGGGAGAGGATTTACACCTGCTTTAAGCGCGGCGAAGTAAAGTTGATTGTCGTTTCACGGGTTGCCAATTTCGCCATTGATTTGCCGGACGCTTCAATGGCGGTACAGGTTTCCGGCTCGTTCGGGTCACGGCAGGAGGAAGCCCAGCGGCTGGGGCGGATTTTGCGTCCCAAAAACCGTGATGGCATTCATCACCATGCGCTGTTTTTTACCCTGGTTTCACGTCATACCGTTGAAGAAGATTTTGCGGCAAACCGGCAGAAGTTTTTGGCTGAGCAGGGCTATAAATACTCAATACAACACTGGGGCATTAATCATGAATAATTTTCGCTCGGTAGAATTTTGGAAAGAGTCTCTCATGACTCTTCCGGATGTTGCTTTTTTTGAACTGGTGCGGAGTGTATTCGGAAAAATTAAAACACCCTATAACAAACAAATTCTGACCGGTGATCTGGAAAAATTTCTGTTACGCGAAGATATTCAAAAAAATATTGCCTGTTATATTGATGATAATGATATTCGTATCATTGCCGCGGTTACCGTCCTTAATGAACCGACCCTGAATGATTTGGAGAAGTTTTTTGCCGATGACTTAAATTATGCCGAACTGCACGATCTGGTGGTCAATCTGGAGGAACGGTTTATCCTCTACCGTTTTTTTGAAAAAGAAACCGGCCAACGGTTAGGGCAAAGACCGCCCAAAAAACAGGGGCCGGGCCGCCTCGCCCTGAATCCGGTTCTTAAACCGGTTATCTCACCGTTTGCCGCTGATACTTCCCTGTTGTTTCCTTCGATTCCTGTCAGTGATGTGTCTCAAGATGAAATGACGCAGAATAAAAGCAAAATTGTTCTTGATGACCGTATTTTGGCGGCGCTGCTTTCCTTTGTTTCCCAAAATAAATTGTTTTTCAAAACAGGAGGGGGGAGGGGGGGGGTACGTCAGAAAGTGCTTAATGCGGCGGCAATACTGTTCCCCGGTCTGCCGTTGGAAACAGTAATAGGCGCTTTGCAGGTTTTGGGCCTGTTTTTTGCCGAAGATGAAACGCTGACCCCCGATTACCGGCGTTTTGCCGCTTTCGGCAGCCTTGACCGCCGGGAGCGGCTGGTGTACTGCGCGGCGGGCATATTGTGTTATCGTGACTATATTCTCTCCAGAGAAGCCGCGGCTTCCAAAGAAGACGAAGCTTCCGCCGCTTTTTCTCCCTGGCTGTTACGTTCCAGAGTTCATAATTATGCGGAAATAATTAACCGTTTATACAGTTCGATTGATACGAAACGCGCCTATCCCGCTGCGACTTTGCGAAAACTGGCGTATATACTGCAATGTACCGATGCTGCAAACGATGTCATGAATGACGGCAAAATTATCGAAATAATGGAACAAATCGGACTGATTGTTCCGGTATCGGATAAATACTGGTATAAAACGCCGTTTACGGAAGCCTCCGAATCAAACGCCTCAATGGTAATGGATGCCCCTTTTACCCTGCTGCTGTATCCTGAAATTGCGTATAACGATGCCGTCACCATTGCCGCCTTCTCGGATGTTATTGAAGCCGGTATGACTGTTCGTTTTGAGATAGGCCGGGATTCCGTGGTATCGGCCTTTAACCGGGGGCTTAGCGCCGCTGCGATTATTGAACTTTTGCAGCGTCTTTCACATAACCGGATTAATGAGAATTTATCCTTTACCCTGTGCGACTGGGAAAAGCGTCACAGGGAAGTAACCTTGCGCCGGGGGCTGGTACTGACTCTTGCGCCGGAACAACATCATTTGGCGGAAACAAGGCCACTGGCACGGTTTATAACGGAGACTCTTGCGCCGGGGATTTATATGCTTTCGGAAACGGATGAAGACAGGGTTGTTCAAGCCCTGAATAAGGCAGGCGTTGCCATTATTGCCCGCCGGAAGGAGAGTGGGGACAATATATTCTATGATGAAGAATTCTCCGCCGGTTCTCTCCGTGGTTTTTTTCTGCCGTTTCATGCCGCCGAATCCCATCCCCCTGCCGGTGAAATTCCCCGCAGCGCGCAGAAAGATTCTTCAGCCTCTATCTTAATTGAAAGTTTTCATTCTATACTGAATAAAACACGCCCCAAGGGGGAAGATTGGGATGAACTGGCCTCCCGCATCGACCGTCGGCTGGTGTTATGCGAGTCCCAGTTGAAAGATGCGGTTGTCCGCTACGAAAAACTTGAAGCCCGGGGACTGGATTATGTGGGCAAGGCTCTGATTGCAAAACAGGCCATCAGCCTGCAAACGCCGGTGGAAGTTATCTGGCCGGGTAAGAACAGGCAGGAACGGGTTTTTGGAATTCCAAAGGCGCTGGAAAAAGCGGATAGTGAAAGTATTCTGGTTATCGATCCTTTGGACGAAGGGGACATTCTTCGCATTCCCCTGGGAAAAATTAGTATGCTGCGGCGAAGAAGAAAATCCGTTTTTGAGGAGTAATTATGCCTTTATTTGGGGATCATCAGCCGGCTGAAATAAGCCAGCTCAAACTTGCCGTACTTATTGATGCGGACAATACTCAACCCGCGATAATTGAGGGCCTTTTGGACGAAGTTGCCAAATACGGCATTGCCAGCGTTAAGCGAATTTACGGCGACTGGACCAGTACCAATCTGCGTTCATGGAAGGAACGGCTGCTGGAATACGCCATTCAGCCCATTCAGCAATTTTCATACACAACAGGAAAAAACGCCACCGATTCGGCGATGATTATTGACGCTATGGACCTTTTGTATACCGAAAAACTCGATGGTTTCTGCATTGTTTCAAGCGATTCCGATTTTACCCGCCTTGCCGCGCGGCTGAGGGAAAGCGGCCGCATAGTATACGGTTTTGGTGAAAAGAAAACGCCGCGGGCCTTTGTCTCGGTTTGTGATAAATTCATTTACACGGAAATATTGAGGGACACTCAGGAAGATGACGAGGATTCTTCGCCTTCATTTGAGGGCGCGCCGGCCGCCAAACACAAAAAAGACTTTAAGGTAGACCGCAAACTCCTTAAACTGCTGCGGGAGACCGTTGACGATCTTGCCGAAGAATCCGGCTGGGCCTACCTTGGTGGCGTTGGCCACAAGATTAACAACCGCTCGGCGGATTTTGACCCCCGCAACTACGGCTTTAAAAAACTGGGCGATATGTTCCGCGCCATTCCCCAGTTTGAAACCGAGGAACGGCCCCAGGCCAACGGAACAGGCAGGCAGGTGTATATACGGTGGAAACGGAAGCGGTAAAATTCGGCATTTTCAAACTTATTTTGCCTCTATTGACAACCTGTTTACTTTCTTGTTTTATAGCTCATACCAACAATCCGGATAAAAATAACAATAATGGTTATATTATAGAGGATTACCCTGTACGCCGTGAGTTAAAACCATACAGCCCGGACAAAGCGGGTGCGGTTATTGTTGAAAGTTACGATATTACCGGCTATGCCATTTTTCCAGATAAAAATTATCTGGGCAGGGGTTTTGACAGAAATGAGAAAAAAATAACCGCTCCTTATAGTTTAGCCGCAGATAATGATAGTATCTATATCTATGTGCAAGCTGAAAAGAAAATACATGTTGTCGATAAAAAAACAATGAAGAAAACAAGGGAAGTATCTGTACATTTCCCCGATCCCGGACTTTCGGATACTGAATACAAAATGTTAATGGAGCAAGGACAGGCATTTTATGATATCCGCCGTTTAGTAGCTACAAGCAAAGGATTAATAATTACCGAAGAAAAGGTATTTTTTTTGAGCAACTATAATCATCCACTTCCTGTATATTTATTTTCAGTTGATCTAAAAACAGGAAACACAGTATTGCTCAATGTCCGCGAAACTCTGGGAATAGAACTAATTCCACATTATATGTTAATGGGCTATGATAAAGGGAATGATCTTGTGTGGTTCTGGACAGCCACTGAAACTACCCCAGGAAAACTTCATTTCCGCTTTCATTATTTTCGCTACGATATGAATACCCAAACATTTATTGCAGAAAAAACCGTTGATGCCCCACGTAATGTTGGAATCAGCAACGAAAGTCTGGCTAAAGATATAGAAATTTGTGGCGATGAAGTCTGGTATTATAGCTATCACGGCCCCAATCCTGCTTATGAAATATGGGACATAATTATCGACAAGCGCCATATAGATAATCCAACAGAAATGTTAAGCTACATTGACATAGAACACCTCGGCACTTTAAGCGTCCCGCAAAGCATCATTTACGACAACCCGTATATATGGATAATGGCAGAAAGAAATGAACAGATTCAAATGTTGAAATTATTGCCCAACGAATAAGGATATGGTAAAAGAATATGGTTCAATTTTTGAAATTGTTATGTCAGCGGCTCTGCATTATTGCCATTGTAACGGTAATGGGGTTTACCTTAGCGGCCTGCGATAACGGCACCGTGGGCCATAGCGAATTCATGTATAAAACAGACGGAAATAGTATAACTATTACCAAATATACGGGAGCCGGAGGCAGTGTAACTATACCGGCGCAAATAAGTGGGAAACCGGTTACCAGAATAGGGGATTATGCTTTTTACGGCTGCGGCAATCTTACCGGCATTATCATACCGAACAGTGTTACCGGTATCGGTGCTTCTGCTTTTGTTGGATGTCGTAACCTCACCGATGTGACCATACCAGACAGTGTTACCAGCATTGGAGGGTATGCCTTTGCCAGTTGCACCAGTCTTGGCAGTGTAACCATACCGGACAGTGTTATCAGCATTGGGGAAAGGGCTTTTTCATATTGTACCAGCCTTACCAGCATAGCAATACCGGGCAGTGTTATTACCATTGGGCGTTATGCTTTTTTAGGTTGCCGCAGCCTTACCGACATAACTATACCGGACAGCGTTACCACCATTGAACATCAGACTTTTTTCAATTGTACCAGTCTTACCGGTGTAACCATACCAAACAGCGTTACCTCCATTGAGTGGGGTGCTTTCTCTTATTGCACCAGCCTTACCAGCGTAACCATACCGGACAGTGTTAACACAATTGAGGAAATGGTTTTCATTGGCTGCAGAAATCTAACCAGTATAACTATACCAAACAGCGTTACCACCATTGAAGAACGTACCTTTTTTTATTGCAAAAGCCTTACTGCAATAACCATACCAGACAGCGTTACCACCATTGGGGAGTATGCTTTTTTATATTGCACAAGCCTTGCTCACATAGCCATACCAGACAGTATTACCAGCATTGGGACTGGTGTCTTTTACGAATGCATCAGCCTCATCAGTGTAACATTTGAAGACACGATTTCCTCGGTCAATTTTAGCGCTAATGGTTCATTCCCCGGCAACTTGCGGGACAAGTTTTATGAAACGGATTCAAGCAACGGAACACCGGGAACGTATACAAGACCGGACGGCGAAAGTTTAACATGGACATTACAACAACAGTAGTAGTTATAATGCGGCTGCCTGTCACCGCTTCTCGTAACGCCGACAAGCAATTGCGGTTACAATCTCTAATAATATGAAACCGGCTCTGTTTCTATACCTGTTAAATATTCGTTTACGATACGCACCATGCAGGCATTGAGATATTCCACCGTGTATTCGCCGACTGTTGGCTGCAAATGTTCGTTGCCAATACCGCTGTCATCGGTAAGGAAAATATATGTACCGCCTGTCATAATGGCTTCCTGCCTGAGCAAATATTCAGTAGCCCTGTCTATGCCGCTGGAAGCGACAGGCATTATGCGTATGCCTTTTTGAGCGGCGGTTTTTATCGCGCTGTAGTACAAAGACTGGTTTCCCTGATCGGCATGAGGCGGCGCATCGCAAACATGAAAAATAATCCGCGTGGCGTAATCATTGTTCCAGTTTTTATTCACAGCTTCCGAAAGCGCTTTGTCTACAGCTTCAGGAAAATCGCCGCCGCCTGAGGCGGATTGCCTGGCAAGGTTTTGCTGCTGTTGGGAAATATTTGTAGTAAAATCAAAGTATCTTGTTACATAATCATCGCCTATATCACGATAAAAGAGCAGCGCCAGGTTGATGGTATATTCCGGATTATCAGAGGCAATTGAATTAATAACATCTGAAATCTCCGCTTTTAAGTAACGTAATTCATCACCCATTGAGCCTGTAGTATCAATAACAAACATTAAATCCAGAATTGATTTTTTTACCGCATTATTTTCAAGCGTTATCTGAATAGGATTAGCGTCATATTCAAAAGATTGCTGTAAAACATTGCCGTTTACTTTAATGGTTATGTTTTCACCTGTTAAATCATACGAAGGAAATAAATATGCGTTCCCGCGGATGTCTGTTTTTGCGGAAAATAATTTATCCTCAGAATGATATAGTTCTACCAGAGCGTCACCCACAGGAAGTTCGTCAGAAATTACATTGACAGTAACCATATAGCGTGTTTCAAAACCAAAATATTCGATATAACCGGCAAAACCATTACGTCTTTGATTTTCCGGAACACCGGCATCTTCGGTCTTCTTGAAAAGATTTAAATAAAAATCATAATTCTTAGTATCGTTCCACTCGCCGCAGGTAAGCTGACCGGAACTAGGCCTATTTCCTGTTCCGTTTTCTTCATCGGAACCCTCTCTCACTCCGGACGGCCCAGAGGGGGAATAACCATCTCCACGGTCATCGGAAGACAACAAATCGCCGTCGTTACTACAAGATGCTGCAAACAGGAACAACAGCGTACCCAAAAACAACCATATTCTTTTCATACTGTTAATATACCACCCTTCAGACAAAAAATCAATAAATTTTACAGCGCCGGAACCTTTCTAAAAATTACATTTTTAGGTAATTTTTAACTAAATTATGCTAAAAACAGAGGGTACCCTTGGTTGATTATCACTTTTTGCCGTTATCACGGGCCTGGTTGACAGAATATCACAGAATCTTTATATTTGAACAAATTTATAAATCAGGTAGCTGTTCAAAAAACTGAAGCTTTGGAACAGCCTCAAGGATTGAATGATTTTGCGCAAATATTTTTGCAGGGAATATTATTTAAAGGCAATACTGTGTATTACCGGTGTTTTTTTTGTAGGGATTGGCGTCGGCTTTATGCGCTACGCTGATTTTGGAATTGATCCTTATATGTGTTTCATGAACGGATTACATCTTGCGGTATTTAAAAAATTTGGACTTACTTTTGGGGCTACGTTCGCCATAGCTAATTTTTTTATACTGTTGATTGTTTTTATTTTAGATCGATCTAAAATTGGTTTGGGAACCATCGCAGCCATAGCGCTTACCGGTTATGTTTCTGATTGGGGACTTTTCCTGTGTAATTTAATTTTAATTGAAGGAACAGCGTTATATGTTTTACGCGTCGGAATGATAGCTCTTGGAATTTTGGTTATATCTATAGGTTCAGGAATGTATTTCAATACCCATGTAGGCGTTTCACCTTATGACGCTACCGGACTTATAATTGCGAATAAAATGGGGAATCAAAATCTGTATCGTTGGATCAGAATTGGGACAGACTTGATTTGTATAAGTATAGGATTCCTGATGGGAAATATACCCGGAGTGGGAACCGTTATAATGGCATTTTTTACCGGACCTTTATTTGCATTTTTTCTTTTTATATCTTTAGTATGGGGTAAAAATCTGAAAATTATCACATGGTAACAGGCTTTTGACGGTAGTTACGCCAAATGCTCACCTGTTCCCGCGCCCCCCCCCCCCCCCCCCGCCCCACCCGCTTGCTTTCTATTTTTCTCCCCTCCACCACGACTCTTGGTGTGCTTGAGACGCACCGGC
>JAIRRB010000102.1 GCA_031256195.1 Treponema sp.
CCGGCGCTCAGGGTAATGTTAGACGCGGCAAGGCCGGTAATATCCGCGTCAAATGTTAAGGTAAGAGCGGTCGTCTGCGCCGACGCTGAACCATTTTGGCCCAGCGTTTTGAATGTTACACTACTATTAGTGGGACCGGTTCCGGGAGCGGTACAGCCCCACAAAATCACCAGCGGCAGCGCCCACATTACTTTTAATTTTCTTAACATAATCTTCGTCATTTCAGTTCCTCCTGTCTCTTCTACCGCGTCAATACCAGCAATCCAAAATCGGAAGTATCCTGATAGCCCATATTGGTATCATTGGCCCAGTTGCGGATACCGGTACGGCCGCCGGAAGTGGCGTCGTTTATTTGAACGTCAAAACCCAAAAGGGCGCCTGCCGCGGGTTTTATGGCATACAGGGGGCAGGCCATTTCCACACGGTAACCGCCGGGAATCATCATGGTCCGGGAGCGGAAGCGGGAACTGTCGCCGCCGTTAAACGAAACGGCATTTCTGAAATTCACCCGGTATTGCCCGTCGTCCGGTTCATAGGATTTTGTTTTGCCGTTATTCTGATCGACAAAAACTTCGACAGAATCCTGTTCGTGCACAATGGTTGATTTGTCATCCAGTGACGCATCGACCACTTCCGTCAGCACATACAGATAATTGTCATCCCATAAAACCCGGAACTGGGAACCTTCCGCGGTAAAGCCCATGCTTTTGACCGTCAGCGGTACGGGCGTGGCGGCGTTCCAGGCGGAATCCAGTTCCCTGCTTGCCCTGCCCGAAAGGTCTATGGTTCCCCGTTTGGCGTAGGTTATCCGCGGCAGAGTCCTGAGATTCAAGGTTCCGTAATTCAGGGAAGACGTTTCCTGGGTATTGTCAAAATCATTCCAACTGCGCATTTCGCCGCCTTTTTCCAGACGGAGGTCAAAACCTACTTTTGCCTCCAGCTTCGCCTCAAAAGGAATGGCGGCCAGCAGGGTAAGGCCCGCACCGTCGTCAACCGCGTCTTTCAAACTGAAATCAAGGGTAAAGGCAGTATCGGTGCGCTGTTCCTGTTTTTGATTTTTCGGCTCAATAAAGAGCTGTACTTTTTCCGCAGTGTCTTTTTTATCGGTGTGAATCTGGGCATAAATATTTTTGTCATCCCACATCACTTTGAACCAGCCGAAACGGTTACCCTGTTTATCGGCAATGTCCCGCGGGGATACCAAATCCCAGGCGGGGTCTTTTATGCCGGACAGGGCTTTATCAGCGCGGGTCGCGTCGATTCTTTTAATTTGAATCGGCAGACGGCTGGGATCAACCAGCGCCCAGTAGGCGGGTTTGGCCCTGAGGTCTTTGCCGAAAAACAGGGGATGATCCGTCCTGCCGGGAACCGGGTGATTGTTGAGCCAGGTATCGTCATCGGCAATACCCCACACCACCACCATATCCAGATTCCCCTCGCGGGCCTCATCCCGGAACATATCAAACAGGGCGCGGAATTTCTGCGCCTGTTCCAGAAGCACCTCCCGGTCGGCTTTCTTTTTTGCTTCCGCGCCGCTGGCGTAAATGGATATATCCAGTTCGGTAATCTGAACTTTTACCCCCAGAGCGGCAAGCCGCCGTATGGTGTTTCTTAAATCCGCCACGGTGGGCCATGAGGTATTGATATGGGCCTGTATGCCCGCCACATGCACCGGAACTCCCTCTTCCAGCAAGGTCTCAATGAGCCTGACAAATCCGTCCTGTTTTGCCCCCGACGCCTCAATGCCAAAATCGTTAATACAGAGCAGGGCATTCGGGTCCGCCTCGTGCGCCCAGCGGAAGGCATTGGCGATATATTCATGGCTTCCCGCTATCTGATAATACCGGGAATTGCGCAATGAGCCGTCTTCATCAATAACTTCGTTAACCACATCCCAGGTGTTGATTTTTCCCTTATAGTGGCCGACCGATTCCTTGATATGCCGTTCCATTCGGGCATACAGTTGATCTTTCGCGGCCAGCCCGTTGGGGCCGGAACCCTGGAACAGCCAGTTCGGCACCTGCTGATGCCAGACCAGAACGTGGCCGCGGACTTTTTTCTTGTTTTTGGCGGCATATTCCACCAGGGCGTCGCCGTTGGACCAGTTAAAACGCCCCTCGGAAGGCTCCAGGGCATCCGGCTTCATCTCGTTACCGTATACATAGACGTTAAAATGTCTCATCAAACTATGGTGAATATTGGCCGGGTCCAGATACTTGCGGTCAATAGCCGCTCCCAGGGGGAAACTGTCGGTAAAAAATTCGCTTAACACGGGAATGTCATGTTCCACCTGCGGGGCAGGCATGGGCGGCAGTTGGGTAATGACAATATCATCCACCCAAAAACTAAACAAGTCGCTGTCTGTGGTATTTTCATCGGCTTTATAGGTTCCCTCAAAGTACAGGCTTGACTTCATTTCGTAACGGGAGCGGGGAACCGTGTATTCCCCTTCGATATAAACCCAATCCCCTTTGGGCAGACGCTCGGCTCCTATGGTGTTATAGGTTTCCCCCTGACCGTCTACATTCTGCTGAATGCTGATATTGAGGCCCTGGGCTGCGGCGCTGTTATCATCAAACATGGCCCATACGGAAATACGGTAAGTTTGGCCGGGCTTGAGGATGGTAAGGGGATAAATGGCCCCATGCCAGGTTTTGCCCCGGCTGCTGATATACAGGGATTTATTCCCCGAATGGGCCTTATCGGATACAACGCTGACACTGGCGCTGCCCCGCGGCATCCAGCCGCCCGAATAATATTCAAAGTCTTCCTGATAGACCACCACTTCCTGCCCGCTGCCGCCGCTACCGCTGGCGCAGCCCGAAATCAGGGAAAAAGTTCCCGCAATAATCAGGAAAAACCCCATAAAAATGATTTTTCCCCTTTTAATATGTATAGACATGGCATATATTGTATGGCATACCGGTATTATAGACATCAGAATATCTTTGGATAGATGGTAGGAATTTTCACTGATTTTTTTACTGGCAATACGTATAAAAAATAGTAGATTAATACGTATTAAGGATGATTTTATGGAAGCAAAATTAACCTTAAAACTTGACCAGACGGTCATCAATTCAGCCAAAAGCTACGCTGAAAACAGTCACCAGAGTCTGTCAAAGCTGGTAGAGGATTTTTTCAGGAATTTGATTTATAAAGATGACCGTACCGAAAAATATCCTTCATTAATTGAGAAATTGAGCGGGGTTATTTCCGAGAGGGATTTGGACAGGCTTTCCCATGAAGACGAAAAAGCCCGCTCTATACTCAGGAAAAACAAATGAGAAAAAAAATATTTGTTGATTCTGATGTTATTCTCGATTTATTGGCCAAAAGGGAATCGTTTTACGAAGATGCGGCGCAGCTATTTACGCTGGCCCATGAGAAAAAAATAGCATTATTTACAACAGCGGTAGTTTTTGCAAATGTTTTTTATATTTTAAGGAAAGTTGGGGGAAATGAAGAAGCAAAAAAACAGTTAAGGAATTTACGGCTGCTGGTACATATAGTACCCATACATGAAAACGCTGTTGATATGGCATTAAATTCAAAATTCAGTGATTTTGAAGACGGATTGCAGTATTTTACGGCAAAGGAGCATAATATGCCGGCGCTTGTTACCAGAAATACCGGCGATTATAAAGTAAGAGATATAAGTATACAAACTCCGCACGAATTTATCAGTATGGTAAATCGGTAATAGGTAGTTTTTCCTATTTGCTAATCATACATAACACCGATTTTTTTATAGTTCCGTATGGTTCATCATTGGTTTTTAACTATATTTATGGAGGATATACCATGAAAAAGATGATTTGTTATGCGCTGACCATCGGCCTGGTGTTTTTATTGATGGCCTGTAATGAGCCGACAGGCGGCCCTCCGGGGGGGGATGTAGAAGACACAGAAATTACATTGAATTACTCTCTGACGCTTGAAAGCGGAACAGGTTATTTAGGCGGTACAATTGATCTGGCGGAATACAAACTTGCGGACATTTCCAAATATGCCTCGGTAACTGTAAATGCGGAATTACGAGATGAGGATGGTAACGCTATTTCCCAAGCCCTTATTAACGAACTAACAAGCCAGCTTCAAGAAGGCGATTCATTAAATTTAGCGCAATTCTTTATACTTAAGGAAGGTTCTTCTTATGGGTCGTCTAACGATGATATACTCGGCGGATCAGCGGGAAAAAAGTACAATATGGTTGCTAACGGTACTACAACACTGTTCATTCCTTCCGGTATGTCAGGAAAGCCGGGGAAACTTCAAATTGAAACCCAGTATCCCGACAACATCAAGTATGCCTATATACGGTCAATAGTCTTTGCAGCCACATCAGACACTCCTAATGTTGTATTTGACTGGGGAACAACAAAAACCGAGTTGTTCCCAACCGATAAGGAATGGCCGGGTAGATCCCTTCCTCTGAGCGGCGCCTCCATAACGGGAACCTTGGGAGATTTGTCGTTATATAAAGAGATAATTGTTGAGGCAGTAGTGTACGACAGAAATGATGCTGCCTTTACAAGTACCGGGAAAACACCACACACGTTTACCAATAGTGCAGGACAGCCTGATGTTGCAAACGCGTTTTTTACCCTCATAACAGATAACAGTAATTGGGAAGGTACGAGTCCACGGGTTAAACAGTACAACATGGAACTTGACGGTGCTACTTCGGTTACTCCGGAGACAAATAAAGTAACTTCGGAACAGGCATGGACAGGTATACCAACTGATATCGTATTCCAGGGAAGGTATGTATCTTCTCAGGCCTCTGATGTAATGGTAGGCTATGTTGAACTCAAGACTATCACCTTCGTACCTAAATAAGTAAATCGCATCACCAAAAAGGAGCCGCTGTTATGCGGCTCTTTTTTTTATCCCCTCTGCGAAACTCCGTGTCCTCCGTGGTAAAAAAATCTTAAGTTGATTTTTTACTTGTTTTTTTACGATTTAAGGGTTATATTTACCGTATGGAAACTGAATTATTAAAAGTGCTGGCGCCGTATTTTACCTCGATTCTGGGCGCGGTTGTCGCCATTGGGATTGCTGTTTACAACAATTCCAGCAAGGCGCAAGCCATTCAGTATAAACTTTCCGGAGTTGACCATGAATTACACGAACTAAAGGAAAACCACTTTTTTCACCTGGGAGAATATCTTAAAAAACTCAATGCCTTTCTGCGCCGGGGCAGGCTTATGGATGAAGTTGGAAAAACCGGTATGGATGCCCTGGCTGACGGCGTAGCGGGAAGACAGTGAAGGACGGCTATGCGACTCTTTTTAACTCCGGCTGGAAATTTCTTCTGGGCGACCGGAAAAACGCCCATCGTGTAAACCATCCCGACAGTACATGGAAACACGTTAACCTGCCTCATGACTGGGTTATCAGTCGGCCGTATAAACGCGGCGGGGAGGGCTGGACCGGCCAGAATATGCAGGGTTTTTTTGCCTGGGATGAAGTTGCCTGGTATCGCAAGGAATTTGTGCTGCCGGATTTGGCCGGAAAAGAAGTATATGTCTATTTTGGCGGGGCTTACCGCAACAGTACGGTGTATGTTAACGGAGCGGAGGCCGGGGGGCGCGCCTACGGGTATTCCAGTTTTGAGCTGAATATCAGTCATTTGGTACGGAAAGGCGCAAACCTTATCGCGGTACGGCTGGACAACGGCTGTGAAGCTCCGGACCGCTGGTATTCCGGTTCAGGGCTGTACCGGAATGTATACTTAAAAATAGTTCCCCTTACGCACATAAAAACCTGGGGCGTTCATATCAAGCCGCGGTTGACCGGTACGGTGCGCAAGCCCGCCGCCGAAATAACGGTGGAAACCAGCATTGTACATCACGGCGGGGACGCGGCCGGTACGGTTTGTGTGAAAATTATGGGGCCGGACGGCGGCATGGCCGCTGAAAATTCGGCTCCTTTTAAGTGTGCCGGAAACGGTGAAATTACCGTCAGACAGCGTCTGGCAATAAAAAATCCCGCGCTCTGGTCGGCGGAACAACCAAACCTCTACCGGGCATTGGTATGTCTTGAAACCGGCGGTGAGGCGGGAAAAGCGGCAGAAACGCCTTTTGGGATTCGCAGGATTGAAACCGCTTACCGCAAGGGAATGTCGGTTAACGGCCAGCCGGTAAAACTCAAAGGCGTGTGCCTGCACCACGACTGCGGCATTACCGGTTCCGCCTACCATGACAGCGTGTGGCGGCGCAGGCTGCTTGCTTTAAAAAGCATCGGCTGTAACGCGATCAGAACCAGCCATAATCCCCCAGCGGAAGAATTTCTTGACCTCTGTGATGAGCTGGGATTTTATGTGATTGACGAGTGTTTTGACAAATGGAAAAGCGGTTATTACGCTTCACATTTTGACGCTGACGCTCAGCGCGACCTTGAAGATATGATACTGCGGGACCGGAACCATCCGTCGATTTTTTTGTGGAGTATCGGCAATGAGGTAGAAGGGCAGGGGACCGATGCCATGCTGGAAACGCAGAAAAAACTTGCCGCCATTGTCCGCGGCCTTGACGCGCGTCCGGTATGCTGCGCCCTGGAACCGCATGTTCATCCCAAAAGCCTGATAGGAGCCCCGCCGGGCGACCTGGTAAAAATAACCAAAAAACTCAGCCGTGATGTAGACGTGCTGGGACTCAATTACCATGAACCGCTGTATCAGGATTATACCGCCGCAATCGGCAAACCAATTGTCGGCACTGAATGTTATGAATATTACAGCAGCGCCGCTTTGAACTATGAGGAAATGACATCCAGGAACCCCTGGCAGTTTGTGCTGGAAAATAACAATGTAATTGGCCAGTTTATCTGGGCGGGCATTGATTATTTGGGCGAAAGTTCCTGGCCCGCAAAGGGCTGGGCCGGTGCAATACTTGACATTTGCGGTTTCATGAAGCCTAACGCCTTTTTCCGCAAGAGTATATGGGCCGATGAACCGATGATTTATATCGCGTTGCATGACCAAAGCGTCAAGCCGGATTACGCGCGGGGCCGCTGGTCATTTCCCCCGCTGGCTTCGCATCTTAATTTTGACCGCTTTAACCGCCGCACGGTAACCGCAGTGATTTTTACCAACTGCGATGAAGCGGAATTAATCATCAACGGAAAAAAAACAGGACGCAGAAAGCCCGGCGATTATGCCAACGGCATTATTGAATGGGCTTTTGAATACGCCTGCGGCGAGATAGAAGTTACCGGTTACCGGAAGGGCAGGGCGCTTTGTTCCCATACGCTGAAAACCGCTGGCGCCGCGCATAAAATTCGCCTAACACCGGACAGGACGGAACTTGCGTCCGGCTGTTCCGATATTGTCCATGTTGAAGTCAATATTACCGATAAAGACGGGATTATCTGCCCCCATGAGGAACGGTTAGTCGAATTTGCCTTAAACGGAGACGGCGAGATTATCGGCGCCTGTTCCCCTGACCTCAATGCCGGCCTTGGTTTTACCCTGCCGAAGGTTGTCAGCTCAGGCGGAAAAGCTCTGGTAATGATCAGAGCGGGGGACAGCCCCGGCGCGCTGGAATTACAGGCCTACTGCGACAACCTTCAGCACGTGGCGCTGCGGTTCAAGGTAAGATAATTACGCTGAACCCACCCGGATTTTTGCCTGAACCGGAGCGGGCGCGCCCTTTTCCACTGATACCGGAACCGGAGCGGCATCCGCGGCAATGACCGTATAGGAGCCGGGCAACAGTACGGAATTACCGTCCGCGTTAACTGTTTCAAAAGCCGCCGCGGGAAGATTAAATTCTACCGTAATGGTTTTGCCCGCAGGGATCAGCATGCGGCGGAAAGCCCGCAGTGAAGACAGGGGGTCATCTGCGCCCCTGACATCTTTTGAAACATAAATCTGCACCACTTCCTCGGCATCCCGCTTACCGGTATTACTCAGTCTTACCTGCGCCTGTACCGACGCGCCCGCGGAAATTGACGGCGCGGAAAGATTTATCGAATCAAAACGGAAACTGGTGTAGGAAAGGCCGAAGCCGAAGGGGTACAGGGGCTGCGCCGTCATGTAGCGGTAGGTACGGCCCTTCAGGGAATAATCTTCATAGGGGGGGAGTTGGGCAGTGGAAGCGGGGAAGGTGATGGGCAATTTTCCCGAAGGAACCACATCGCCGAAAATAATATCCGCCACGGCCTTGCCGCCCTGTTCGCCGGGATACCATGCAAAAATCACCGCATCGGCAATATCTTCCGGTATAGCGATGGGACTGCCGCCGGTCAACACGAGGATTACCGGCTTGCCTGCCGCCTTTCCCGCAGCGCTGACCTTCTGCAAAAATTTCAACTGCCAGGGGGGAAGCTCAATATAGGCCCGGTCGCCGTTGGAGTCCGAAGCGATGGCGTCGCCTTCTTCCCCTTCAATCGCCCCGTCCAGCCCCATGACGGCAATGATAACGTCGACAGCGCTTGCCTGGCCGAATTCGGCGTTGGATAAATGGTTGTCGCTGTACATCAGGCAGCCCTGGCGATAGCCCAGACTGATACCGTACTTGTCTTTGACCTTCTCTCCCAGTCCTTCAAGAATGGTAACAAAACGGGAACTGACCCCGTAATAGTTGCCGAACAGCGTATGGGGGTTAGCCGCGCCCGGACCGACCACGGTGATTGATTTCGCGCCGGAGTCCAGCGGCAAAACGCCTTTGTCGTTTTTCAGGAGTACAATGGATTTTTCCGCCGCCTTCAGGGCAAGCCGCCGGTGCTTTTCGCAGTTGATTACTTTGCGGCCCAGCTTGCCGTATTTTCCCCGGCCCGGCGGGTCAAACATTCCCAGTTTGAAACGGGTGCGTAAAACACGCCGCAGAGCGGTATCAATCGCCTCCTCGGTAACCAGCCCCTTTTTGAGGGAAACAGTCAACTGCGGATAGGTACAGCCGCAGTTCAGGTCGCAGCCCGCGTTCAGGGCAAGAGCCGCCGATTCTTCGGGCGAGGCGGTTATTTTATGATTTTCATGAAAGTCGCGGATTGCCCAGCAGTCTGAAACAACGTGGCCCTTGAACCCCCAGCGGCCCCGCAGTATATCTTTCAGCAGGTAATTGCTGCCGCAGCAGGGTTCCCCCAGAGTGCGGTTGTATGCGCCCATCACCGATTCAACGCCGCCGTCAACCAAAGCCTTAAAAGCGGGGAGGTACGTCTCAAAAAGGTCTTTGGGGGAAACAACCGCGTCAAAGGTATGGCGTAATTTTTCCGGGCCGGAATGGACGGCATAGTGTTTGGCGCAGGCGGCAAGTTTCAGGTTTTCAGTATCATTCCCCTGCAAACCCCGCACAAAAGCGAGCCCAATGCGGCTGGTAAGGTAAGGGTCTTCGCCGTAGGTTTCCTGACCGCGGCCCCAGCGGGGGTCGCGGAAAATATTGATATTCGGCGTCCAGAAGGTCAGGCCCCAATACTGGCCCCGGTTTCCCTGCTTAACCGCCTCGTTATATTTTGCCCGCGCCTCATCAGAAATCGCCTTTGCCGTTTCTTCGATAAAGCCCTCGTCAAAAGTCGCCGCCAGCGCGATAGCCTGGGGAAACACCGTGGCGATACCCGCCCGCGCAACCCCGTGCAAACACTCATTCCACCAGTTATATTCGGGTATACCCAGGCGCTCAATCGCCGCGCTGGTATAACTCAACTGAGACACTTTTTCTTCCAGTGTCATTTGGGAAATCATTTCATTGATTTTTGTTTCACGATCCATAGGAATACACTACACCCTCTGCCGGGGCTTGTCAATGCGCTTGACGTTTTTGGCGCTTTATGGCAAGATACTACCACCATCTTTTACGCGGCGCGTGATTCGCCTCACATAAAAAGGTCGGTACAGCCAATCAGGGCCGCTAGCTCAGCTGGTAGAGCAGCAGACTCTTAATCTGCGGGTCGAAGGTTCGATCCCTTCGCGGCTCAAGTTTTTTTTTCTTCGTGAAACCGGACCATAGGTTCGATAAATTTTATTAGCTCTTCCTTTTTCATTTCACCTTTCGCTCCATTCCTTACCAAAACAACCATACCCCGCCGAACCTTTGGTTCGCCCTTTGCGGCGGGGTATGGTTGATTTGTGCGCGGTAACGTACCACATTCACTCCGTTAACGCCTCTTAACGAGGCGCTTATTGTAGGTTACCATTCACCACTTTAATCGTGCTGTTGGTGTAATAACTGTAATGAAAGGCATATAACTGTCTTTGAGATAACATTAAACTGGTGCCGTTCCATGTTGTGCCGTTGAACGTGCCGCACTGAACGACGCAGGAACTGTCCATTTTGAACAATGCCGCTCCATTTTCGGCAGTGTTTCTAAGCGCCACTGTACCACCATTGGAACCGTAAATCGTACCCGTTACGATGCGGAAGGTTCCGCTATAGACATCCACCCCGCCGCCTTGGAAGTCGGCGGTATTGCCGGAGATTTCCCCATTCAGCATGGTGAATGTTGAATTCATCACAACCACCCCGCCGCCATTGTAAAAGGCGGTATTGTCGGAGATTTTCCCGCCGCTCATGGTAAAGCTGCTTTCATGAAACATAGCCACCCCGCCACCGCCACCAAACGGGGTGAAGGCAGTTGCATTATTGCCGGAGATTTCCCCACCGTTCATCGTGAAGGTTCCGCCATCCATACACACCCCGCCGCCCGACCCAATACTGTTGGCGGTATTGCCGGAGATTCTCCCGCCGTTCATCGTGAAGGTTCCCCCCACATACACCCCGCCGCCGCCAGCATAGTCACCGACGGCATTTCCGGAGATTTCCCCGCCGTTCATCGTGAAGGTTCCGGCCACATACACCCCGCCACCGAAACCGCTATCATAGGAGGATGATGAGGCGGTATTGCCAGAGATTTTTCCGCCGTTCATCGTGAAGGTTCCCCCCACATACACCCCACCGCCGCCAGCATAGTCACCGACGGCATTTCCGGAGATTTCCCCGCCGTTCATCGTGAAGGTTCCGTTCACAAACACCCCGCCGCCCCAATCCCACTGAGGGAGGGTATTGCCTGTCAATTTTGCGCCTGCCTGCATTGTCAAAGAACCGCCGGAGTGTACGGTAACTATGGCTTCATTATTACTGCTTTTGCCTTTTAAGGTAATGCCATTACCCAATATCAGCGTAACGCCGCTATCGGCTGTAAAGAGTGAGCCGTTGGACGAAAGACTAATGGCCCGTTCCCCGCCGACTCCTTCAAGCAATACCGTAACATTGCTTTTTCCGCTGTAGCCAAGGTTATTGTCATTACTGCCATCGTAAGCAGTTCCGGCAAGTTGTTCATCTTTATCTACCGTAACGGCGTAGATGGTGTCACTTTGCGCGTTGGCTTTAAGCCATGCCAGTTTTGCGGCAAGGTCCGCGCCCTGGGCGGCTTCCATTACGGGGCCGACCGCCGCGCTGGTGCGCCTGCCGGAATTACCGGAACAGGTTACGGTTACGGTAATGTACGCGCCTTTATCTGACGGACTAAGGGTGTAGGTATCCTGATTCCCGCCTATGGGGGTATTTACCGCCGCTTGGGTATTCCCCCGTTTCCATTCATAGGAATAGGTTCCGGTTCCGTTCAGGCCGCCGGTATCCGCCGCCAGGGTATTGCCGACTGTGGGGTTTCCGGTAACCGTGGGCGTTCCGGTTAGCGCGGGGGCGGTAATGGTAAGCGTTCCCGCGCTCAAGCCGCTTACCGCCTCCCAGACCCCATCCTCTGCCACATCAAAAGTAACGGCATACGTGCCGATTAACGTAGGGGGGACAATGCCTTTGTTGTAGGCAGTGCCGCCTGTCCCCTCATAGTAAACCGTTATTGTTCCAGCGGATTTGCCCGATTTGGGGCTAATGCTGAGCGTTTTTGTGTTGCCGTCATAGAATTGTGACAGGCCGCTGAAGGTAAAATCTGCGGCTTTGGGAGTGGTGCCGTAAATGTCGAGCGTTCCCGCGCTCAAGCCGCTCGCCGCCTTCCAGTCCCCTCTCTCCGCTACGTCAAAGGTTACGGCATAGGTGCCGATTAACGAAGGGGCGGCAGTGCTTTTATCATAAGCCGTGCCGTCTGTCCCCTCATAGTAAACCGTTATTGTTCCGTTGGATTTGCCCGATTTGCGGGTAATTTTAACCGCCCTGGGGCTGCCGTTATACAGCTGCGACAGTCCGGTAATGTTAAAATCAGCCTTCGTGGGGGTTTGGGTTGTTTTGGTTTCTTCGCTTGTGTCGATTAGGTCAACGCAGTTTACCAGCGCCAGGGCGAAAACAAGGGCGGCAAGCGCCGCAAGAAAGGGTAATTTCCGGTTAGTTATGCGTGTTGTTGTTGTTGTTGGGGGGGGGGGGGGGGGGGGGGGGAAAAAAGGTTTCAGGTTGTTGTTTTCTGGGGGGGTG
>JAIRRB010000183.1 GCA_031256195.1 Treponema sp.
TTCAAGCGGAGGGAAGTATGGCTGACATTTCATTCGATATTGTCAAACATTTTGGGGTTATCTCGGAAGGGAAAGGCGGCTGGAAAAAAGAGCTCAATTTGGTCTCGTGGAACGGCAGAACCCCCAAATTGGACCTGCGGGACTGGTCGCCGGGGCATGAAAAAATGGGAAAAGGCCTTACCTTAACCCAGGATGAGGCGGCAAAACTGGTTGAGTTGCTGAATACCATCCCAAAAACAGGGGACAATTCTGGAGATAAGGGGATTCGAACCCCTGGCCTATAGATTGCGAACCTATCGCTCTACCAACTGAGCTATATCCCCAACTGTTTCCCATTCATTCAATACTGAAATCACGTTCCTCGTCAAGAGAGGCCCCAAAAGCAAATGCCGCCGCGGGCCATCACCCTTTCAAGACCATTTTTACTAGTGCGTCAACCGTCATGCCCAAATGTTCGGCGGCTTTGTCCGCCGGGCCTGATTCGCCGAAACGGTCGATTGATAAAATGTCTTCCGGTTTTGCCCAGCGTTCCCAGCCGTTACGGACTCCCGCCTCACAGACGATAACCCGTACATCCGGCGGGACAATGGCGTCGCGGATTGCGGCAGGCTGGGATTCAAACAATTCTTTGCTGATCATGGAAACAATGCGGAAGTTTTTATCTGTTATCTTTGCCGCCGCTTCCAGAGCAAGACCTACTTCCGAACCGGTGGCAATAATCACCGCGTCAGGCTTTCCGTTTCCAGATTGTTTAACGATGTAGGCACCGGTGCGGATGGTGTTTTTCCAGTCCGGGTCGGCTTTGGGAAAGACGGTAATATTCTGCCGGGAAAGGGCGAGAGCGCTGGGGCCTTCGGTGTATTCCATCGCCATAGCCCAGGCTTCGGCGCTTTCCTCGGCGTCGCCGGGGCGCAGAACGCGGAGATTGGGCATGACCCGCAGAGCGGCAAGATGTTCAACCGGCTGGTGAGTGGGGCCGTCTTCGCCCACAAAAATCGAGTCGTGGGTAAGCACATAAATTACCGGCTGTTTCATCAACGCGGACAGGCGGAGCGCCGGACGGAGATAATCCGAAAAGACCATAAAAGTTGAACAATAGGAACGCAGGCCGCCGTGCAGGGAAATACCGTTACAAATCGCCGCCATTGCAAATTCACGAATACCAAAGTGAATATAACTGCCGGCGCGGTTCTCGCGTGTCCATGTTCCCGCTTCGGGGGGAAGGCCCACGGCATTGGGGCCTTTAAGGTCGGCGGAACCGCCGGTAAGGTTGGCGTTCGCTTTGGCAACCGCCGTCAGCGCCTTGTTACTCGCGGTACGGGTGGCGACTTTATCGCCTGAATTAAAGGCAGGCAGGACGGCGGGAACGGCCTTGCCGGAATGGAATTGGTCCCACTCCGCGCGCTTTTGGGGATTTTCCTTTGACCATGCCGCAAACAGATTCTGCCAGTTTTCGCGGGCCTTTTTCCATTCAGCCCGCTTTGCCGTAAAATAATGCTGCGCTTCCGGCGCAACGTAAAAATCGCCGGGGATTCCCAGATTGGCCCGCGCGGCGGCGGCTTCCTCCGTTCCCAGCGGAGCGCCGTGAGCGTCGGCGGTATTTTGCTTGGTGGGGGCGCCCTTGCCTATTATTGAAGTAAGAATAATCATGCTCGGCTTGCGGGTTTCCGCTTTTGCCTGAGCGGTCAGCCGGGCAATTTCCTCAAAATCGTACATCGAGCCGCGCAGTACCTGCCAGCCGTATGATTCATAGCGTTTGGCGGCATCTTCGGTAAAGGCAAGGTCGGTGCTGCCGTCAATGGTGATTTTGTTTGAATCATAGAATACAATAAGTTTTCCCAGCCCATGATGACCGGCAAAAGAACTCGCTTCGGCGGAAACGCCCTCCATTAAACAGCCGTGTCCGCAGAGGGCATAGGTATAATGATCCACTATGGTGTGGGCGGCGGTATTGAAACGGGCGGCAAGCATGGTTTCCGCCGCGGCAAAACCAACCGCCATGGCGAGGCCCTGCCCCAAAGGGCCTGAAGTCGCCTCAATGCCGGCGACCATGCCGTATTCGGGGTGGCCCGCGGCGCGGGAGCCAATCTGCCGGAAATTTTTAATTTCTTCCAGCGGCATATCGGTATATCCGGCAAGGTGCAGCAGCGAATACAGGAACATTGAACCGTGTCCTGCCGACAGGATAAAGCGGTCGCGGTCCGCCCATGCGGGGTCGGCAGGGTCATGCTTGAGCAGTTCTCCGTAGAGCATTGCGCCCAGCTCCGCCGCCCCCAGCGGAAGGCCGGGATGGCCCGAATTGGCCTTTTGAATGGCATCAATACTTAATGCCCTTACGCTTAACGCAACTTTTTCCAGCGCTTTAGTGTCCATAAAACTCTCCTTAATAATTATAATGCCCCCGCCCAGCCGGCTTCTGCTTCCCGAATCGCCGCGATAATGTCTTCTTTTGAAGAACGCGCTTTAATCAGGGAATAGAATTTTTCCTGCTGACAGAGAAAATTAATTTTAGACAATGTATTCAGGTGCTGTTTTGCCGATGACGAAACAATCAGAAAAACCGTATGAACCTTGCTGCCGTCCTGGGTATTCCAGTCAAGCGGCTGAGCGGGAAAAACAAGCGCTACCAAAGGCAGCGATGATGTCAAAGGTTCGCCGCCGTCGCCCAGCAGGGGATTGCGGGGATGAGGCAGGGCGATGCCACGGCCTACTCCGGTTGGCATCAAGGCCTCCCGTTCCAGTATTTCCCGGTACAATTCTTTTGAATCAAGGGATAGGATGGGCGGCAGAATGTCCATCGCCCCGGCAAGCAGTTCTTTGGGGTTTGAACCGGAAATATTATAATGTATGCCGCCCCGTTCAATCAGCGAGGCAAGATTCCAGGTATTTTCTGTCATGTATCCGCCGTATATTCGGAATTCATATCCCGGTTGCATTTTTCCATATCAAACAAACCCGGAACAAAATCCGGCCCCAGTTCATGCAGGGCGGCCTGTTTTTCCATATCGCTGCCCCCTTCAAGAACGCCGAGTATCTTGCGAAAGCGCAAAGGGCCGCCGACTGCTTCAGGCGGGGCGGCGCCTTCACCGGCAACACAGCGTATAACTTCTTCCTTTCCCGGCTGGTAGGGGGAAAGAAAAATAACCTTAATGTTCCATTTGGTTCCGTATTCGTACTGCAATTCGCTGACGCCCCGGTCGCAAACTTCCCCTATCCTTATTTTATCATCCAGATTATTTCTGTCTATACCGCCTGAAACCTCGGTATAAAAACGATGCCGGTAACTGTTCTTCCATTCCAGGCAAATCTGTATTACGCGGTGCAGGTCTTCCAGCATCCGGTTTGCGGGAACAAGCACCCTGCGCCATACATCCGTCCCGTTGACGCTTATCTGCGCCGCCCGCCAGGATTCTTTTGCAGAGTCATCATTGTCGCTGCGCACCAGCGTCAAATTGCTCCGCCTGAAATTATTCATCGCTTCGTCAATTGATTCTTTTATTTCATCAAAAGTATCAACCATGCTGTCAAGCGAATTATCCATCGCCTCCAATTCCGATTCCGGCGGCGCGTAATCCGAATCAAGGTCTTCCAGCAAACTCGCCGCATGACCCTGAATTTGGGAAAGCATAATAAATGTATGTTTGGGCAGCCATGACGTATCTATTTCTCCCTTCTGCAGCCGTGCCGCCAAATCCACCACGGCGTTGTGCAATTCGCCCACTCGCTGCCTGATAGGCCCCATACCCTTATCCAGAAACAGGGAATAACCCTTTCGCAGTTCATCCATTGTTTCGGCGGCGTAATCGGCAAGTAAATTCCATTCCGCCTCTTTCAGGTGAATCACCGGCGGAACAATGCGGTCCAGCATTTTGGTAAAATCCTGTTCGTTTCTGAACAATGCGTCCCGGACATAGGAAAGAATAACATACTCCGAAACGGGAACATTTACCTTAAACAAAATATCTTCGATAGCAGTCCGGTCTGCGGGAACCGTTATACCCGAAAGCCCCTTACTGTCGGGGATATCCTTGCCGGCAAACCAAAAACGGGATTCAATACCGTAAGCGGTTTTTTCTATACGGTCAGTTTTTTCAAAGAGAAATTCCTCCAGCGAATAGGCCGGGACTTCGCGCATACGCTTCCCCCCGTACCAGTAGGCATAGGCAATTTGCTCCTCGGTAGAGGCTCCCGGCCCCAACAGGGCAAAACTGTCTTCAAAACCGCCTTCGGCAGCCTCGAACCAGGCAAACAATTCCGCCTGGGGCCACGCATCCTTGTCTATTTTTTCCAGATTAAAATGCCCTTCTTTCCAGTCTTTGGTCTTTACCAGAAAACGGTCGCCGGGAACAAAAGCCGCTTCACGAAAGATAGCCCTCATGTCCAGGGTGTGAATCGATACTTCCGGCGGGTCCTCGTAGGGGTCGTAATTAAAGGCAGTTTCGTTTTCGGGGTTGTCGCGCGCCACATATTGGGGGGCGTATTCTTCCCCAAAAATGTAATAATAGGGATAAAATTCCTCTGGCGGGCCTTCGGTCGTCGTCCAGGGTATCAGTTTACCCTGCCAAAAGAACTGATATTCATGGGGCAGCGCCCCCGGATTGGCGAAAGGGATACAGCGATGGCCGGGGATAAGTATCCCGTTAAGCAGTTCCAGCTTGGTCGGGCTTATCACAAAGGGAACTTCTTCAAAACAACCCCGCCGGGAAACCCACTGCCGGTTATCCAGCCGGAACGCCACATTGTGAGCTTCAATGAGGGCGGCAACTTCCACCGGTACATTTTCCGCCCGTGTGGGGTCCAGCATCAGCACAAACTCTGTTATATCCTTTAAGGTAAACGGTTCGGTCACGTTTTCCAGAAAGTTGAACAGGGCGTCTTCCTGATTTGGGGTCATTAAGCTAACTATGGCTTGAAATAATGAAAACTGCAAGTAAGCAAGCGCCCCGGCAGGGCTCCTGTATTTACCTGAAAAATCAATAAAACAGTCCCATTTTGACGATAAAAACCGTGTATTTTAGGCATTCTTCCCCATGCTTAATAATGAAACAAAGTAAATGTAAAAATTCTGATTTTTTACTTGTCTTTTTTTTCAAAAAGCGATATATTATTAAGGGGTATATGGAGATATGTTTGCGGGGCAAAAAACAACACTCACAGCAAATTCGCATACAGCCGATAGCGTGTCTGTGTGGTTTCATGCCTTTCACTTTTATC
>JAIRRB010000051.1 GCA_031256195.1 Treponema sp.
GATCGTTTCCTGGAGGAAAAACAGGAGGCGTTCGCGAAACTGGGCATTGTTCTCAGGAAGGACGGGAATGAATGGCTCATTGAAGCCCTGCCCGCGGACTGGAAACTTCCGGATCGCGAAACAGCGGCGGAAATCCTGAGTCTCAAAACAGCGGGTGAAAATCTGGCGGAACGCTGGGCCGCCGGCCTCTCCTGTCACGGGGCCGTAAAGGACGGCGACTTTCTGGACGAACATACCGCTCTGACCCTGGCGGAACAGGCTTTCGCGCTTCCGGTACGGCGCTGCCCCCACGGGCGGCCCATCTGGTTTGAGATAAGCCGGAGCGATCTTTTAAAAGCGGTTAAGAGGTAGCAGACTTCCGGGAGAAGTCCGGTTTTAATTCCCATACTGTTTATATACAAAAGGTAAAATTCCCCAGGTAACATCATCCGCAAGAATTACTCTTGTATGTATTTCCGGAGGAAGTCCGACACAGGCTTTATCACAGGGATATTTGGTACAATGTATACATTTATCAACACCATTTTCCGCGGCGCACTTCATTTGATAACAATCATATTTTTTGCTTATGCCCCCTTTTTGACAACCGTCACAGGGAGGACGTATTTTATATAATTCCTGTATTGAGTTTATCGGTTTGGCATCGTTTGCTTTTGGATTATAAGCGCGTTCAATCCGGTTACCAATTTCAATACGAAACTCTTCGGTAAATGCCGCTTTCGTATAATGTACGCATAAGTCACACCGGTGTCCGCAATCCGCGTAAACCGCGTTATCTGTGGGAAATGGATTCCGGTTTGGCTTTTTTTGGTCCATAATCCGTAACTTGATACTCTCCAATGTTTCCAAATCCTTTACAGGAATACAATCATTGCCAACATAAAAATCATAATGGTCGGTATATATACGGATTTTAAAAATAACATCCTCTTTTTCACGGAAAGCCAGCTCATCTACGCTATTGCCTATTTCATCAAGGACAAAATTGCCTCTCATGAAACACATTATTTCTTCACTTACTTTCCGCATCATTATGTTTTTGTCCATTGTTGATTTGTATTTTTCAATTAATTCAATGCTATCTTTTTCAACATTGCCATTTATTTTATCACCATGTTTCCACCACATTATTTTTTCAATTTCATTATTTTCAATGAATGTTAGTTTTTCTGATAAATGTGAATAATATATTACCGCATCTATCTTTTCATATTTTGCGAGTCCAATGAATGTTAAATTTTCAATTTTTTGGTTACTTTCTTCTTTACATTCGCGAATTGCACATTCCTTTGGGGATTCCCCTTGTTCAATAAATCCTCCGGTTAATTCCCAATGTTTATGATATTTATTATACAACAGCATAAATTTATTTTCATATTCCACAATGACAAAAGCGGTTTTAATATTGTTTTGAGGATTGTTTATTATGTCTTTTTCATTGCCACAAATGAATTCCAGCATAATTTACTCCAAAAATCAAACTTTTCAATTTCATAATATCCTCTATATTGTTGTACCGTTACAAAATGGATTTTTGCAGGTATCAACAATGAAAAAGGAACATCTCATTCGCTCAGGTACAGATCGGCCTTATTCTGCAAAACTCTGGCGACTTCATCGGCAGTACGGGAATTACCAAAAAAATAAACCACTTCCTGGGCAATCATATCGTTAAGGCTTGAATCCAACAGAACAAAGGTATCTATGCTGTCTGAAAGCGTCTCTGCTGCCGCACGGTACTCGTCTAAAGCCTTCCGCAACTGATCGTTCATTGCTTCTGTTGAACCGGCGAAGGCAGAGATTGTTAGTTCCGCTTTTTCAAAACGGGCCTCATTGTTTATTGGCAAACCCATAGCGATAAAGTTCGGGGAGAGCTGCACCTCTTTGGAAAGAAGGAACTTGATAAAAGCCCAGGCAGCCGCCTTATTTTTTGATTGGCTGTTTATTCCATAGCCCTGGCTGAAAGTAAAAGAAACTGAACCGTTGGCATTGGCTCTTATGCCTGCAATTTCATCATCACTGACAATGCCCGCGGCCATTCCGCCTTCTGACCTCATCACCATGCCTAATTTGCGTGTAAACTGGGCGAGAAGGTTTGTTGCGTTATATTGTTTAAAATAAAACCTGTCCGCCGAAGCTCCCGCGGTTCGTTGCCTGAGCTGTCCCGCATCCTGCTGTCCGGTAACGCCTTGAGGTATAAAGCCCTGCGCGCCATAATTTTTTACCGAATTAAGCATGGAGGCAAAACTACCGTCAACAAAATTCGCTTTTCGGGTTTCAAGGTTCAGGTATGATTGAATGTTTTCGTTCAGAAGTATGTTGAACATACTGATTGGGCCACGGGAATAATCATGTATATTAAAAAGTTTATAAGTGCCGTTGTATAAAACCGTTCCAATCCGCAGCAGGTCTTCGGTACTGACCGGATCATCAATCCCGAAGCTGCCTCCAATTTCAACAGGAACCAGAGTGGTGTCATAGGTAAAAAAATTAAAGTCGTAATCCAAAGGCAAAAACCATGTTCCATCTTTGAAACGCGCAGCGTCCAGGATATTTTCCCTATAATCGCGTTTGTGAAAGCCAGGGTCAGTCGCAATATAGGAATCAAGGTTCTCCAGCGTGCCGCTTTCAGCACATTTATGCAAGGGAAGAACATCCATGGCATATAAATCGGCTCCGGTGCCGCTCATAATATTCGTATTGATGCGGCTAATATAATCGGCCCTGCTTTGGGGATCGTTCTGAATTTCTACTACCATCATCCCTTGATCGCCGGTTTTTATTACAGGCATGGCTGAAAAAGTCTCCACATTCACCATGATTCCGGGATAAAGAGATTCAAATGCTTTTGCGGCGTCTACAAGAAAATTCCTGTAGAACATGGTATCGTACGCCGAGATTGTAATCGTCCCCGTGATTTCACCTGAAAAAAACTTTGGATCCAAACCCGCTTCCGATAACGCCATTCCGCCATTTCCTGAGCCGCGTCCGTTGCACCCCGCAAATATCAGTATTGCCGTCAGGAGAAAATAAAGGAAGAATGTTTGTTTCTCAATGTAACTCTTATTTCTAAGCATCAAATCCTCCACATAACGTATTTAGGAAACCCGAACCGCAAAAACAGGGCGGTGAGCAGTTACCGTTTGTATATATGATACGAGTGTATGCAATTCTTCCTCTGTAATGTGTTCTGTAGAAACTCTAATCGCATATTGGATTATTTCATCCATACTTGCTTTGACATAATTTGAATTCACTTGGGAAAATATTGGCAAAACATTCAAAAGAAAGTATAAAAATACTATTTTTTTAATTGAATATCTCATTATCCTATTTTATATATGAGTTGCATTTTGTCAATTGGTCGATATATTTGCAAAATTTGAAACGAATTGCGTATACCGTGCCGTCAAATTAACAAAGCCGTAGTCAGGAAACATGACCCAGCTGGTTTCCTCGCGTATACGGTTTTTCAAATTTCAGTTTTATATTATTAACCTTTTTTTATAACTTTAGCCGATAAAGTTTTTTCTATTGCTTCACCTATTACTTGTTCAATGTTTTTTACCGTTGTCTGGCAAAGCCGTTCCATGCTTTCGCCTACTAATTGCTCAATGTTTTTCGCTGTTGTCTGATATTGCTGTTCCATACTCTCACTTACCAATTTTTCAATATTTTTCGCTACAGTCTGATAAAGCTGTTCCATTTCTTCAGGGGTGGAAAGAGGGTCTATAAACAATTCATAAATTTCAATATTTAATGCTTTTGCCATCCGTTCTATTAAAGCCAAAGTAGGGTAATTTCGAGCTGTTTCTATAGTGGCAATGTGGTGAGTTGACACATTAACCATTTCAGCCAGTTTTTCCTGCGAAAATCCGCAATCCCGGCGCTTTTCCCTCAAATTTTGGGCTAAAATTTCCTGAAGTTTTGTCATTTGGTTACTATCTGCATCATAATAACCCTTTTTACCTACTTGACTAATGATGTATAATATAATAATAATGATGAAATACATAGTGTACTGGTCGTTTTTATGAAAAAAACGGGGTATATTATAGATATTTTGGGATTTAAAAACGCCGGATTTCCGCGCCTGCGGAAACACCGGAGCGAAGCTGCTGAAAGTGTTGCAAATGAAAGGTTAAATATAATTAACCTTGGGCAAAAAAAGCCGTTTGAAGGTTAATTCTTGTTAACCTTCCGTTTTTGCCCCTGAAACTCTGATAGAATTGCGTTATCCGGAGAAAAAGAGGTAAAGGAAAATGGACAATGAGCGGACAGCCAGAATAACCGAATGTTACCGGCGTTTTATAGCGGCCATAGTACAGCAAGCCGTTAAAGACAATGCGGTAGAGTTTCTGGAAATTCCCGAAGTAAAAAGTTATTGCGTTACCGCGCATTGGTCCGCGTCAATACCTGTTCCCGAATTTGCGGGCAGGCGCAAATAGGCGCTTTTAGCGTCTGTATTTTTATGGGGGTTTTAATTGAGAGCAGGGCCGCCAGCAACACCTCCACATTATAAAAACGTTAAAAGGGGATTTACTATATGATCCGTTGGCCCTGCTCTCTTTTTTCATTCGGGAAAAACGCCGGATTTCCGCGTATGCGGGGGCACCGGCTTTTAATACACGGCAAGGAGTTTTTATATGAAGAACTTAGCAAAACTTTTCGGAATTACCGCATTGGTTACGGTAATTGGATTTACAGCCTTACTGGCCGGGGCTTGCGGCTCAACGCCGCCTGAAGCTCCTCCGCCTTCCCCGGCCCCGGCTGCCCCTCCTCCTCCGCCGCCGCCGCCGCCGCCTACCCCCGCGATTACGCAGGAGTACCACGACGCGTACACACGCCATCACAACGACATTATTCTTGACCGCGCCCAAAGGTACACGGTGCAAAGGGAGGACACCCTGGTAAGCATCGCAAGGCGTTTTTATCAGGACGGGTCTTTATACCCGCTGATCTTCGCGGCTTCGGATGAAGTGGCTGATCCTGACATAATAGCGGTGGGCGTAACCTTAATCATCCCTGAACTCGCGGTAAACCTGAATGACGAAAGAGCCCGAAAAAGCCTTTTCACCCTGATTCTGGAGATGGCCGACATTGAGGAACACCGGGGCAGGAATGAAACCGCCGTGATGCTGCGCAACCACA
>JAIRRB010000094.1 GCA_031256195.1 Treponema sp.
GTTACTACTCATGCTGGGCACACGCGCACTAGGCCGAATAAATTCGGCCCGCTGTTATTGTAGCGGGGATTTTACCGTGCGCCGTAACCTGTCACATTTATTCTGTCAACGCCCCTTGACGGGGCGCTGTTATTTGGTTACCCCGCCGGAGGAATACGCAGGAAGACTCTACAAGTGTTTCTGCCAGCCCGCAGCGCCCCCTCCGGCTGGTTTGTACTAATACAAAGCAAATGTTGCTGCCCTGACTCATAATCAGGCTTATTGCCATAATTCCCTTTATACATTATAATTTTGGTCAACTTCTTGATGTAGGGGGATTTCTACATGCGGATTACCTTAAAGGGCCGTTATGCACTCCGTGCGGCGCTGGCGCTTGCGGAAATGGGAGAAGACGGGAACATGGTTTCCATCAGCAGTCTTTCCGAAGCAGAGGATATTTCTTCCATATTTCTGGAGCAGATTTTCTTCAAGCTGAAAAAGGCAAAAATTGTCAAATCGGTTCGGGGGCCGGGGGGCGGGTTTTCCTTTAACCGCCCGTTGGATTCATTGACCGTAAAAGAAATACTTGACGCGGCAGGGGAGGAACTCACCATGAAATTGTGCAACAAAGACCAGAAAAAATGCGACCGGATGAGTGATTGCATAAGCCACAAGGTTTTCGCCTCTGTCACCGACAAGGTTAACGATTATCTGGACAGCCTGACCCTGCAAAAGGTGCTGGAAAGCAAAGAATTCAAATAATTTACCATTTCCGCAGTAGATAACAAAAACGAAAGATATTATGCTATTATATTACATAATGAGAGGAGTTTGTATGAAAAACAAAACCATTATCCCCGGTATCGCCCTCATGGTAATGGCGATGGTTTTTGCGTGCGCCCGATATGATGATGAAAGCGATTTTCAGGCGGACCCCGCGGACGGCGGCAAATCGGTACGTATCGCCAAATATATGGGGTCAAAAAAAGTAGTCCGTATCCCGCCGCACATAAACCAGCTTCCCGTTACCGCTATCGGGGATAAGGCTTTTAGGGAAAAAAATCTGACCGGCATCACCATTCCCAACAGCGTTACCTCCATCGGAGACAATGCCTTTTACGGTAACCGGCTGACCCGCGTCATCATTCCCAACAGCGTTACTTCCATCGGAGAAGAGACATTTTCCGATAACCAACTGACCAGTGTTACCATTTCCACCAGCGTTAGCATCATCGGGTATGGCGCGTTTACCAACAATCAACTGGCCAGCGTCACCATCCCCGCCGGCGTTACCACCATCGGGTACGGTGCGTTTTCCAACAATCAACTGACCAGTGTTACCATCCCCGCCAGCGTTATCTCCATTGGCAGCGGCGCGTTTTACGGCAATCAACTGACCGGTATTACCATCCCCGTCGGCGTTATCTCCATTGGCAGCGGCGCGTTGGGCTTTAACCCTAAACTAACAGCTATAAATGTTTCTCCGGAAAATCCAAACTATAGTTCAACAGATGGGGTTTTGTACAACAAAGACAAAACTACGGTGCTACAGTGGCCGGCAGGGAAATCAGGTGAAGTAACCATTCCCGGCAGCGTTACCGTCATCGGAGAAGAGGCGTTTGCCCACAGTCAACTGACCAGCGTTACCATTCCCGCCAGCGTTACCTCGATTGAGAATTATGCGTTTTCCAACAACCATCTGACCAGCATTACCATCCCCGCCAGCATAACTTCCATTGGAAATTATGCGTTTACCAACAACCAACTGACCAGCATCACCATCCCCGCCAGCGTTAGTTCCATAGGGGACAGGATGGTTGATAATATTGGTAATTTGGCGGTTGAATATAACAGAGGCGGTGCAGGAACCTATACCCGGCCCTCCGCAGATAGTTACACCTGGGTCAAAAAATAATTTATCGGGCATTATGTGACACTGCGGGGATACGTTCATGGGAAATAGGCATAGAATGGGGAGTGTCGAAAAAAGAAATAACGGAATGGATATAAAAAGCGTACCGCCCATTCTCTTGACAAACCGGGTTCCGGAATATATACTCTCTGGTTATAAGAAGATTCAATTCAGAGTCTGTTTGATTTTGAGAGCAGTTGGATACTAAATTATATGAAAAGCGTTCTTTTTTTTGTTAAAGATATTCCGGTACTGCTAAAAACATATATATCAGCCCAGCTTTTTCAGGACATACACCAGTTAATTGTCATAAAAGGAAAGCGGATAACAAAGTCATTTCCCATTGAGGTTCATATCACCGAACACTGTAATTTGAACTGTAAGGGCTGCAATCATTTTTCTTCCATAGCGGAAGAGGAGTACCTTGATCCCGGTCAGTTTGAAAAAGACTTTACCAGGCTTGCTGAACTGTCCAAAGATTATTTCACCATAAAAATTCTTGGCGGTGAACCGCTGCTCCATCCGCGTATAACGGAATTTTTTGACATTGCACGAAGATTGTTTCCCTCTACTCCCATACAGGTTACCACAAACGGTATTTTGCTGACAGGACAGCCGCAGGAATTCTGGCGCAGTTGCAGCACAAATAACATAACAGTATCAATAAGCCAGTACCCCATAAAGTTAAACAAAAAGGAAATTAAAAAGATCGCCGGAACATACAAGGTAAGAACGGTGTTCAGCGGTTCAAAGGGAGAAGAACGAATGTGCAAACTGCCGCTTGATTTAACCGGCAGCCAGGACATGAAAAAAAGTTTCCGGAAATGCGCCATAAGCTGGGGCTGCTGCGTTACTCTGCGCGACGGCAGAATATACACCTGCTGTATTGCGGCGCATATTAAATTTTTTAACCGGTATTTTAATCAGAACCTTGTTATCGGCGGCAGCGACTATGTTAACATATACCAGGTCAACAGCAAGGACGAGATTATCGAATTCCTGGAAAAACCCTTTCCCTTCTGCCGTTATTGTATTACAACAGAGACAAAATTTGCCCAGCGTTGGGGTATTTCAAAAAAAGAAATTACCGAGTGGATAGATTAAAGGAGCAGAATATGCGTTCAGTTTTGATGAAATTGTGCCTGTTTGTGTTTTTATGCGCCCCCCTGTGCGCACAGACTCATGTATCGGTTCCAGTGGAAAGTCAGGTGTACTATATTCTGGAACAAGCGGAACTTAAGGGACTGTGTTCTCCCCTGTCGGGAGTCAGGCCATATAGTCAAAACATTATCGTTAAGGCGATTAAGGAGATTCTCGCTACGGAAAACACCAAAAAATTAAGCGATACCGAGCGTGAAATTCTGGGACAGTACCTCGATAAATTCACGAAACCCAAAAACGGTATTGACTGGCAGAAGGGCAAATATCACAGTGAAACCACTATCACCAAAAAAGAAATTCCGCTTTCATTGAATGTGGGCGCCAATGTAAGCATGGAAGGATCAGCCGGTTTGTACCCCGCATTTAACGAACGTTATTATGGTACGGAAATCTGGCTGCGGTTTTATCTGAACGGAGATATGGGCAGCCATGTTTCCTGGGAATTCAGCGGCGAGGGCGGTCTTATGAAAGCCCCGCGAAAAAAACTTGGTACCTATAATACCTATTACAAAGGTTTTGTTGATCATGAGGAATATCGAAACCAGGAACTCATCGTTTACAGTGAACCATTAACTCATTTCCCCTATGCGTATAAGAAACGCTGGGACGCTTCGATCCATCCTCTCGGCAGTCTGTCCAGCTTTGAGTCCTGGCCTGATTCGCTTGCCGGTGCCTATAATCTTTTGTCAGAAATATCGGCTTCTTTTTTGGAAGATAAATTGTCAATGCGGCTGGGGCGTTTATCGCACGAATGGGGTTCGGTTCCCTATGGCAGCAGCCTTGGTTTGAATCAAACGGCGCGGCCTTTTCTGGGAATTGAAGCTGAGTTCAGGCCCTTCACCTGGTTCAGCATTGCCACAATGACCGGTTTCCTTGAATTCTTCAACACACAGGGCGAAAAAAAATCCGGCATGACCAGTCAGAACGCTTATTCAACAACACTATTTCAATTCAAATTTAAAGATTATGTGTCCCTGGATATTGGGGAAGGAGTAATATGGCCCAAGCGTCTTGAACTGGGATATATGTCACCCATAACCAATACCATCTTCTATAAAAATAATGTCGGCGATTTCGATAATATGGCGGCAATGCTCAATCTTAAAGTGCAGTATCCGGGGATCGGCAATGTTTGGGCTTCGTTGTTTTGGGATGAGGCATTTTGGGTAAGTAACTGGTACGAACTTGATCGTTCCATGCTGGCGGGACAGTTAGGCATGAGTTTTTCATTACCTTTCCTGTCATTTTCTTCAGTTAAACTCAGTTACACCCGGGTAAATCCCTACTGTTATACCCATACCCGTACTTATGTTCCCTGGTATGGCGAAAGGCCGATGGAACAGGCATATACCAATAACGGCGTATGTTTGGGCTATTACATCCCGCCGAATTCGGATGAGATTCTGGTCAAATTTCAGACAATGCCGATAAAAAGCCTGACGACACATCTGCAATATCAGTTAATCCGGCATGGCGCCAATTATGGTTCCAGCGCTGTAGACGGCAGTTCCCTGCTCTCGGAACTTGACCCGCAGAAAAGGGATGGGTCCAATCCCATATTAAAAAGATACTTCCTCCATGACGGAGCATACCAGTGGAACCATATTATAAAATTAGGGGTCGAATGGAATCTGCCCCGGCTGCCGGTATCCCTTTTTGGCGAGGGAGGAGCGATTATTTCATACTTTACCAATACCAAAGAAGAAGCCAACAGCGGAAAAGCGTACCCGTATGAAAAAATTGACACTCCTGAATACCCCCAATCGACCGGTTTTGTTGTTTCACTGGGCGTCAAGGTGTTTCCCCGCTAGACGGGTTTTCTCATCTTGAAAAAAAATAAAATTTCTGTAAAAATAAGACAATAAACATATCTTTACGGAGGAACAAATTGAAAAAGATTGTTATTGCGCTTTTGTGCGCATTGATTGCGGCAGGAACGGTTTTTGCCGGAGGAAAAAAGGATGCTGCGGGAACGGATAATTCCCTTCAGTCGATTATGAACAGGAAAAAACTCATTATGGGGCTGGATGATTCTTTCCCGCCCATGGGTTTTCGCAACGACAACAATGAGATTGTCGGCTACGATGTTGACCTTGCCAAAGAAGCGGTAAAGCGGATGGGCGTTGAACTGGTTCTCCAACCCATTGACTGGAACGCCAAGGAACAGGAACTTAATACCGGCGAGATTGACTGTATCTGGAATGGTTTTACCATTACCGATGAACGGAAAAAGAATCTGCTGTTTACTCCCCCTTACCTGAAAAACGCCCAGGTTATTGTGGTGAAAGGTAATTCACCGGTGAATACCCTGAAAGACCTGACCGGTAAAACCGCCGGAACCCAGGCTGGTTCCGCCTCGGTAGAGGCTCTTGATGACGCTCCTGAATTTAAGGCAAGCCTGAGACAGGTGGTGGAGTATAAAGACTTCCTCACCGCGCTGATGGACCTTGATGTGGGCGGAATTGACGCGGTGGTTATTGATCTGGTTGTAGCCAATGACAATATCAACCGCTCCGGCAAAAATTTCCGTATCCTGAACGAACGGCTGGGTGAAGAAGAATTTGGCGTCGGCTTCCGCAAAAATGACAGGGCCCTTGCCGACAGGGTTTGGGCTGTCCTTCTTGACATGGCAAAAGACGGTACAGTCGCCAAAATCGCCACTCAATGGCTGGGCGCTGACATTTCTATCATCGGAAAATAAAGCCTGATTATGATTCGTCTGGCGGGCATAATGCTCAAGGGAGCGGTAATATCGCTCGAGGTATTTTTCCTCACCCTGATATTTTCGCTGCCTTTGGCATTGCTCGTTTCTTTTGGCAGAATGTCGCCTAACAAGATACTCCGCGCCGCGGTTAAATTTTACCTGTTAATCATGCGCGGAACGCCGCTTATTTTACAGCTTATCTTTGTTTATTTTGCGCCAAAGTACCTTTATGTCTTTTTGAACAACAGCCTGTCGGGAATCATTACCGCGCCGGGTTTCTGGGCGGTAATAAAATTTATGCTTTCATACAACCGGTTTACCGCGGTGATTGTCGCCTTTACCTTGAATTACGCCGCGTACTTTGCCGAGATTTACCGCGGGGGGATAGAGTCCATTGCGCGGGGGCAGTACGAGGCGGCAAAGGTACTGGGTTTTACCGGACCGCAGACCTTTGGCAGAATTATTCTGCCTCAGGTAATCAAACGGATACTTCCCGCTACCGGCAACGAGGTGATTACGCTGGTAAAGGATACCGCCCTCGCACAGGTTATCGGCGTGGCGGAACTGTTTCACTCGGCGCAAAATGCCGCGGCGCGGGAATTTTCAACCATGCCGATTTTTATGGCGGGCCTTTTTTATCTGGTGATGAACTGGGTTGTTTCCGTAGCGTTTGCCCAGGGCGAAAAAAGGCTGTCGTATTATGCATAACGAAATTATCAGGGT
>JAIRRB010000103.1 GCA_031256195.1 Treponema sp.
ATGGTTAACCAAGAGGTTTAGGTGACAAAACACGACTTTCCCCGGATTCACTTCTATGATCAGGATTTTGTCGATATTTACGATAAAACATGGGCCTGGATACAGGATTGCTGGAATAGTGGGAACGAAAAAAGCGGAATAGAGGGAAAATTCTTCTCGTACCCGGGTTCTCAGACTGTTTTTCAGTCCGATGCGATTTATTCGTCCTTTTTTTTGGTATATTCCAACCGAATTTACCAGGCAACGCCCAGTTTGGACCTGTTTTACAGCCGTCAGGAGCCGGATGGGGCCATTCGCTGCGCCTATGACATCAATACCGGCGCTCCGGTGGCGGAAAAGGACAATGTTGAGGGGCTGGGCATCCCTCTTTTTGCCTGGGCGGAGTATAATATCTACCATAAGTCGGCAAACAAGAAGCGGGTAAAAGATGTCCTGGCGGTTTTGCACAAATATACTGAATGGATAGATTCAACCTTTAAGAAATCCAACGGCCTGTACCGGGTTCCCTTGGGGGTTACGGGGATGGTTAACGCTCCCCGCGAGGGAACCTATTATTCGCTCGATTTTAACGCCATGATGGCGGTTAGCGCCCTGTATATGTCCGCGATGGCCGATATTCTTAACGACAAAGATTCCAGTTTTCAGTACAAAAAGCAGTATTTTGCCCTTAAAACCCGAATCAATGCGCTGATGTGGGATCCCGATGACGGTTTTTACCATGACATTGACCGGGGTGAAAGACGGCTGCCGGTAAAAACCATCGCCGGTTACTGGCCGCTGTTGGCCGAAATTCCCAATGATGAAAAAGCGGAGCGGATTATTGCCAAACTGTCCGACCCGCAGTTTTTTGGCGCGCCGCATCCGTTTCCGTCACTTTCCCTCTCCGACAAAAGTTTTGATGAAACCGGACGGGGCTACCGCGGGTCGGTGTATCCGCATCTGACCTTTATGGTGATTAAGGGGCTGGAGCGTTACCAGCGCTGGGACCTTGCCCGTGATTGCGCCATCCGCCATCTGTACTTTGTGCTGGATTCGATGAGTCCCGACGGCGACCACCACAAGGGCAATTTGTGGGAAGCCTATCTGCCCACCAAAGAAGGCCCGGCAAAATGGCACGGCAAGGCGGATTTTCCCCGCGCCCAATACCTTTCCTTCGACGCCCTTTCAACCATTACCTTAACCATCGAAAATATTGTGGGCCTGTGTATTTCCCTGCCCCGCAAAACGGTGGACTGGATTATTCCCAATCTGGAAATTATGGGCGTGGAGAATCTTTCCCTCAAGAAAAACATGATTACCATACTTTCCAACAAAAGCGGGCGGGGTTGGGAGATACACATGGAAAGCGAAAAATTGTATTATTTTACCATTAATATTCTGGGGAAAAAGAAAAAAACCCTGCCTATCCCTTCGGGGAAATGTTCAATGTTGATAGATAAGCTGTAGGAGAAAATGGAAAATCGTCTGGTCGCTGTTTTGGAAATAGGTTCTACCGGTGTCAGGCTGCTTGTTGCGCAAATACAGGACGGCGGGCAGTGGATGGTCATGGATAATGCGGGCAGGCCGGTAGCCCTGGGCCGCGATGTTTTTAATTCAGGCGAGCTTTCCCGCGAGTCACTTTTGGAATGTCTTGCCGTATTGCAGAATTTCAAGGAACTGCTGGCCGGCTGGGGCATTGCCGCCGCCGACGCCCATGTTATAGCGACCAGCGCCCTGCGGGTTGCCCGTAACCGCGATATGTTTATCGACCGGATACGGCAGGAAACGGATTTTAAACTTTCCGTGGTGGACGGCGTCGAAGAAAACCGCCTTATGTATCTGGGAGTCCGTTTTGCGTTAAAGCAGGACCTGCCCCTGTTCTGGCGCGCCAATTCAATGATTATCGAAATAGGCGGCGGTTCTACCGAGATAATGCTGCTGCGCCGGGGGCAAATGGTGGCGGCCCACAGCATTAAACTGGGAACGATTATTATTGACCAGCGGACGCGGCTGGGGGCCGGGCCGAGTTTGTTTTACGAACGCTACCTCGGTGAAACCATTCGTAATACCTCAAGCCTTTTGAATGCCGAAATGGATTTGGCCCATGTACGCACTTTGGTGATGGTTGGTTCTGATGCCCGGTATGTATCGCTCCAGGCAGGTACGGAACTCAATGAGCATTGCCGCGTTATAAACCGCAATGACTTTATCGCCTTTGCCGAAAAAATCCGCAGTTATTCCGTTGAAGAATGTGTTCAGAAACTGGGTATTACCTATGCCGAGGCTGAAGGTATTATTCCCGGTATTCTGGTGCTCAAACTGTTTCTTGAACAAACCGGCGCGGCCCGCGTGGCGGTTCCCTTGGTGAGTATTCGGGAAGGCTACCTTATCGACATGGCTCTGGGGGTGGATTCCGACATTCAAAAGGAATTCTATTCCCAGATTATCGCTTCCGCGGTTAATTTGGGACGGCGCTTCCATTTTGACGAGGCTCACTCACGGTATGTCGCCCGGCTCTGCATGACGCTGTTTGACGCACTGGAAAAGGTACACGGCATGAACTACCGCCAGCGCATGATGCTGGAAACCGCCGCAATTCTCCACGACATAGGGGCCTTTATCAAGGCGTCGGGCCACAACAAACACGGCCAGTACATTGTCGCCAATTCCGAAATTTTCGGTCTGCCCCGCGATGAACAGGACATTATCGCCAATGTTATACGCTATCATCGGGGCGATTCTCCGTCTGAGGCTGACATCGAATACATCAGCATCCCGCGCGAGGAACGGATACTGGTATTAAAAATGGCTTCCATTCTGCGGGTTGCCGATGCTCTGGACCGGGGCCATTCCCAGCATATTCAAAACATTACGATAGACCGCCGGGCCGAAACCATTGTCCTGCACGCCCAGGGCGGCTATGACATTTCGCTGGAACTTATGGGTGTAGAAGAAAAAGCCGGCCTGTTTCAGGAT
>JAIRRB010000149.1 GCA_031256195.1 Treponema sp.
ATAATGCGCACCGGGTCTTTCGCTTTTACACTGATGCCAATTCCCTGCCCAATATTGGGAAGCGGCCGGTTCCGGTAACGGGGGCGGATGGATTCATCAAAGACAACGGGAAGCGGCGCATAGGTACGGTTATGCATACCCTGGTTGGTCAGGGAATACTCCGCCGACTGGAACTGCCAGGCCTGGTCATGGAAACCCAGAACCCGGCCCGAAGCGATTTTGGAAAGATATTGGTCATAATTGTCAACAAAACAGGAGCGGTCAATAATGCCCGCCGCGTTCATCTCGTTAAGTTTTTTGAACCAGCGTTTTGAAATATCCTGATACAGGAAAACCTTGTATTGGTGCGTTGCCGGATCAACTGTACCGTTGCCGTCATTGGGGAAGCCGGCGAGGAAGTTCGGGGGATTTATCAAGCAGAAGGAACGCCAGTCATAGGCAAGTATGGTAAAGGCAATGGTGGGCATTCCGTTAATGGTAGGATACTTTTCCTTGTATTTAATCAATAAATCAAAATATTCATCCATTGTTTTGATGACGGGGTAGCCGAATTCCCTGAGCACTTCTTTCTGCACCCACAGGGCGGAATCACCGTACCAGTTGGCATAATATCTGCCCGATGTTACGCCCCAGACCGGAAGGGTATACACATGGCCGTCTTCTTCCTTCATTTTTTCCCAGGCCTCGGCATAGTGTTTTTTTAGCCGGGGGGCGAATCGTTCGATTAAATCATCCAGGGGGAGGAGGGCTCCCGCTTCATAGAATTTCGTGCTGTCCACATGGAGCAGGTCGGGATACTCGCCGCCGGCGATCATGACGCCGATTTTTTGGTCCTTGTCCCCTACCAGAATATCCCAGTTAAAGGTGACATGCAGGTTATCCGCTATCCATTTGTATATTTTGTTATCCGCAGGCGGCTGCTGCATGGTAGCCATGGAATATACCGATATGGTAATCGGATAGGTCGGGTCGGTGTCTTCAAACACAGTCTGCTGCTTTTTTTTGCCGCAGGAAGCGCAGAGCAACAGTACGGCGCAGAGCAGCAGGCCGGTTTTTTTTAAGGAAATGATATGGATCACGTTATTCCTCCCATCATTAAATTTTCTCCCAGTATAGGACAGGGCGGTGAATATGATTATCAGGGGTTTTCCCTATAAGACGGCAGGTCAGGATGATTTACCCATTCTATCGCAAAACGCCTGAGCTGCGGCGAAGAGTCACAATGGAGTTTTAATTTAATATGCTCCTTGTGGGTATCTATGGTTTTGGTACTGAGCTTGAATTTATGGGCGATTTCGATAGTTCCCAGCCCTTTGCCCAGGCAGGAAAAAATTTGAAGTTCCCGGTCGGAAAGTTTTCGTATTGAAGCGGCCCAATCCTTGACGCCCCGCTGGCTTTCCCCGGTCATCGCCTCAAAAATCCGCTCCCGTTCACTGTCGCTCAGGTATACTTTTCCCGCCATGACGGTTTTTATGGCATCCAGCACTTTGGGGGGCGGCTCGGTCTTCATAATATAGCCCCGCGCGCCCAAACGCAGAACCCGCTCGGAATAGTAGCGTTCATCATACCTGGACAGGACCAGAATTACTATATCCGGGTCAATGGATTTCAGCCGGGGGATAAGTTCCATACCGTTTTCTTCCCCCAGGCCAATATCGACAATGGCGAGGGCCGGTTTTTCCTGTTCGGCTATTTTTATGGCTTCAGCCAGATTGACCGCTTCTCCGACAACGCTGTATCCGGGCTTGCCGGCGCCGGCGGTAATAAGGGAAGCAAGCCCTCTGCTGAACAGCGGATGATCTTCAACAATCATAACTTTGACTGTTTTTACTTCAGGCATACACACCATCCTCTTATATTTTGAGGATAACCGCTATAGTACAAATCACCTATATTTTTCTCATATTTGTCTACCCATGATATTACTATGAAATACGGTATGAAATTATTGGCTGGGCTTATTGTTCCGGCGGTTTTTCTGGCGGCAGGATGCGGTGACGAGCAGGTTCCCGACAAGAAAATTGATGTTGTGTTAAAGGAATTAACCGCGAACGGTTCGGAAACAGAAACCACGACCATACTGACTTTTGAATTTGACAAGGATATCGCGGGTTTGGAAACAGCGGACATTGCCTTTAACTCGGGGTCTACGGGAGCGTTCCCCAATAATTTGACCAAGGTGGACGGGCAAACAGGAATCTATAAACTGACGGTCAGAAATATTAAAGCAAGCGGAGAAATAACCGTATTGTCGATAGAAAAGTCCGGTTATGCCATTACCGGTACGCCGAAAACGGCGGCAGTGCATTGTTATACGTATACGCCTGAACCCAATTCAAAAGAGGCTATTGAGGCTTTTGTTAACGCGCATTGGGAAGAATATGGCTACAGCGAAAAGCCGACCAAATACATTGCCCTGAGTTTTGATGACGGCCCCTGCGCAGCCAGCAATTCCGGCGGGACAGTGGCTATGCTGGCAAAACTTGAAGAACTGAATGTCAAGGCAACCTTTTTTGTAATCGGTCAAAATATCCGCGGCAATCAAAGCGCCGCCAAAGCCATTTTTGACGCGGGCCATGAGCTTGCCAACCATTCTGACGGTTATGGTGCTCTGGGCAGTGCGACAGAAGCAAGCATCACCACCAGCCTCACCGCCGCCTCAACAGCGATTAAAAACATTACCGGAGCAGACCCGGCGCTGTTCCGCGCTCCCAATGTAGACTATGGAACTGGAACCAATTTAGCCCATGTTTGTACAGAACTGGGCCTTGCCATTATCGGTGTCAGTGTGTGGAGTAACGACTACGATGGCGGTGTTAATTCGGCGCAAATAGTTACCAATGTTGTTAATAACACTTTCCTTAACAGCGGAGACGGCGGCATTATCAACTGCCATGAAAGCAATACCTCCGGGGGAAGAACCCTGGCCGCCTTGCCCGACATGATAGCCGGACTCAGAAGTAAAGGCTTCTGGATTATGACGGTAGGCGAGCTTGCCATCGTCAAAGGTATAAATTTGCAGGTAGGTACGCGGTACGATTCAATACCAATAAGATAAGGGTATGAAAAATTCGAAAGGTCATGGGGCTGTCCATGAAGTAAAAATTAACCACGGAGGTCACGGAGAAACACGGAGTTTTTGGTATGAAAAACATCTTTTTATCCGTGAAACTCCGTGGTAAAAAATTCTTATACGACGATATGGCAACGCCTTACTGTTGATATATCAATTCAAACATTTTTTCTCCATACCGTTTGCCAAGTTCCCGAATCCCCGCGCTGCTGAAGTGAATATTGTCGCCTCTGTTTGCGCAGCCTGCGGAGCTTATTATCCAGGCGTTGCGCAGGTATCTTTGTATGCGAAGGTTTTCATGCAGGGCGTTTCCCAGATTTTCGCCGCCGTCATTGCCGACGCTTTGCGGGCCGTTGCCGCCAAAAGGCTGCCCCAGTAAAATAGGCAGGGAATTGGGCGTAAGGCCCAGATCGTCGAGCAGGGAATCGTAAATTTCTGTTAACAAATCCCTCCAGGTAATGGTGTCGGCGGGAAAACCTATGCCGCTTTCGCCCTGGTGGACTATTATGCCCTTAATTACCGCGCCTTGATTCTGGGCGATCTGTGCGTTCTGGATGATGGCATCGTACATATTCGCATAACCGGCGTTTTTATACCGGTTCATGCCAGACATCTCGGTATCGCTTGGCCTGCCGGGTGCGGTATCTTCTTTTCGGTAATAATCTTCGGCCCGTGTTTTGTGAAAAGAAGCCAGGGCCATATCGCCGTTAGCGACGGCAATTACGCCTATGGTGATATGATCTTTAGTTTTTTCCACAAGCGTCCGCCCAAAATAGTCCATCGGCGAAAGCCCGGTCTTGGTACCCATCATACCGGTTGGGTTAACGCCTTCAATAATATTCGGGGGCACTGCCGTATACCACTCGCCTTTGTTACGGAGTCCGCTGTTGGGCCCCGTACCATAGGCATAAGTGCCTATGACTACATTTAACGTTTTGAAACGCTCGCTGACGCCTGTTTGGTCCTGCGCTTCAGCGGTTCCGGGGCCCTGCATATTTGACTGCCCAAAAGCGATGTACACATGAAAATTGTTAATGGAGCAGCTTACATTAAAGGTATAGGATGAAAGGCCCGCCGCGCTGACCGTAACGGTGGCACGATAAGTCCCTTCCTCAAGGTCTTCTTCGGGAATAACCGTAAAACTTCCGACTGCCCCGGCAGACAGGTTAAGCGTAGCGGGGCTTATGACAAAATGTGCGGCATTTGTTCCGCTCAGAGCGACCGTCACGGTAAGGGCGGTATCTCCGCTATTGGTCACCTGCACGGATAAGGGCCGGGAATAACCGGCGCCGGTCACCGGGAAGACATAATTTCTCTGGGTCATCGTGAAACTTTTTGTGCCTTCCTGATTTTCATCTGAACAGGCGGAAATCAACAATCCAAAAACGATAATGAGCGGAATTACCCTCAGGCAAACAGATTTTTTCATAAATACTCTCCTGAAAAATAGTATACTATAATTTTTTACCATGTCAGAGCCTCCGGACTATCTGAAGAACTGCCACTGTTCAAGGTCGTAGCTTTCGCCATGGAAGACAAATATTAAATCGTGCACGCCGTAAACTTCCCTGAGTAAATCCACTGAAATTTCAGGGGATTCCGCGGTTTCATCAAAAATCGCGTAACCCACAGCCGGACCGTTCAGGCCGTCCAGCTTTATCTGGATGACGCCTTTGCCGTTTTCGGGCAGTTGTACCCGGCATTTAAATTGTGTAGCGCCGTTGCCTTTTGAGCCAAAATTGACGCCATACAGGGCAAGCCAGTCCCCCGTGTGAATGTCTGAAACCTTCATGCTGGTTCCACCATGAACTACCGTTTTAATGCCGGCCATTACGCCAATGGTAGCAGCGTTGATTGACCGGAACGGAGAAAAATTCGCAGCCCTGGCGGGGCCCGACCTGGTCCCGTTGACACGATCAATAGTTCCGTTTGATTGTATATTCACCTGATCCACATGGGTACTCCGGTATCCTTCACCGGCGGCGGATGCCTTTCCTTCATCATCAAGCCCCATAGCGTGGGCAAGCAGGCGCGAATGATACACAATGTACCATTTGCCCCTGAACTGAAATATCGCGTGATGATTATTTCCGCCCTTGATGCTGAACATTTCACCGGGGTTGGTCAGTATCATGTTCCCCAAAGTAAAACCGGACATGGGGTTATCGCTGGTCATATAGGCAATAGTCATGCCTTTGCCAATTTGTACTGCTTCAGGGTGATTCTCAGGATCATTGGCCGCGAAAGCGTCTACTCCGCGGTTGGTGCAGTAGGTGTAATAGTAAGTATTGCCGCGTTTAAAACACCCGTTATCCTCAAAAGAGAATGGCGCCTCAAGTTTAACCGGATCACCGGCCAGGCTGGTCATGTCACTGCCCAGTTTGGCAACCCTGATGGTGCCGGGCATGGCGTGGTTGGTATGCGCCGCTCCGCCCCATAAGTCTTCGCCGGTATTGGTCGGCGTACCTCCGCCAAAATAAATATAACCTGTCCCGTCATCATCCACAAAAACCGCAGGATCAAAGAGCCACACCACATTATTACAGTTCGGCGTTGCGCTGTTAATCAGCGCCTTGTTAACAGGGTCGGTAAAAGGCCCGGTGGGGCTGTCCGCTGTAAGCACGCCAATACCGCCGGCGCCATTGGCAAAATACAGATAAAATTGGGCTTGTCCGTTAACTTCCCGGTATGCCGCCGCGGGCGCCCAGGAACGGCTGGCCCATTTTGCCGCTCCCGATGCCCCCGCAACCTTTATTTCGGGATGTTCTGTCCAGTTAACCAAATCGGAAGACGACAATATCCTGATGGTCGTTATATTGTCATAGGTGTTCTGCGGTATCACTCCGCCCGCACCCGGTACGGGAGTATCGCCGGTCATATACACATACACCCGCTCGTCATACACAAGGGCGAACGGGTCGGCGCCAAAGTTTTGGGTCATAAGGGGGTTTACGTCTCCGTAAGCCTTCAGCGGCGTTGCCAGAGTCAAACCGTTAAACAATGCCGCCTCCGGAGGCGGGTCCAGTTCCCACTCCGGCTTAGGCTGGTTATTATTATTACTGCTACACCCAACAAACAGCGTAAATATAAAACCCCAGAAAACAATTCGCACCTTTTTCATAACAACTCCTCCGCCGGTGGATTAACCTTCCTGGTAGAACATAATTGTCCGGCTTACGGTACTGCTGGAACCAGGCGCTTTGAAGAAGACGGTCTCACCCTGACCGCCCCACAGAAGGTTATCCCCTGGATTCAGGGCTTCCACAACTTTAGAGCCGTCGTCGCTTTTTATCACAATATCCTTGATAAAATAAGATATTGCGGGGTTTTCACCAGCATTACCAATAATCCCTAAAGCTATAAGAACGACGCCCACTTTATTATTATTATCCCAGCAAGTATGGGTACCGCCGCGGTCGTTCATATCTATGGTGAATTCTACCCAGCTATTTGCCGCATTATAACTTCCGCCTGCGGCAGGACCGCCGGTGGTAAGTATATCAGCGCCGGCGGCATTTGAACCCTGGAACGCGTTTGCGTTGGTACAGGGCCATGTAGTCCATGAGCCTGCGTTAAAAGGTCCAAATGCCCGGAATCGCCCGGATATGTTAACGGGTACCTTTATTTTGGCGGTAATGTATCTATAGTCTGCCAATGATTCACCGGCAGGAATTTCAAACCCGTACACCGGGTTGACAACACCGCCGGCGTTTTTTTCAATTAATTCAATCCACCCGGGAGGTACTGCATCAATCCAGTCAGCTTTGAATATACAGTCGCCGGTTATTGAGGTACCCGGCATTACCGTATTCCCCTCCGCATCTATCCAGCCGATGAAATACATGGGCGGAATTTCGCCTGTTCTGTCCGGGTCTGCCGGCCAGGCGGCACTCCCCACACCGGCGCCGTCATGGTTTTCGTCTTTGCCCCACACATTGGTAACATCGGGGATAGCAGGAGCGCCGGGATAATTGTAGTCGAATGACACGGTATAGCGGGGCGCTTTATGGAAAGTGATGGATTCAATCTTTAATTTTTCAACAGTAACGTTGTCAGGAACAAAAATTCTAAAACCGCCGGTGGTTTCGGCGCCATTTACTTCAAGTATAATCTTTCGCCCGTCTGGATTGCTCAGCCAGGGCATTTTATTTGACCCGCCGCCCGGATAACCGGTTGTGGTTTCATAACGGCGCAGTTGAATACCGGTAACGTTGCCCGATTCACCGCTTTGGATACTGGTTAGTATTATAAAGTAGTCATAATCTCTGGCATCCTCGCCGTCTACATCGGTGGGGAACAGGTAATCCATGTTGCCGCCGCCGGTCAGTTTATACGTACCGTCATCGTTCATTGCGCAACTGCCGCTTGTCTTAAACGAGGGCCATTTATGCTCAATAGTATTATCTACTTTCTGCGGTGTGCCGCCCAGAAATTTCCATTGGGCGTACACCGTCAGGCTGACCATAACCGTCGTGGTTTCGTCAAATGCGTCGCCTGAGCCATCGGCAGAGGTATTCCACTCCAGAAATTGATACCCATCCCTTTCCGGCGCGGTTGGCAGCGCGTCAATGGTTGTTGCGGGGCTGAGTATTTTTTTGGTTGACGGAACCGGATAGGTACTGTCGTAATCAAAGTTATTCTTGTCAAAGGTAACAATAGCCCCTGATATCCACTGGGCGTAAACAGTGAAGCTTTTGGTAACTTCGGTGTTTATGGTAAATGTTTCGCCGGCGCCGTTGGCTTTGGTATTCCAGCTATCAAAAAGATAACCGGGCCGTGTAGGCGGAGTGCTGGGCAGCCCCACTATTGTTGTGTCCGGCGGCTCTACTATTCTGGTAGTCGGCCTTGCTTCGGTGCTTCCTTCATCAGTGGTATTCTTGTCAAAAGTAATGGTATAAAAGTCTTCCGGCGGCGTCGTCGGTGGCGGCGTCGTCGGATTGCTATCACAACCTATAATGGCGAATACGGCAAGTACCGCCCAAATCGCGCATAACCTTTTCTTCATAATTTCCCTCCACAAACACACAATAATGTCTTACAGAAGACTGTCTTTGGCAGCCGGTAATCCCATTAAGAATTATTCCACTAACTTATAAAACGCTTCTTTTGGCTTGTACTGGCGGTCAAAGAGGAGCGGATAATCGATTCTGCCGGAAATCCAGCGACCATTCTGCCAGCTATGACCGTCGTCCAGGCCCCATACCAGCACCATGTCGAGTTTTTCCTCCTCATATTTTTGCTTGAACATATCAAACAGGTCGCGATATCTTGCCGCCTGCAATGCCAACCGTGTATCCCGGACATTATCCGCAAGCGTTGCAATTAATCCGGGTCCGGAATTATCAGGACTATAATTAAACAGCGACATATCCAATTCGGTAATTTGGACCATCAGTTTTTTTCCGTCATTCCTTTGTTTTGCGGAAAACTTGTCAATGGCGCTTGAGATGTTAGCTACCGTTGGCGAATTATAACTTATATGGGTCTGGAAACCAACGCCGTCAATGGGAGCGTTATTGGTAATCAGGTAATTTACCAGAGCCTCAAACTCGTTTTGTTTGGCTCCGGGGTATTCAATGTTGTAATCGGTTAGGTACATTTTAACATCCTGTCCGCCGTTTGCGTCCGCGTATTCACGCGCAAACTGGAAGGCTTTTAACACAAATTCATACCGGTTTATACCGGCAAGGCCGGAATTTTCCATAATCTTTTTATACCATGAATCACGGATGACATTGTCATCCCCGACTACTTCATTGCAGACATCCCACCAAAGGACATCGCCCCGGTATTTTTTAAACACGGTTTCTATATGTTTTGCCATACGGTCATAAAGCGCTTCCTTTTGCATCGTAGTTGTTCCGCCACTCACATCAAACAAATAATCGGGAGTTTGGCTGTGCCAAACAAGCACATGGCCCCGGATTTTTTTACCGTTTGCCTTGGCGTAATTTACCAGTATGTCCGCGTTGGTCCAGCGGTAAGCGCCGGGAAAGGTCGCGGGCTTGTTGGCGGGCATCACGCTGTTCGGCTTCATGTCATTTTCGGCGACCAGTACCTCGAAATGTTTAAGCAGCGCATACTGCCCGTTGGTAGTGGTGAAGGCGGAAGTAGGAGCGGCCGCTCCTACCATAAAGGGCCATGTGGTAAAGAGCAGGGGGATATCCGGATCGGGGGTAGTTGGCTGGCCGTTTATGGTTATTTCAAAATTCGCGATGTACGCGACAACCGTATCACCTAACTGCTGGCTGGAAAGATATAAAGCGCCGCTGGGGGTAACCGTTGCGCTTCCGGTAACAGTATGCCATTGGCCGGATGTCAGCGTGGTTGAGGTGCTGCCGCAGACTACGGGAAAACCGGTCTGAGATACCTGCCAGGCAACTTTGCCGCTTGTTTCCAGCCAAATATCAAACGATATTTCGATAGTGGTTGATTTCCCGTAATACTCAGTTAAATTGTATTCCAGCACCGAATAATCATACTTACCGCTTTTGGGCAAAACTTTTAACACACCGGTTTTCCCCTGCTGCGCGATATTGTATTGAAGGGCGGTAGTACCGGAGGGAACGGTTAGTCCCTTCCATGACGTAACGGTTACATAGTCAGGCAGGGGGAGGGGATACACGGTTACGGTTTGGGGATTTTCCGCAATAGTATAGCCGTTTTTTGAAACAGATACCGAAACCGTTCCCTCGGTAGTTACGTTTGAGACTGCCAGATTATAAACACCCGTTGCCGTTTTGGTCAGCGCGCCCTTAACAGCGCCGGTTGTTCCGGCGCTCAGGGTAATGTTAGACGCGGCAAGGCCGGTAATATCCGCGTCAAATGTTAAGGTAAGAGCGGTCGTCTGCGCCGACGCTGAACCATTTTGGCCCAGCGTTTTGAATGTTAC
>JAIRRB010000185.1 GCA_031256195.1 Treponema sp.
AAGGAGTTTTGAAATGAAAAAAATGGCAAAGAAAAGCATTTGGCTAGGGATACTGGCAATAGTGCTGGTATTCGGAATGGCGGTTGTTGCTTGTGCTGGAGCTGAAGCTGAAGAGGACGATTTTATTACTATCAGCGGAATACCAAAAGTGGGAGAAAAACTTACGGCCACATCAAGTAAAAACTATGTAGGTGATTTTAGTTGGATTATAACTCACAACCATGGAGCTCTTTATTCTATTGTGGGTATTAATATTGATGGCTTCGCATCCGGAATAAATAACAGTGAACTAACTATTCCAGCTACTTATGGAAGCATCGCGGTGGGGTATTTTATTCACGTCTCGCGCAGATCTCAAGAAGGTGGTGAGAGGCGGAGTGCAGTCGGCCCCATTCAGGCAGCAGAGTAATATATGAAAAAACTTGTTTTTCTATGTATCCTTGTGTTTATCGCGCCAATGTTCATACGGGCGCAAGGTTTTTATTTTGACACAGGGATCAATTTAGGCCTCAACAGATCAACTTATGTTTACGAGCAGGTTTATGACAGCGACAGCGATAAATTTCCGTTTGAAGGGGCACCGTTTCCACTTGCAGGTCATTTTGAATTAAATGCGGGATACGGCCCCTTCGGTAATATCCCGGTCTATGTTGTGGCTTATGGTGAAATAGGTAGTGATAGTAATATTACAGGTGGTACTGGAGCCGGAGTTCTTTTTTACCCCTGGAGGCTTCTTCAGTTGGGAGCGTCAGTAGGAGTACATTGGGTGGATAATCATCCACCTCCTTCTCTTGGAAATGCTTTTGGAGATGCTTTTAATCAAGCACTTGTGGGTATTCAAACAGATAGAGATTATGAATTTGTTTCATACCATGGTTTTGCATGGGATATTTCAGTCGCGCTTGATTTTGGGAAGAAAAATCACGGTTTCTTATTAGGCTTAAAATATTCAGGCGCGGTTAATAATTTCAGCTATTCTTACACTATAACTAAAACACAATGGTTATGGGGTTCGGAGCATACGGAAACGTTTACAGGAAAAGGGAACGGCACTAAGTTAACGACAGAGTTTACTCTTTTTGTTAAATACGCATATCGGAAAAAACCTTTCTGAGTACGCAAGACGGCAAGAAGGGGGCGCGGGTGTGGCAACGGCGCACTGGTAGCTGCCATCGCTTTCCGGTAGTGTATCTGATTGGTTCGGGTACGCTACCAGTAGCCGTGCAAGTGAAAGATGAGGAAAGAGCGAATGAAGAATTTTTACCACGGAGTTGAAGAGGAGTACCGTACCTACGGTACGACACGGAGTACACGGAGTTTTTTTATCATCTTCTCCGTGCAACTCCGTGGTGAATCTTCTTAAATATTTGTAACAGCGATCATAGTTGTCGTTAAAAAAAACAAGGTGAAAGCACAAGGGTGTCAGTTGCAACTTTGCAAACGCAAAAGTGACTGACACCCTTCTACTTCACCGTAAAATTGACCCGCATTCCCACCGTTAAGGTAATGCCGGGCATGGGATAATCATAAAACGATTCATACGATTCGTTAAGGATATTCCGCAGTATGCCAAATGCCGCAAGATTTTTCCCGATTTTTTGATTAACCGCGACATTCAGCAAAAAATGGGGCTGCAATACGGTAAGGTTGGCGGTATCATGGTAACGCAGGCTTTCATAATGACCCGAAATGAGCAGTGAGCCTGTTTCCCATTCAATGTCCAGCGAGCCGCCAAAGGTATGTTCAGGACTGTAGGGGATACGCTGAGCGGAAGCGAAAGTGTAACCGTAACTCAACAGGTAACTCGCCACATACTGATACGAAAGCGAGGGGACAATTTTTTTCACCGGCCCCCTGTTAAGCGAAATGGTAAAACGCAGTCTGTTGTCCAGACCGAAAAAAACCGCTTCCCCTACATTTTCAGGCCGCCAGATTCCGCCGCTTTTTGAATACCAGTGAATCGAATCCTGTGTCCATTGGGCAAAAAAAACATTTTCCAGTTTTACGCTTTCTTTTATCTTCCATGCCGCGCCAATATCGCCGCCCCAGCCGTCTTCGGGACGCAGGTCAGGGTTGCCGACGCTGCTTCCGGCAGCGCCCCCTCCCCCACCTGTCCAGTACAGTTCCTCAAAATCGGGGAACTTAAAACTGCGGAAATAATTATTTTTGAGCGTAAGAAAATCCGTTACATTCCACAGGAACCCGAGTTTGGGTATCGTGGTTATTTCCGCCGCCCCCCCGCTGGTGAATACCGCCTTGACCGAAGGGATGACCATAAATTGCTGCACCGGTACCCATTCCGCAGTCAGGTAGATACCGCCGTCATGCCGGCTGCGGCTGCCTATATCCGTTGAATCAAGGAAGGCGAAGCGGTAATCAACGCCGCTTCTCAAGGTAAGCCGCTCGCCTGAGTACCAGTTCCAGCGGTTTATTGCCGCAAGGCTGTGCTGGCCATGCAGTGATTCCGCGCCCGCCGGTGAGGTGTAATTCCGCCGGTCAAAATGCCAGGCAAGCGATACTTCGGCGGCAAGATCGTCCCGAAAGGCGCGGGGCGCATCAAGCATCAAATTCTGGCGGCTGGAAAAATCCCGCTGATTGCCAACATTGTTTGAAAAGCCGGAGCTGGGAATATTTTTATCGCCGTAATAAAAATTGGACGAAGCAATCAGTTTTGAGAGACCGGGTAATTCCCACACCAGAGATGCCGCCCCTCCGGCATCCCATACTTCGTTGTTGTCCTTGCGGCGGA
>JAIRRB010000229.1 GCA_031256195.1 Treponema sp.
AAAAGGGACCTGCGGGAATTAAACCTCACCAAAAAAGAAGCCACCGAGCGAATGGCCGAGCGCCGGCGCTTAAGTTCATTTTACAAGGATTCCCTGCGGACAATTCTGGGGGATTTGAAAAACTATATTGAGTTAAAACAGCGGCTTATGGACCGGGGCCTTGACTATCTGGAAGACAAGGAACTCACCAGTCTGCGTCGGCGGATAACCAGAATCCTCAAAAGCGCCGAAATACACCCCGATGAAATAACGCTGTTTTCCGAAAAATTTATTCAGGCCGCAAAAAAAATAAAACGCTACCGCAAAGAGCAGGAACGCATAGAAAAGCACCTCAAGGTTGCCGCCCTCAAAGACCTGCGTACCCTCGGGCGTTTTTTAACCATAAAAGAAGAACGGGAAAAACTTGAAGAAGACCTGGGCCTTTCCGCCGATGAAATCAAGGAAAAAATTCGGCTCATCCAGGTAATGGAAAAGAAACTCCGTACAATGGAAGCCGAATTTGAGGAGTCCATCGATAGCATCAACCTTATGGCAAAGGAGATACTGCACGGCAGGGTTATGATGAAGAGCGCCAAGGACCGGCTGATAAAAGCCAACCTGCGGCTTGTTGTTTCCATTGCAAAAAAGTATACTAACCGGGGCTTACATTTTTTCGATTTGGTGCAGGAGGGGAACATAGGGCTTATCAAGGCGGTTGAAAAATTTGAATACCAGAAAGGCTTTAAGTTTTCTACTTATGCCACCTGGTGGATACGGCAGGCCATTACCCGTTCCATTTCCGATCAGGCCCGGACCATCCGCGTTCCGGTACACATGATCGAGCAGATCAACAAGGTAGTACGGGAATCGCGTCAGCTTTTACAGACTTTGGGGCGGGAGCCCAGCGATGAGGAAATAGCTGAACGCCTCGGCTGGACTGCCCTGCGGGTAAAATCGGTAAAGAAAGTTGCGCGGGAGCCTATCAGCCTTGAAACGCCGATAGGCGAAGAAGAAGATTCTTTACTGGGGGATTTTATCGAGGACAAGGATGTTGAAAATCCCGCAATTCAGACCGCCCATACCCTGCTACAGGAAGAAGTAGACGGGGTGCTTGCCACTCTGCCCGTGCGCGAACAGGAAGTTCTTAAAATGCGTTTTGGGCTGGGTGACGGTTATTCCCTTACCCTGGAAGAAGTAGGGCTGCTCTTCAAGGTTACCCGGGAGCGCATCAGACAGATTGAAGCAAAAGCCCTGCGCCGTCTTCGCCATCCCCGGCGGAGCCGGAAACTTAAAGATTTTTTGGATCATTAGAAGGCTGCGTTGCCGCGTCGCAGCGTTGCTGCGTTGCGGTAATGTTCGATAAACTTCGCCGCTGTGGCGGCGTAAACAGAGGTTAACATGGTAACTGAAAACGAACTGGATAAACTGCGTACCCTGCAAAACATTCTTACGGAAAAGATACAACTGGAACACGAAATACAGGAGATACCCAAGCAGTTGGGAGCGCTGGAAGAAGCGTATAACCGAACACGGAAGTCGTTTATCGAAAAAAATGTGGAACAGGAAAAGGTAAAAACCGCCGAGGAAGATGCGCGGGTTATCCTGAGTGAGGCGGAGGCGGCGCGGGAAAAAGCGGAACGGACAATTTCCGAAATCAACACCCAACGTGAGTATGAAGCCCTTGACAAGGAACGCCACGCCGCCGAGGAAAAAGAACAGCAGTACCGCAAAGAGGTACAGCAGAAAGAACGGCATCTGCTGGAACTGGATGAACAGATAAAACAGCATGCCGCCCTTATTGAACAGCAGGAAAATGAACTTGCCGAAAAACGGGCGGGAATTGAGGCGGATGTCGCTGAAAAGAAAAAGCAGGTTGACGCTCTGCTCAAAAAGGAACGGAATCTAACCGACAATCTGGATTCGGAAGTAGTATTCAAATTTGAGCGGATTATCCGGAACAAGATGGGTCTGGGAATTGTCGCCATTAAGGGCAATGTCTGCATGGGCTGTCACATGATACTTCCCGCGCAATTTTCAAACAATGTCCGACTGGGCGAGGAATTTGTATTCTGCCCCTATTGTTCGCGGATTTTGTATTACGAGGAATCATCCGATGGTGAAGAACTCTTCTTTGATGCTGAAGATTCAGGCGCCCTGTACGATCCTGAGGAAATGGAAGAAGAAGAATTCGAGGAGGAGGATGACAAAGAAGAAGAAAAAGTAGTTAATATTGATTATGAAGAAGGATAATTGTTGGCGATGAACCAGACCGCCGCCGTGTTTTCATCATACGATGAAAATGCGGAGGAAAGTCCGGGCTCCGCAGGGCATGATGCCGGGTAACACCCGGGCTCGGTAGGTAATCGTGAAAGCGCTTATGTGCCGGGACAGAAAGCGCAACAGAAAGTATACCGCCCGACCACATATTATGTGGTCGGGTAAGGGTGAAATGGCAGGGTAAGAGCCTGCCTCGGCAGCGGCAACGCTGCCGGAAAGAGGCAAGCCTCATCAGGAGCAAAGTCAAGCAGCGGCGTGTATAGCAAGCTGTACACGATGCGGCTGGCGAAGCCAGCCGTGCCGGCGGCCCGCCGGTTAAACGCGGGTAGACTGCACAGAAAAAGCCGGTAACGGCCTTTCAAGACAGATGGCGGTAGATAGTTTCTATCGACAGAACCCGGCTTATGGTTCATCGCTTTTTTGGGAGATTTTATGGATAATTATCTTGAAATGTTGCCGCTGAGCGGCATTGCGAAATATACCGGCACACAGCCCAAAGACGCCCTTCCCTTTGACGGATACCCCCGGCAGCACCCATCAGAAAAAAATAAATTGCTCCTTGTCCATGATCCTTTGGGGCTTGCTCCAACCCTTATGGAATTCAAACTTGAAGACGTGCTGTTTGTAGAGGATATTCCGTCTGCGGTAACCGAGGAAGGGGAGGGGGTTCCGCTGGTAAAATTGTGGATACGCCGGGGGGCGCACGGAGTTATCCTTGAGCCTTTTGAAGTAAATAACCCGATACAGTTTGCCAACAAGTCGCGGGAAATTCGGGAACGGTTTTTGGGAAACTGATGCACCGCACGGCTCTTTTTCTTGGCGAAGAAGCTGAGGGCGTGGTTCGTTGCAGCCTGTGTCCCCGACGCTGCGCGATACCCAGCGGCGCTCTGGGAGCCTGCGGCGTACGGGGCAACAAAAACGGCAAAGGTCTTGTGCCATTGTACGGTCATATTACCGCTCTGGCCCTGGACCCCATAGAGAAAAAACCCCTGTTCCATTTCCGCCCCGGTTCAATGATTCTTTCGGCGGGCTTTGCCGGCTGCAATCTCCGCTGTCCCTTTTGCCAGAACTGGCATATTTCCCAGTCCGCCGACGCTCCCGGCAGACAAATGCTGCCCGGCGATTTAATTTCCGCCGCCCTGCGTGAAAATTCTACGGCGATTGCCTATACCTATTCCGAGCCGCTGGTTCATGCGGAATTTCTGCTTGACTGCATGACTCTGGCTCACCGGCACGGCATTGCCAATGTGCTGGTAAGCAACGGCTGCGCCAATGCGGAAGCCGCCGGGGAGATTCTTTCCCTGACCGATGCCGCCAACATAGACCTTAAATGCTTTTCTGCGGATACCTATGCCAAAGTTCTGGGGGGTGTTGCCTCTGAAAGAAGCGCCTTTGAAACCGTACTCGCGTTTATCCGGCTGGCCTGCTCAACGGGCGTTCATGTTGAAGTTACCACACTGGTTGTACCCGGCCTGAACGATACTATCGAAGAGCTGGATTTATGCGCTGATTTTATCGCGTCTCTTGCCTCGCAGGGCGCCGCAGATGTCCCCTGGCATCTTTCCGCCTATCACCCCGATTATCGCTGGAATGCGCCGCCCACCGATCCCGCATTGCTCAGGCGCACCAGGGAGCGGGCCGGTAACAAACTCACCTTTATATATGCGGGGAATACCGGCGATGAAAATGACACGGTATGCCCCCATTGCGGGGCGATTCTGATACGCCGCAGAGGCTACCAAACCTATATTTCAGGCCTGGCGGCTGTGGTGGAGGGGGAACGGTTTTTCCGCTGTGCTCAGTGCGACGCAGAAACACCCGTTAACCACTGAATTTTAATAGTTAACGCCTGAGCGTGTAAAACAAAGCCGCACAGATGCAGATAAAGGCGCAGACGGCAAGGATGTATACCCACAGGGGGAGAGGCCCGGCGGGATTTTTTTTCTTATGAGGCAATGCGGTGGGGGGCGAGTGGGTGGAATAACCGCAAGAGGGGCAGCCTGCGGCAAAAGTTTGTTCATCTCCGGTAAAACCGCAGGAAGGGCAACGTATTGACGCAAAAAATCTGCCGCACTGCGGACAGGCTTTGGTATTCCGGTCAACTTCAACGCCGCAGTTGTCGCAGAAAAAACGGGGCTTTTTACTCAACGGTATTTCCTAGGCGGTTTGAGCGGAGGGCTTTGCTGAGGACTTGGCCCCGGACTCTGCCGTGGGTGCCGCCCCGGGTTTTACCCCGCTGTCCTTGGGGGTATCGCCGCCGGAGGGGGATGATGCGCTCTGCGCCGTACCTGATGTTTCCGCCGTTTTGGATGTTTTGCTGCCTGCCCCCGTGTTTTTGTCGACGGCTTTGTTAGCGGCCTTGTCGGCGACCTTGTCGGTGACATAAAAGCCGGAACCTTTGAAAATCACGCCGACGCCGCCAAAAATAAGCCTGCGAACTTCCTTTCCGCATTTGGTGCAGGTTTTAAGCGGTTCCTCACTCATCGACTGAAAAACTTCAAAGTTGTGGCCGCATTTTCTGCATTCATATTCGTAAGTTGGCATGATACTTACTATAGTGAAAACAGTTTGAAAAGTAAAGCCAGTTCCCGGCCGTCCAAAGCGGTGGTGTTGATATTGAGGTTTTTACCGTCCAGTACCGGCGGATTGGCAAAGAGAATGGATGCGAGGGCCGCGGCGCCGTTGTCAGAGTTCGCCTGCAGCGAAAGGAAATTACGGGCAATGGCAAAAACAGAGGCCAGACCCCGTGCCTGTGTTTCGCTGGAAACCTGAATTCTCAAATGCGCCTCATAGCGCTGTTCTTCATCCACGGGAAAAAGACTGATAAAAAACCGTTCTGCCGGAAACTCAAAGGGGACTCCCATTGCCTGAAGTTTTTGATTAATGAGCGGGCCGGGATTATCGAACCAGCATGAAAGAACTGCGTCCCTGCTGAATGCGCCGAAACCCTCCGGGGCCGTGACTCCCGGTGCGGCGGAAAAGGGATCAGTTGAAATTTCAGCAGCGTCTTCGCGGCTATTCCCACTGACAGCCAATACAAAAGCCTGAGCCGCATTGAGGGCAATAGAAAGCCGCTGTTGTTCGCTGTGCCAGTATTCGGCTCCCGATACCGCTGAACGCATTTTTTTCCAGCCCTTACTTGCCCCCAATGCCATTTTCGCCCGCGAAGAAGGGTAATCGCCCCAGGCGGCAAGCTGGTAACGCCGCGGTGACTGCGGCGGATACACCGCCGCCATGGCGAAATAAGTCACATCAATTATCTGTTGAAATTGTTTGTCATTCATGCCGTTGAAATCAACATACTCCAGAATAGGTCTTGAGTTTTTTACATCAATAAAAATATAACCAAAAGCGCCTGAATCCAAAGGGATGGAACTGGTTTCATTGGGCATCGTGTAGGTTGTTTTTGACGCAGTTTGACAGGAAAGCGCACAAAACTGGAGAAAAACAATAACCAGAAAGAAATTTAAACCACGAAAGAAAAAATGATTTTCGTATCCAAGATTCCATACCGTCCGACAGGACAGCTTTTCTCCGTGTCCTCCGTGGTTAATTTTTCTTAAGTTAATACCCATAATTTCAACTAACTCCCCATCTTTTCAATTTTAACCAGCCATGAATTTTCTCCCGCTTCCATGGTAACCTGGCCTTCAACCTGCGCCCAGGCAGTTTCAATGGCGAGGGTTTCTTCGGCGGCAATGCCGCCCAGATTATCCCAGGCTTCTTTGAGCGCGGCACAGCCGTGAACGGTCAGCCTGATGCGGTCGGTAACGGAGAATCCCATTTCCTTGCGGCTGTTTTGTACGCCGCGGATAAGGTCGCGGATGTCGCCTTCCATGGAAAGTTCGCGGGTAATCTCGGTATCAAGGCCCACGGTGAGGGTTCCTTCGTTGAGTATCCGCAGGTTGGCCTTTTCATTGCGCCTAATGTCGAGTTTGTCGGCAGTAATGACCACGGTACGGATGCCGCCGCCGGTTTCAATATCCAGCGAAAGCGCGGCCCCTTCAAGTACGCCCTGAATTTCCGCCTGATTTAACGCCTCGATTCGGGCGGCGGCGGCCTTCATGTCCTTTCCCAGTTCTTTTCCCAGTATGCGGAAATTGGCCTTGACTTCATATTCAACCAGGTCTTCTTCATTGTCCCGGAATACAATATCCTTTACATTGAGTTCTTCACGGATGATTTCCGCCATTTCAAGCAGGGCTTTTTTTTCACCGGAATTGCGGGTAACAAGCTCCGCCATGCGCAGGGGCTGGCGTACTTTGATATTGTACTGCGAGCGCAGGGAACGTCCTATTGAAACCGCGCGCCTAACCGTTGCCATGCGGAATTCAAGCGCCCTGTCGCGGCGTTCCGTTCTGGGCAGGGGAAAGTCCGCCAGATGTACCGATACGGGGTCGCACGGAGTTTCATGGGGGGGAAGGTGATTCGCAGCAAAACTTCTGTGTTTCTCCGTGTCCTCCGTGGTTAAATTCTTATTTTCTGTATCCCGGCGCAGGTTCTGCCAAATAGCATCGGTGGTAAAGGGCATGAAAGGCGCTGCGACCGTAATCAATGTTTTGAGCGCGTCGTACAGCGTACCGTAGGCTTCAATTTTATCGGTGTCGTTTTCACTGCGCCAGAAACGGCGGCGGGAGCGGCGGATGTACCAGTTGTTAAGGAGGTCAATAAACGCAAGGATAGGGTCAACCGCGCGGGACAGGTCGTAGGCATCCAGCGCGTCGCCGACCTGTTCTATCAAACTTTCCGCTTCGGATAAAATCCATTGATCCAGAGGATTGGCGGGACGCTCCGGCGCGCCTACAGGATTGACCTTGTCGATGTTGGCGTAGGTGACAAAAAAACTGTACGCGTTCCACAGGGGGATGATGATGCTTTTGAGTACCTCGCGCACGCCCTCGTCACTGTAGCGGAGGTCGTCGGCTTTTATCAGCGCCGAATGAACCAAAAAAAGCCTGACCGCATCGGCCCCATAGGAATTGATGACATCCACGGGATCGGTGTAATTTTTGAGCTGCTTGCTCATCTTTTTTCCGTCCGATGCCAGCACCATGCCGCTGACGATACAGTTACGGAAAGCCGGACGCTTAAAAAGCGCCGCGGCGAGCACGGTGAGGGTGTAAAACCAGCCTCTGGTCTGATCAAGACTTTCGCTGATAAAGTCCGCGGGGAAATGGCTTTCAAAAAATTCTTTGTTCTCAAAGGGATAATGATTCTGTGCATAGGTCATGGCGCCGGATTCAAACCAGCAGTCCAGCACTTCGGGTATCCGCCGCATAACTCCCTTGCAGTCTTTGCCGCCGCAGGGGATGGTAATGTCGTCAACAAAATGTTTGTGGAGGTCCTGGGGGTATACGCCGGAAAGTTCCTGTAATTCAGCCCGGCTGCCGACGCAGATGGTTTTGCCGCAGTCGCCGCAGCGCCATATCGGCAGGGGGTTGCCCCAATAGCGGTTACGACTAATGGCCCAGTCCCGCGCTCCCTCCAGCCATTTGCCGAATCTGCCGTCTTTAATATGTTCCGGCACCCAGTAAATTGCACTGTTGGCTTTAAGCATATCGCCTTTAATTTTTTCCACGCTGACAAACCATGAACCGACAGCCCGGTAAATGAGCGGGTGGCCGCAGCGCCAGCAATGGGGGTATGCGTGCAGCACCTGTTCCCGTTTGAAAAGTTTACCTTCGGCCTTGATCCGCTCCATGATACCCTTGTCGGCGTCTTTGACAAAAAGCCCCGCATAATCGGAAACTTCCGCGGTGAATTTACATTCAGCGTCCACCGGACAAATGACCGGCACGCCGCTTCCCTTAAGAACCCGTGCGTCATCTTCGCCAAAACCGGGCGCGGTATGCACAATGCCGGTGCCGTCTTCGGTGGAAACAAAATCCCCCAGATAGGTACGGAAGGCGTTAAGGCCGGCGGCATACGCAAAATAGGGAAAGAGCGGCTCGTACTGAATGCCCTTGAGTTCCGTTCCCTTTTTGCGCCAGATAATCCGGTATTGAGCGGGGTCTTTGTAGTAAGCGGGAAGCCGGGCCTCGGCAAGTATGTAATGGTCGTGGGAATCAGAAAGGTCTTCGATTAACACATAATCAATGTCGGGGCCGAGACTCAGGGCGAGGTTTGAAGGCAGAGTCCAGGGAGTGGTAGTCCACGCAAGGAAATAGGCATTCCCATAATCCTCATTCCCCATCACCTTAAACCGCACCGTAATTGCCGGATCATGCACGTCCTGGTAACCGCCGAGGTTAAGTTCGTGGTTGGAGAGGACGGTGGAACAGCGGGGGCAATAGGGGAGGATGTAGTGGCCTTCGTAAAGAAGGTCTTTTTCCCAGAGCGACTTCATAACCCACCAGATGGACTCCATGTAATCTGAGTTCATGGTTTTATAGTCGTTATCAAAATCTACCCAGCGCCCCAGACGGGTGATGGTTTGCCGCCATTCCCTGACATAGCGCAGAACTGCGGCGCGGCAGGCTTCGTTAAACGACGCTATGCCAAACTTTTCGATGTCGGTTTTGGAATTCAGTCCGAGTTCCTTTTCAATAAGGTTTTCGATGGGCAGGCCGTGGCAGTCCCAGCCGAAACGGCGTTCAACTTTTTTGCCTTTCATGGTCTGGTAGCGGGGGATAATGTCTTTTATCGTGCTGGGAATGAAATGTCCGAAATGGGGGAGGCCGGTGGCAAAGGGAGGGCCGTCATAGAAAACAAATTCTTCTTTTCCTTCCCGCCGGGAAACGGATTGTTCAAAGATGTGGTTTTGTTCCCAGAATTTGAGGACTTCTTCCTCCATGCGGGGAAAGTTTACTTTTGCATCAACAGGCCTGTACACAGATTCCTCCTGGATACGAATATGCCATAAATCATGGTTTTTGGTAAGGGGTCTTTGTTCTGCGGATTTCCGGCTTAAAAAATTTGCGCTTGTCAAGAAACAGTTTACTCATTATAATATATATATTATTCAGTATAATGAACAATTTACTCATTATATTGAGTAATTAGGAGTGCTACCATGTATACAAGAAAACTGGTTGAGCAGCTTAAGGCGCGAATGAAGGAAAAACGGCTTTTTATGCAGATTGTGATGGGCCCCCGGCAAACCGGCAAAACAACGGCGGTGCTGCAGGCTTTGGAGTCCCTTTCCAAACCGTATCATTTTGTCAGCGCTGACGATCCGGTGGTAGTGTCCCCGGAATGGCTCCGCAATGAATGGGAAAAGGCCCGGCTTATGCAAAAACAGACACGGCGGGAAATTATTCTGGCTATTGACGAGGTTCAAAAAGTTCCCCAGTGGCCGTCCATGGTAAAATTTTTGTGGGACGAAGACACCCGCAAAAAAGTTCCCGTTAAAGTGATACTGTCCGGCTCATCTTCCCTGCTCATTCAAAAGGGCCTTAACGAATCAATGGCCGGACGGTTTGAAGTGTTGTTTTGCCCGCACTGGAATTACCGGGAATGTAAAGCGGCTTTTAAGTACACGCTGGATGATTTTCTTTTTTTGGGGGGCTACCCCGGAGCGGCCAGGTTAAAACACGATATAGGACGATGGGTTCGTTATATGGGTTCATCAATTGTAGAACCGGTTATTTCCAAAGACGTACTCATGATGGAAGAGATTCGTAAACCAGCTCTGCTCCGTTCGCTGTTTATTCTGGGAGCGGCCTATTCCGCCCAGGAATTATCCTATACAAAAATGCTGGGGCAGTTGGCCGATGCGGGTAATACGGTAACGCTTGCCCACTATCTGGAACTGTTGGGGAACGCAAACATATTGTGCGGCCTTCCCAAATATGCGGCCAACAAATTACGCTCAAGGCAAAGTTCACCCCGGTTTATGGTCTATGATACCTCGCTCCTGATATGGGCTGCCGGCGCTTCCCGCAGGCGTTTTCTTGAAATGCCGGACACCAGGGGGCATTTGGTTGAAAGCGCGGTAGGGGCGGCTCTTTTGGCCAGAGGAAAGGAAGAGGGTTTTTCTGTTTACTGGTGGAGGGACCGGGACAAGGAAGTTGATTTTGTGATTGAGAGCGGCGCTTATGCCGGCGGCAAAACTGCCGGAGGAACAAACGCCCTGACCGCTATTGAAGTAAAAAGCGGCCGGGTCAAACATACCGGCGGCAG
>JAIRRB010000012.1 GCA_031256195.1 Treponema sp.
TCTTCGTTGAGTATGTATTTCATTTTCTGGGCGGGATCAAACAAATATGTCCAGGCCAGGCGGCAGTACACGCCTATGATGATGCGTTTTGAACAGAGACGGATTAATTCCGGAATAACCTGATTCTGATGGGGATATGTATACGAAATCGGCGAGTCAAAGGATAATACCATGTCAAATTGCCTGTCGTGAAACTGTTCCAGATTTTCAAGGCTTCCGTGAATAAATGTCATATTGTCGCCGGCACCTTCTTTATGAGCTATTTCTTTCGCTTTTTCTATCATCGGCGCGGAAATATCAAAATGCGTAACCTGAAAACCTCTTTTGGCCAGCAATATGGAGAATCTGCCATATCCCGCGCCGCCGTCGAAAACAGTTTTAATTCCGTCCAGAGAAGAAAGAATTTCTTTTTCGATATGCGCTTTCTGAATAATATCATCAATAAAGGTTGTTTCCCTGTTCAGTTCTTCTTCTGGCTTTTGGGGCAGATTCCAGAATTTGGATGATATTTCCTCGGACTTTTCCATTAACTCTCCATTTGATAGATTTTGGCCAAATAAACAATGAACGTCAACCAACAATCACTTGCGGAGATGACAAATTGGCGTTAATATAAAAAAAGGAAGATGAAAATATCAACAACCATCTATTGGTTTTCCGGAACCGGTAACTCGCTGTATGTCGCCAAACGTCTTACGGCTGGGCTGGGTGGCGCGTCAATCGTCTCCATGGCTTCGGGCGTTCCTGTTGAGGCTGTGGGTGGGGATGGAGAAAAACTTGGTTTTGTTTTTCCGTCGTATTACTGCAATCTTCCGCGAATTGTACGCGCTTTCGCTGAAAACTTAAAAATCAGGGATCGAACTTACCTGTTCGCCATTGTTACAATGGGCGGACTGGGGCAGGGTTCTATCGCCGAACTTGAATCATTGCTGAAAAAAAAGAACCTCGAACTTTCCTATGGCAGGGGAATCCACACCCCCGCCAATTATATTATCAGGTATAACCCTGCCGATAAAGCCAAAATGGAAGGAAAGCTCAACAAAGTAAATGAAAAAATCAAGTTTATTTCTTCGCAGATTAACTTTGGAGTCCGATCTGTAAAAAAGATTCGTTTATCAACCAATTATTTGTACAAGAACATTGAAAACCTTGATTCTCAATTTTACGCCGAAAATACCTGCGCCTCCTGCGGTCAATGCGCAAAACTGTGTCCTGCCGCTAACATAAAAATAGACAATGGAAAGCCTCTCTGGCTGCACCATTGCGAACATTGTGTCGCATGCATAAGCTGGTGCCCGAAAGAGGCAATTCAATACGGCGGGCAGACCAAAACAAGACGCAGGTACCGGAATCCCAAAATTTCCGCAAATGAGATGATAACGGCCATGAAACTGCCAAACTGATCAGGCTTCCTCTGTGAACACGGAAATCAATTTTCAAAATGCCTTGTAACGGCTAAAATAGCGGTATAGATAAAATTACAGGGTATTTTGCCGGCGTTGAGACAGTCAAAGAACACAACGTTTTTTTTGCAGCGTAGGGAGGCACCGACGGCCGTGACACCCGGTTCTTTGCGCAGTTTAAAAAACGCCAGCCAAATCAGCCAATGGGCGGCCAATAAACGGGTTAAGGGCTTCTTAGCCGGGCGTTTTTGCATAGAAAGAATACCCTGTTATTATTGGCTATGGGAAAACCTGCCGTGCGCCGCGGCCATACACCGGCAGCCCGCTTGCAAAGGCCGGACGGCCAGTGTATGGCAGTACTGCATTTCCAACAGGGAATTAACGGCGGGGGCCCTTTTAAAGCACGTCCGGTAGAACCGGCGCATTGGCTGTCGGACGCCCGGTTCGGGGAAGGCTTTTGCCGTACCGAAGATAAAACCGTCCAGCGGGCCTTAAATGCGGTACGCAAAATTGCCCTCAACTGCGTTAAGGCCCATAAACTAAAGCCCAACTCAAAACTCCCCTTATAGTGAATCATGTTTTGCTGCCAGCGGAAAATTGATTTCCGTGCTTCGCTGCTTTTTCCCTTTCGCTTTTCCGCCCCTTACGGTAAAATAAGGGCCGGGAACGGCTTTCGGGTACGGTTCGCCGACCCCTATCCACGGCCTGCCTGTTTTGACGGGCAGCCGCGTTTTACTCCCCGATAATCTAAACCATAGTTTCTTTATGAAACTCAGCGCAATCCGTGAGAAATATTGCGAAGCTAGGCTACTTCTTTATATTGTAAAACGCCTTTCTTCCCGCGTACTCCGAAATTCCTTCGAGTTCGTCCTCAATGCGCATAAGCTGGTTGTACTTGCAGACACGGTCGGTGCGGCTCATGGAACCGGTTTTGATCTGGCCGGTTTCCAGGGCTACCACGAGATCCGCGATAAACGAATCCTCGGTCTCGCCCGAGCGGTGGGAAACAACGGCGGTATAGCCCGCGCGCTTTGCCATTTCCACAGCCTCGTAGGTTTCGGTGAGGGTGCCAATCTGGTTAACCTTGATAAGGATGGAGTTGCACGCCCCAAGGCCGATGCCTTTCTCAAGCCTCTTGGTGTTGGTAACGAAGAAGTCGTCCCCGACTATCTGAACCTTTCCGCCAAGGGATTTGGTGAGTTTTACATAGCCGTCCCAGTCGTCCTGATCCAGGGGATCTTCGATGGAGATGATGGGGTACTTATCCACCCATTTAGTATAAATTTCGATCATCTCATCGGCGCTAAACAGTTTGCCAGGGTTTGATTTCCAGAACTTATAGCCCTTCTTGTCCCCTTCGCCGAAGAGTTCGGAACTCGCGCAGTCAAGCGCTATGCCGAACTGATCGCCAGGTTTGTAGCCGGCCTTCTCAATGGCCTTCATGATGAATTCCAGGGCTTCCTCATTGCCGATGTCAGGGGCAAAGCCGCCCTCGTCCCCTACGGCGGTGTTCTTCCCCGCGTCGTGGAG
>JAIRRB010000107.1 GCA_031256195.1 Treponema sp.
CGTTCCGTTGGACAGTCCGGCGGACAGTTCAGCGGCCGCCCAAACATTCGCAAGGTGAGTAAAAATATCGCTTCCCTGCGCGATCATGCTCTTGAAACCGCCCAACTCCTGCGGCTGGACAGGGTGCTGCTCGCCCCTACTCCATTTTCCGATGACGTAGGTTTTTTGCGCGCTGGTCTTGCCGCCCAAACAGTTACAATGCTCCCAATCAATGAGACAAATCAATATGAGGCTCTCCTGCGAAGCCGCCCCGACTTTGGAAACCTTATCATCTCCGGCGAAATAAATGCGCCTGCGGAACGCCGCAGTCTGCCGGAAACATGGCGCAGCCTGAACAACGCGCAGGATACCCCCTTGCGTCTAACACCGCAGTATTTTGAGACAGTCGTAAATTTTATGGTTGAACTGTGCGCCGGCAGTGTATCAGGCGCACCATAAAAAACCAGCATAAAATGGCTTGCCCAAAACCCTGTTAGTTTTATGACAAACTCTTAGAAAAATGTTTTAAAGCCGTTTTTTCATTAAATCTAAGGTAACTATCCCAAAAACTGAAGTTTTTGGGCAGCCTCAATACATAAAATTAACCACTTTTTTCTCGAAATAGTATAAAATGATGAATATATTACCAAACTATTACATGACTTTGGGGGGAGTATAAGTGAAATCACATTTTATTCGTGTTGAGGGGTTGTTGATTTTTTGCGCTGTCATTATAGTGCTTGTTTTCCCGTCATGTAAAAAAGAAACAGTCTGGGAACCTGGGAAACCCCTGTCAAAAGAAAAAATAAAAATCGGCGTCATATTTCTGGGCGGGCTTGATGACAACTCCCATTACGATTACGCCCACAACACAGGGATACTGGAAATGCAGCGCAGCGCCGGCATTCCCGACAGCCGGATTATCCGTAAAACCAATGTGTTTGATGATAAGCCGGCAGTAACGGAAGGGATTATTCGAGACTGCATTGCCGAAGGCGCGAATATTATCATTGCCACAAGCTGGGAGCACATGGACGCATGTGAAAAACTGGCGGCGGAATTTCCGAATGTTATTTTCGCTCACTCCACGGGTTACAAATACAATAACCGTAATTTTACCAATTATTCGGTAAGACTCTACCAAGTTCATTATCTTTCCGGCATTGCAGCGGGCATGAAAACAAAAACCGGAAAAACCGGCTATGTAGCGGCTATGGACAATGATAACAACGAGGTAACCAGGGGAATAAACGCGTTTGCCATTGGGGTTGAGACGGTGAATCCAAAAGCCAGTGTTTATGTGAAAGTAACCCACAGTTGGTACGATCCTATGGGCGAAACCGATGCGGCTAACGCCCTTATCGCCTACGGCTGCGATGTGATTGCACAGCATTGCGACACTCCGGCTCCGCAGATAGCGGCTCAAAAGGCCGGCGTATGGGGAATAGGCTCTAACAGCGACATAAGCGCCGATGCGCCTGATGCGGTGATTACTTCGGTAATTCCAAACTGGGGCATGATGTATACCAAACTCCTGGAAAGCGTCATTAACGGAACATTCACTACCGCACCGCATTTTTACGGCCTTGCGGAAGAAGCGGTGAGTATTACGCCCATAAACGAACAGCTTGCCGCGCCGGGAACAGCGGCGGCGGTGGACGCGCAAAGGCGGCGCATCATACAGGACGGCTATAATGTGTTTGACGGCATAATTGAAACAAACACCGGAAAAATTATCGGGGAAGAGGGGAAAACCCTTTCCGATACAGCTATTCTCGGCAGTATCGACTGGTACTACCGTAATGTTGTGGTGATGAAATAAATGGGAAAGAAAATGAGCGCCGGCGAAGCGTTCCGGCGTAATTACCGCGATTTTATTTTCGTATTCGCGGCCTTCGCGCTTATGGTACTGGTGGGCTATTTCTTTATCGGACGTATTCTGCAAAACCGCCTTCTGGCCGGAGCGGAGGAGATGCTCTACACCGCGGAAGCGAATATCAGAGCAGGACTTTCGGAAGCGGAAACAACGCTGATTAATTCCTATTATGTAATAGAAAGCATGGTAGACCAAAATGCGTCATCTCAGGATATTCTCGATTACCTTACGATTACTACCGAGTGGATGCGGCGGCGGGAACAGGGACTTCTGGATTATTATGGTATTTACGGATTTATCAACGGAGAATTTTATGACAGTATGGGACTTAACGCCTCTGGCGATTACATTCCCCAAAGACGGCCATGGTATCAGACGGCTATACGCAGCGGCAGAAATATAGCCTATACCGCTCCCTACGAAGACATCCGTACCGGCGACATTGTTATTTCCGCAGTACGAAATATAGATATTAAAAACGGCGATATAACGGGTATCCTTAGCATGGATATTAATTTTAACTGGCTGACGGAATATGTGAGTTCTCTCAGTCTGGCTCCGGACGGCTACGGTATGCTCCTTAACAGGGGTATGACGCTCATAGCCCACCCGAACAGCGTATTCACGGGGAAGCAGCTTCAGGATTTGGGCAAAAACTATGAAGATGTCGCCCGGATTTTGCGTTCCGGCGGAGAAGTATTTGCCCGCCGGATAGTCGACCCAAACGGCAATTTAGCCATCGTCTTTTTCAGGCAGATATTTAACGGATGGTATGTGGGCATCGTAACTCCCTACCATGAGTTTAATAAGGACCTCTATGTCTCCGCCTCAATTTTGTTTTTATTGGGGCTTGTTCTTTCCCTGTCGCTGTGCCTCATACTGCTGCGATTCTCCGCCGCAAAAATGCGCGCAGACGAAGGCAGTAAATCCAAATCGTCATTCCTTGCCAGTATGAGCCACGAGATACGCACTCCTATGAACGCCATTATCGGCATGACGGAAATTCTTCTGCGCAGCAAACTGTCCGATGAAGCCCGCTCTCACGCCCAAGACATCAAACATGCCGGAAATAATCTTGTCTCTATCATCAATGACATTCTGGATTTTTCAAAAATAGAAGCGGGCAGGCTGGAAATCATCCCCGTTAAATATATGCTTGCGTCTCTTATCAACGATACTGTCAATATTATTTGTATGCGCATAGGAGAAAAGCCTTTGCGTTTTTTTACAAACATAGACGGAAATATTCCCAATGACCTTACAGGCGATGAAGTGCGGATGAGACAGATACTCCTTAATCTCCTGTCCAACGCAGTAAAATATTCGGAAAAAGGATGCGTCAACCTGACAATTACCGTGCATAAAAAAGAAGCGGAACGGATTTGGCTGAAAATTATTGTGGCGGACACAGGAAAGGGAATTAAACCGGAAGATCAGGAAAAACTTTTTGGTGAATTTGTTCAGGTAGACACTAAGAAAAATAGGGGCATCGAAGGAACAGGTTTGGGGCTGGCGATTACCCGCCGGCTCTGTCTTGCTATGGGCGGGGATATAACTATGGAAAGTGAATACGGCAAAGGCAGCGCTTTTACAGTAATCATCCCACAACGCATTGAGTCGGACGTTCCTTTTGCGGCTGTTGAAGAACCGGAAAAAAAGAAAACTCTTGTTTATGAAGACAGGAAGGCTTGCGCTGAATCGGTGCGTTGGACTCTGGAAAATATGAACGTTCCCCATACCATAGTAACTAATCAAGATGATTTTACAGCGGCTCTGCGCCGCGAGGAATGGTTCTATGTATTTTCCGGTTACAGTCTCTATAATAATATCAAACCGCTGCTGGAACAGCCCGATACAGCTTTCCCCGGCGGCAAAAAACCGCCTCTAGCCCTGATGGCAGAATGGGGAACGGAAATTTCTATTCCCAATGTACGTTCTTTGTTCATGCCGGTACGGTCGCTGTCAATAGCCAATGCTCTCAACGGCAGAGCGGACAATAAATCTTATGTTAAAGATTCCGGCACAGCCCGCTTTAGCTTCCCCCACGCGCGGCTGCTGGTGGTAGATGACATTGCTACTAACCTCAAAGTTGCCGAGGGCCTTCTTGCCCCTTACCGTGCGGCGGTGGATACCTGCCTCAGCGGTATTCAAGCTATAGAGATGGTAAAGCAGGCAGCTTTGGAAAAGCACGGGTACGATATTGTATTCATGGATCACATGATGTCCGAAATGGACGGCATCGAGGCGGCATCAGCCATACGGGCATGGGAAAAAGAACAACAGAAAAAAGATTCCAGCCGTCAGCAAATACCCATAATCGCATTGACAGCTAACGCTGTTGTGGGTATGCGTGAAATGTTTCTGGAAAACGGCTTTGATGATTTTCTTGCCAAACCCATAGATGTTTCCAAGCTGGATGAAATTCTTGGCCGCTGGATACCAAAAGAAAAAAGGGAAATAGGGAATGATAACAGGGATGACGCTTCCCTGCTCCCCGCCCACAACTCCCTAATCCCAGCTATCCACGGCGTTGATACGGAAAAGGGCATTACCATGACCGGCGGAACATTGGACGCTTACCGGCAGGTGTTGGCGCTGTTCCGTAAAGATGCACAAGACAGGCTGCCGCTGCTGCAAAAAACGCTGGAAGAGGATAACCTGTCCGCTTTTGTTACCCATGTTCACGCCCTTAAAAGCGCGTCCGCTTCTATCGGGGCGGCGGAAGTATCAGCGCAGGCAGCAGGTCTTGAAGCTGTAGGTAAGGCCGGGGATACGGCTTTTATCCGTGAAAATCTGCCTGCTTTCGCGCAGCAGCTTGCGGAACTGACCGAAAACATAGGCTCCGCCATGAAAACAAAAAATAATACCGATGAAACAGAAGCTGTATCTGAAATACCGCTTTCATTGTTAGTCGATCTTAAAACAGCTTTGGCATCCAGCAAGTCCGCGGATATTGACCAAATTATGGAAAAACTCATGCAGTATCCGCTGAATGCAAAAACAAAAGAAGCCTTGGAAAAAATATATGATGATGTTCTGCTTGCCGAATTTGACAATGCCCTAAAAACAATTGAAGAAATATTAAATACAAACAGATAAGGAAGCAAACATGGAAGATGAAAAAAAACTTATTATTTTGGTTGATGACAATCCCGCAAATCTGCGTATCGGGAAAAATGTTCTGGCGGAAAAATACTCTGTCGCCACTTCCCCCTCGGCGGAAAAAATGTTCAGCCTTTTGGAAAACAACAGTCCCGCCATGATTATGCTGGACGTTGATATGCCGGAAATGAACGGCTACGAGGCAATAAAAATCCTTAAATCAAAACCGCAGACAAAAGACATTCCCGTAATTTTTCTTACCGCTCGCACTGAATCGGACGATGAACTTGAAGGACTTTCTCTTGGGGCCATTGATTACATCACCAAGCCCTTTCAGCCGCTGCTGCTGCTAAAACGCATCGAAGTACATTTGCTGGTAGAAGCCCAGCGGAAAGAACTGCAATACTTCAATGAAAATTTGCAAAAAATGGTAGAAGAAAAAACGCAAAGTATTTTGGAATTACAGAACGCATTACTCAAAACAATGGCGGAACTGGTGGAATGCCGCGATGACATTACCGGTGGACATATAGAACGAACCCAGCGTGGAATAAAAATACTGCTGGAAGAGCTTGAAAAGAGCGGTATTTACCGGGAAGAAACAAAAGGCTGGGACGTAAATCTGCTGCTCCAGTCCTGCCAGCTTCATGATGTAGGAAAAATATCCATTGACGACAATATCTTAAAGAAACCTGGAAAACTTACTGATGAAGAATTTGAGGAAATGAAAAAACACGCAAGTTTCGGAGAACAGA
>JAIRRB010000146.1 GCA_031256195.1 Treponema sp.
AAAGCCGCCGTAGGCGGCGGGTGCAGGGCGTGTCAACTATTGTTGACGAGCCCTGCAGTATGATACCCTTCATTAATAATAGACCTATGAAGCTGTTAGGCTTCAAAACGCCTTATCAGGTCTTCGTTGCACTTGCTACTTGAATTCGGGATATAGTAAATCCAAACCGTCGCATAACAGGACTGTATGCACACGCCGCTGAAATAGATCGGATTCGGCTGGCTAGTTCGGTAAGCAAAATGCCATCAAAAATAATTATAAAATTTACAAAAAATATGGACAAATATGTGAATATGTACTATATTGTATATTAGGAGAATATATGAAAAAATATAAATATATTATTATAGCATTATTTGTATTAAGCTCATGTACAAATATATTCGAACAAAAAGAATATATATCTGTATATATTGTAAATCATACGGGAGAACAATTATTGGTTTATGCCGGGTTAAATATAGTTTTTATTAGTATTCCTTCAACAACAATCCCAACTGGAAATGGTCAATCAGTTATGGTAGTAAAAGGAGAAAGTGTTAGCGTTTCCGGAAAGGTTTCTGGAAAAAATTATGGTTCAAAAACATTTTATACGGAATCACAGTGGGATATATATTATTAAAGAATGAATATGTAAAATAGATACCAGTAAAATTGGTCTTAAAATATTGAAAATTAGTATTTATTATGATATAATATCCAAATGGTAATCTTTGGGGAACCAATTAATTGTGAATAAAATTAAAATAAATGTAGAGAATGCAGAATATCAAATTATTAAATCACTGAAAATAAACCGTATAAAACGGAATAAATTGAATGAAATATTTGTTGAAGGTATAGAATGTATAAAACAGGCAATTAATTCAAATATGGAAATCACCAGAATAATAGTCAAAGATATTAATAAATTATCGAACTGGGGAAAATGTACCATTAAAAAATATGGAAATATAAAGATTATTGAAATGTCTGATAAATTATACAGTGGACTTACAGATAAAATTAGTCCTTCCGAAATGTTAATAACGGTAAAAATAAAACAATATACAACAGACGACATTAATGTAAAGAATCCATTTATTATTGTTTTTGACAGGCCAAGCGATTATGGTAATTTGGGTACAATAATTCGTTCTGCAAATGCATTTAATGTTGATGGAATATTTATTATAGGACATGGAATTGACATTTATGAATCGAAAGTTATCAGGTCAAGTTTGGGCAGTATATTTTTTACAAAGATAGTAACAATCGAATCAATGCAAAAATTAACTGAATATATAAATATACAGAAGGTCAAAAATAATATGGAAATAATAGGAACGGATTCTACCGGAACTAATATGTTAAATAATTGTAAATTAAATAAACCAATAATGGTAATTATTGGGAATGAGGCTAAAGGGATGAGCGTAAAATTAAAGGAAATTTGTGACAAAATAGTCAAAATACCAATAGATGGGAATATAAACTCGTTAAATGTATCATGTGCGGCATCAATTATGATGTGGGAAATATTTAAGAAAAATATTTAAAAGTGAACAATGTCCTGGGGAACTCCCATAGGATTTCTGATATTCTATTTTTCATCCGAGTAAGTAAACCCTCTTGCTTGACGGTCATCCTGAAGTTTTGACCATGCGCTTATACCTTCTTCACGAAGTGTTAAATTATCCTGTTTTAATACAGGGTATCCTTCAAAGAATTTTACAAATTTTTCACAGGGGTAACTTTCACATAATGCGCACATTTCGATATTTTTCTCTTTTGCGCACATTCTAACAGCGCATCCGGGATTTCCACCTCCTTCTTTACAGGAAGTACATATGCCATTTTCAGCCATGCCTTTTAAAAAGGTCCAAAACTTATCCCCTTCGGGCATCATATGTATTATTCCCTCAAATCCGGCCTTTTTCATTTCTTCATATAAAGTTCTGGATGCCGGGCCAATTTTTACCTTGACCGCACAATTTTCACAATATAAACCACAGTAACAAGTGTATTTTTCATTCATTTTTTGACTCCTAATAAAATATAATTAACAATTAATATCCCTATTTTTCAATAAAATGTCAATGGCGATGATACATAACAAAACTATAGCAGCATGGGCATTAGGTGTTATAGAATTATGAAATATTTATAAGTGCGGATATTGAAGGAATAGCTGAAATAGTACACTATAATAATATGGGGGTATTTTGAAAATGATGAGAAATCCGGCAGAAACGATAGGTAATTTAATTGATAAACAGGGAGTTAGTTTTATAGGTTCCGTTGATGAAAACGGCTTTCCCAATACAAAGGCAATGTTGGCTCCCTGTAAACGTGAAGGCATACAAACATTTTATTGGCATACAAACAGTCCTTCAATGAGGATAAAACATTACAGGAATAATCAAAAGGCTTGTATTTATTTTTATGACAAACGTTTTTTTCGCGGGGTTATGCTGAAAGGAACAATGGAAGTATTGGATGATAAAAAAATCAAAAAGGAATTGTGGAAAGATGAATATACCCAATATTATACAGGAGGAAGGGACGGCGGTGATTTTATAATATTAAAATTTACCGCAGAAAACGGACGGTATTACAGCAATTTTAAATCGGAAGATTTTAAGATTGGAGGTTAAAATATGGAACAAAAAAATACCATAACGGTTAATGAGGCAATCGGTTCAATTCCGGTAAATGATCAGGCTATTGTCCTGGAATTGCACAATAAAGCCATTAATGCCGGGTATATGGCTTTTGGGAATAAATCGGCCAGGAAGTCTGACTTTTATAAAATGGAGTATAAAAAATCAAGAAAAGACGACCCTCTTTTTATACTGCATGTTAATGGTATTAAATGGAGTATACGCTGTAAGCTGTTTCATCTTGATAAATATGTAACATTGCTGCATAAACTCAGTGAAAAAATGCTTGCGGGAATATTATCTTCAAGGAAATGCAGGGGTAAGGCACATGGCTGTACTGTTGGCATAATGTTTACCCATGTTGAAAAAAAATATTTGCTATGCCGTCATGGTATGCATTTTCGTGGAATTACTTCCGGTGATGTACAGGCAGTATGGACATTATTAAGTACGGAAAGTACCTACAGATAAAAATAATATCGCGGATTCTGCCTTTGGTTTCATAATTTTTCACGCGAGGGTATTAAACCAGACGTTCAAATAAGTATCAACTCTCTTTACTTTTTTTCTTGGCCTTTTTATCGTCCCGCTTTTCTTTTAACGACTTTTTGGGCGCTTTTTTGGTTTCTTTTTTATGCATTACATGTTCAGCCATATTATCCCTCCTATAGATTCCTTTCCGGTTATTTTACCGTAAAGTGGCATTTTTGACAAGAGAAAAAATCAACAACCCCCGCCTTCCAATCAGCCGATTGCCTTTTTCAGTTCTTCCGTTTTGTCGGTTTTTTCCCAGGGGAACTCGGCGCGGCCAAAATGCCCATAAGACGCGGTCTTTTGGTAAATGGGGCGGCGGAGGCCCAATGCCTTGATGATTCCCGCGGGACTTAAGTCGAAGACTTTTTGAATAGCGGCTTCTATGCGCTTTTCCTCAACCTTTCCGGTTCCAAAAGTGTCTACCATAATCGAAACGGGGAACGGTACGCCAATGGCATAGGCCAGTTGAATTTCACAGCGGGCGGCAAGTTTGGCGGCGACTATGTTTTTGGCGACATAGCGGGCGGCGTAGGCGGCGGAACGGTCAACCTTGGTGGGGTCTTTACCGGAAAATGCGCCGCCGCCGTGACGGCCCATGCCGCCGTAACTGTCTACGATGATTTTGCGGCCTGTTAAGCCGGTGTCGCCAAACGGCCCGCCAACCACAAACCGGCCTGTGGGGTTGATGAAGTATTTGGTTTTTTTGTCCAAAAGGCCGGTAGGCTCCAGCACCGGCCTGACAATTTTTTCGATGATTTCGGTTTCGATATCCTTGTGGGTCGCTTCGGGATCATGCTGGTGGGCGACAACCACCGCGTCAATACGAATCGGTTTAAAGCCGTCATATTCCACCGTTACCTGGCTTTTGGAATCGGGCCGCAACCACTTGATGGTTTTGTTCTTGCGGAGTTTTGTTGCGTGTAACAAAATTTTATGGGCCAGGGTAATGGGCAGGGGCATCAGTTCCTTGGTTTCATTGCAGGCAAAACCGAACATCATGCCCTGATCGCCGGCGCCCTGCTGGCCCTTGAATTTTTTCAGACCCATGCCGGAAACGCCCTGGCTGATGTCAGGAGACTGGCTGTGGATCATGTCCATGACCGCCATTGAATTACAGTCCAGTCCGTAGGCGGGATTGGTGTAGCCGATTTCCCGCGCCACTTCGCGGACTATATGCTGAAAATCGACAAAAGTATTGGTGGTGATTTCCCCGCCTACCAGCACCAGAGAAGTTGAGGCAAAAGTTTCACAGGCAACCCTGCTTTGGGGATCGTCCTTTAGACAGGCATCCAAAATAGCGTCTGATACCTGATCGCATAATTTGTCGGGATGACCTTCTCCGACAGATTCGGAAGTGAAAAAATAACGGCGGGAATTCATGTTTGCCTCCTCAAGATTAATTAATTAATTCTTGCATAGATTCCGTAAAAACGCAAGTATACTCATTCAAAACTCAGGCCCAAAACATCATCTACCGGCAGGGAAAATACAATTCCCTGGGCCTTGCTGTTAAGACCATGTGCTTCGCTAACGGCGTGCATAATGGAAACTTTCTTTTCCCGGCTGGTCAAAATAAGGATGATTTCTTTTTCATCCTGTACGGAAACACCGAAAAATTTGACCGCCCCCTGGTGGGCCTGACCGCGGGCATTCAGTACCGTGCCGCCTGATGCCCCTGCTTCACGGGCGGTATTCATCAATTCATCACTGTAGCCCTGATTTACCACCGATATAATAAGATCATGTGAAAATTTATTCGCCATATTTACTCCCTCGCCTTCGGGATAACCGGAAGCGATTTTTTCATTTTTATGGATACTTTGCTTGAATATCAAAAGCGCCGGATCGTTGATTGCCGAAAGGGGAATCGTAAAAGCGATCCCCGCGCCCGGTCCGTAAACTTTAAGTTTTTTTCGCACTTCTTTCATTAAAACCGGCACACCCACCACCTGTTCCAGACAGGTAATAATTGCCTTTTCACCGGCGCCGATTCCCAGAATGTCGAGAATATCCGAATTGGCGGTTCCTCTGCCCTTGTTGATAAAATGAAAACGGACTTTTTCTTCTACAAAAACATCGGAAACAACATTGACCCGGTGCCAGTCAACAATAAAAAACATCATTTTGAGAGAAGGCGTATGAAGCCGGGTCGTTTCCGGCGGCAGGTCTTCTTGCTGCCGTAACTTGGCCGGAAAACGGGAAATAAATTGCGAGAGCGTATTTTTTTTTGCCATTTAATCCTCTGTCTTGAATACGGTTATTTTGCCCCAGTCAACGACTTTGCCCGCCACGGCGGTACTGATGACGGCGGTTTGCTGTTCAGTCAGAGCAGCGGCCTGTTTCGTCCTGAACTGGTAGACCATGCCCATCAGTTGAATAACGATGAGGGGCGTCATCGCAACTATTGCGACAATGCCGAATGCATCAATTAACATGTTGCCGCCCACGCCTTCACAGGTTCCCATCGCAAAGGGCAGGAGAAATGTGGAACTCATGGGGCCGGAGCATACGCCGCCTGAGTCAAAGGCGATACCGGTGAAAATCCGCGGCACAAAAAAAGTGAGTATCAAAGCGAAGGCATAGCCGGGGATGAGAATCCACATAATGGGGATGCCCAGCAAAATCCGCGTCATGGTAATTGCCAGCGCCGCGGCCATGCCGATAGCAAGTCCCCGGTTCATCATCTTCGCGGTGATGGCCCCGGAGGAAATTTCTTCAACTTGTTTGTTCAAAACATGAACCGCCGGTTCCGCCGCCACGATGAAGTAACCGATCAGGGCGCCCAGGGGGATTAAAACCCATTTATACGGCGATACGCCAATTTCGGAACCCAAAAGCTGGCCTACCGGAATAAAACCCACGTTTACACCGGTCAAAAAAAGCACCAGACCGATCAAGGTGTAGAGAAAACCAACCGCAATACGTCCAAGCTGATGTTGATGATAACGCCGTGAAACAAGTTGAAACACTATGAAGAAAAAAACAATAGCGCCCATGGCGATTGACACATCCTTGAGGAAGTGGGGAAGTTCAAGAATAAAACTTTTGGCTACTTCCCGCGAAGTGGACGCGTCATGAACAACATACGATTCCATTTCCACCTGACCGAAGTGGAAAAAAATTCCCAGCAGCATCACTGCCAAAATCGGCCCTACGCTGCATAATGCCACCAGACCGAAACTGTCTTCCTGGGAATGTTTGTCGCTGCGGATAAGAGCCTCGCCAACGCCCATTGCCAGAATAAAGGGAACCGTTATGGGGCCGGTGGTAACGCCGCCTGAATCAAAAGCAACCGGAATAAAATCGGCGGGGACAAATTGGGCCACCACAAAAATTATTATATAAAAAACGACCAGCAGCGCCGAAAGGGGAATTTTCAGCAGGGGCCGCAGTATGGCGATTACCAGAAAAATTCCCACGCCTGCCGCTACGGTCAGAATCAGATACACAGCCGGAATTGAGGGAAATTGCCTTGCCAGAACCTGCAAATCCGGCTCGGCAATGGTGATGAGTGCGCCGATTACAAAACTGACAATAATAACCAAAAAAATTTTGGAACTTTTGGTAAGCTGTATGCCGACGCTTTCCCCCATCGGCATCATGGCCATGTCGGCCCCCAAAGTAAAAAAGCCCATCCCAACAACCAGCAGCGCCGCGCCTGTCAAGAACATCAGTATTGTTCCTGAAGTCATCGGCGTTAAGACCACCGTGACTACCAGCACAATGATGGTGATGGGGAGTACCGAAGAGAAAGCCTCCATTATTTTTTCTTTGAGTATTCTATTAACAAGCACCTTGCATTGAGTATGGCATATTTGCTATGAAGACACAATGTTTTTTTCTGTTTATAATATGAAAAAATGCTGCTTACTGTTGACATAGGAACATCAATTTTTAAGTCGGCCATTTGGGATTTTGAGGGCAGCCGGCTTGCCTTTGCCGCCGTCCCGTTGTCCATCAATTTAAGTGATGGTATGCGCCATGAAACGGACAGTGGACAATGGTTGCAGGCTTTTGAAGATTGCTGCCGGAGTCTTGCCGTGTCCGTCCCGTTGGCCGCGGTAGAAGCCATTGTCATCAGCGGGAACGGCCCCAGTCTGGTTCCGGTATTGGGCAGGCCGGAATGTACCGCAAAGGGTCTCAATGTGCCGGCGGCTCCGGCGCGGCTCTGGCTGGACCGGCGGGCGGTACAGGCTGCGGAACAAGTTTCCGCGCTTTTGGGCAATTTTGTCGATGCGGGCTTTTTTCTGCCCAAGGCGCTGGACATCAAAATAAATGAGCCGCATCTGTATGAAAAAGCCCAATGTTTTTTGGGCTGCCCCGAACTGCTTGCCTTTGCCCTGACCGGTGAAGCGCGGACGGTTTTCCCCTCGGACGGATTTGAACGCTGGTTTTGGAACGATTCGATTCTTGAGCGCCTGGGCCTGGACAGGGAAAAATTTCCTCCCTTTATCCGCCCCGGCGAAGTATTTGGCGCTCTTGCCCCGCAAGCCGCCGCCCATTGCGGCTTACCGCCGGACATTCCGGTCATTTCCGGTGGCCCTGATTTTTTTGCGGCGATTCTTGGCGCCGGGGTGGTAAAGCCGGGACAGGTCTGCGACCGCGCCGGTACTTCCGAGGGAATAAACGCCTGTACGGGAAACCTTGTCACCGACCAGCGGCTTATGTCGTACCACCATCCGGTAAAGCCCTTTTTCAACCTTTCGGGAATAGTTTCCACCACAGGAAAAGCCGTTGAATGGGGCTGCGATTTTTTGGGCCAAACCTTCGATGATTTTTTCGCGCTTGCGCAAACGGCGCAGGCCGGGGCGGGAGGTCTGGTGTTTTTGCCCTACCTGGCCGGTGAACGCGCCCCGGTTTGGAATCCTTCGGCGCGGGGCATACTGCGGGGTTTAAGCCTTTCCACCGGCCGGCCCGAATTTGCCCGCTCTGTGCTGGAAGGCATTTGCTGCGCAATCCGCGACATTATTGGCATAATGGAAGAAGCCGGTGCGATTGTGGGGGAATTGCGCATTGCGGGAACCGCATCCGGCAGCGAGTTGTTGAATCAGATTAAAGCGGACATCACCCAAAAGCAGGTGCTGGTTCCCCGGCAAAAAGAAGCGGAACTTCTGGGCCTTGCCATTATCGGCTCTTGCTCACTGGGGAAATTCGCTTCATGTGCCGAGGCGGCCAATGCCCTTGTGCGCATCGAAAAAACGTATCAGCCTGATGAAAAACTTGCCGCAATATATGATAATTTGTTTGGAGAGTACCGGAGAAACAGAACATGAAATCAATAACCAAGGAACTGTGGTTTAACACCAAAAAGCCGCGGGAGTTTATTAATATAACCGGCGAGGTGGAATCCCTGCTTCGGGAATCGGGTATACAGGAAGGACTGTGTCTGGTAAACGCCATGCACATTACCGCCAGCGTCTTTATCAACGATGACGAATCCGGCCTGCATCACGATTTTGATGTATGGCTGGAAAAACTCGCCCCCCATGAACCGGTATCATTCTACCATCACAACACCGGCGAAATTAACGCTGATGCCCACCTGAAACGGCAGATAATGGGACGTGAAGTTATGGTCGCCGTTACCGGCGGCAAACTTCATTTCGGCCCCTGGGAGCAAATTTTTTACGGTGAGTTTGACGGTCAGCGCCGTAAGCGGGTATTGGTAAAAATCATTGGGGAGTAGGAACTTAAATTGTCAAACAGCTTGTTAAAATGGCAGGTTTTGGGTATAGTGAAGTAACGCCGTTTTTCGAGGCGGCACTGTCGCCCAGCTAAGGCTGTGCTTGCTTATGTGGTAACGGCAGCACTTGCTGGTGCCTGGGCTGTTTTGATTGACAAGCGAAGTGAGTGTCGTGGCCGAGCTTGCTCGGACATGACCGAACGAGCGCAGTCACCGAAGGGTTTAATACCCCGCGGAAAGCCGCCGTAGGCGGCGGGTACAGGGCGTGTCAACTATTGTTGACACGCCCTGCAGTATGATACCCTTCATTTTTTTCGAATAACACCCCTTAACGGGGTGCGGTTCGTAGGTTTTCCCGTCGGGAAAACGCCTTTTTCGAAGCGGCACTATCGCCCAGCTAAAGCTGGGCTTGCCTATGTGGTAACGGCGGCATTTATTGGTGCCTGGGCTGTTTTGTTTTTTTCGAATTAACACCCCTTAGCGGGGTGCGGTTGTTTAGCCGGCGTGGCGGAATGGCAGACGCGGTAGACTCAAAATCTACTGTACGCAAGTATGTGTGAGTTCAAGTCTCACCGCCGGCAATAGCGTAAATCCTTACGTTGTGGGCCGGCATACCCCCACAAACACCTACATGTGCGTTAACTTATTTTGGCAAATTGAATTTTAAGAAGAATTTAACCACGGAGTACACAGAGAAAAAATGTTTTTCGTACCAAAAACTCCGTGTCCTCCGTGGTAAAATTTCTCTCCCCTGGACTTCCCCCGGAATAGTGGACAGTAAGTTAAGAGCGTGATAAACCCAAGGAGAGGGAATCATGATAAGACGGAGAACGTACACGAGGGAGTTCAAGGAGTCAGCCATAGAACTCTACAACAACCACAGCGA
>JAIRRB010000230.1 GCA_031256195.1 Treponema sp.
GATTTCTATGGCTGACTCCTTAAACTCCTTCGTGTACGTTCTTCGTCTTATCATGATTCCCTCTCCTTGGGTTTATCACGCTCTTAACTTACTGTCCACTATTCCGGGGGAAGTCCAGACATATGGTTATGATATTGATAAAAAAGAGACAGGTTTCTATGAAAATTCAGGACAGCTTTATCAGATTAGCTGGGGGAAGGTCTTTAAAAAATAGTCATACTATATCAGGTCTCTTTGTAAGTATAAAGAGGCCTGATATATTTTTCATGTTGTGAGGTGATATATATGAAAACCAGGAAACATCTCTTTTTTGTATATTGTGCGCTATGCATTCTATTGTTCACGGGATGTGATATTTTTCATTATGGAATAGCAATTTTTGGATATACTTTAAGCATTGTGAACGAATCAGGTTCAAACCTAACGGATATTAAGGTGTTGTTCTTGAATATGAGTATCCAAAGTCTGGATTTTGACAAGGACTATACTTTACGAGTTAGTCGCGGTCCAAAAGGGCAGACATCACAAGATGTTACGCCAGATATACCACCAGATGGTGCAGTTGAAACCCCAATTTTCTCTGATGAATATGAAGATATTGACCATGTTAATGTATACAAAGGGCCTAACCATCTGGAATATAAAATTAACGGGACTTTATTCACCAGCAATTGTGAACAAGGTGATTTTGCGGGGGAAGATATCATAATAACCGGTCCAATCCTTTTAATTACGGTCTATGCTGATTACTTTACGATGGAAGTTAAGGATTACGACGAATAAAAAACAGGGAATTGGATGCATTTTAATGTTTGAAAAATGCCTTAATGTATTTATCCTTCAACTTGGTTGTTATTCTGTATATAATGATAAATATGGCAAATAGAAATATTTCGTTTTTTTATTATATTCTTTTTTTTTCTCAATGCCTTTTCTCGATAGATATAGTAAAATACGAGGTTGAAATTAGTACCGGGGTAGGGGTCGGCAGGACAAACGAATATGTATACAAAGGCAACAAAGAGATAAGCAGACTTGAATGGAAAGAGAATCTTATACCTATTTTGATTGTAAATAATCAATTTGATATATTTAATTTTATAATAAACGCTAATATTTTATCAGGTTTGCCATTAGCAATAAAAAATGGTATTATGGAAGACTACGATTATTTAATTGATAATTCAAATGCCTTGTCTAATTATTCTGAGCATGATTTGTATACGGATAAACATTTGAATATGACTTTTCAATTTGGTTATTCATTTGGACTTGGACATTTTAAGTTGTCACCGCTTGTCGGATTTTCATATTATACACGAAAATGGTCTGCGGTAGATGGTTATTTGCAGTACCCAATAAACAATAATGATGAATGGACAAATAATACACCAAAAAGCAATGTTGCGGGTACAGGAATTAGTTATGAACAGGTAATAAAAAGTTTTTCTTTAGGTTTTCGAAGTGATTATACATTTGGTGAAAATTTTAATATTTCATTAAACGCTTTTTTTTATCCATAATACATGGGTAGAGGCTATAGACAGCCATTTTATCCGGTTAAAACAATTTTATGACACAATGGAAGGTGGGTTAGGTTTTCTTTTACCTTGAATGGAATTTACTATTTTGATAAACAACTACGTACCGGAATAATTGTAAGAGTAGATTATGAACTGTTTACGAATTTACGAGGTATAACATCGTCTAGTATTATCGGAATAAGCAACACTGGTTTTACACCGGTGGATGGCTATAATTCAGGGATCGATACGAGTTATTTTTATATACGATGTGGTATTGTTATAAAGATAGGTTCTTCCTAGAATATAATCATTTACGCCTTTGTGGGATGGAACTGCATGACTGAGCACAGGGCATTAATAAAACCAACCATGCGGTTACGCGGAATAACCAGCGTTGGGATTCCCCCCCGTGCTAAATTCTTCTTTGAAGAAATAAAAAAACTAGCCGACGGTTCTTCAATTATACCGTATAAAGGCGTCGTTATAACCGATGCTTTTGAAACGCTGCAGCAGAGCGCCGCTTTCACCCTGATTTAAGGGGCCCAGCAGTATCCGGAACATGGGATTGGCGTCGGTTCCGATATTTTGTACTGCCAGCGGATAACTTGACCCTATGCGGCTGATTTCGTCTTCTACATGATCAACCCGCCGGTATGCGGCGACCTGCACATAGCATTTGCCCTGTTCCAGGCGGCTGATAAGCGGCGCCTGAAAAGGTGAAAAATCAGACGTTCCGGCGGGTGGCGGCGCAGTGGATACGGCAGGGGCAATATCTTCAGGCGCAATGACAAACTGGTCCGCTGCGGGGATTCGTTCTTCCGAAGGAATTATGCTCAGATTATCGGGGCTGTTGTTCAACTCAGGCGGATTCTCAAACGCCGCCGGTACATCTGCTGCGGTTATCGTTTCCTCAACGGCCGGCGCTTCAGCAATTACTTCTGCCGTTTCTGTTATTATGAGTGGCTCAATAACCATTTCCACAACGGCCAGTGTCGGCGACGCTTCGGCAATTGCTTCTGCGGATTCTGCTATGACTGGTTCAGCGGTTATTTCCGCAATGGCCGGTGCCGCCGGAGTTTCATCAATCGTTTCGGTAATTTCTGCCATAACAACTGGTTCAGCAGCCGTTTCCTCAATGGCCGCTGTTGGCGTTGCCGGTATTGTTTCTGTTGTTGTGGTCACGGTTGTTACCACGGTAGTTCTTTCTGCTGGTTGTACCGGCTCCCAAACCGCCGGTTCTGTAACTGTTTCCGTCGTTCTGGTCACCGTCGTTACCACGGCGGTTTCTTCTGCCGGTTGCGTCGGCTCCTGAGCCGCCGGCTCCCGAGCCGCCGGTTCTGCGATAACAGCAGCCGTTCCGGTAAGCGCTTTTTCATCAGCGGGATACGCCGTATTGCGCGTAAGGGTTTCCGGTTCAGCAGCGGGGGACACAGCGGCGACAGGGCCTAATTTGAAATTGGAAAAGGCAATGTCGTCCGCCGGCTGGGTTATCCGAATTCTGCCGGTAGAATTGCCGCGCAGATCAATAGAATCGGCGGCATTCCGGGAAAGCGTCGCCAGAAGGCCCGTTGTCTCAAGACCGGAAACAACCAGCACCCGGACTACCTTGCCGTTTTCAAGATTGGTAATATCCACGACCGAATTCCGCGGAAAAGAATTGGTTGCGACGCTGAAGTTTCCCGGCAAATCTTTTCCGGAAACAACATCGGTAACACCTTCCCATACCGTAGCGCTGACCAGCAGTGTCAGCGAAGCGCAAATCACCATCAAAAATTTTGTTTTCATCTTTTCCCTTCCTATTTCAAATGGGCCGCCATAATCTTGATAGCCGCCTTTATGTTTTCATATTCTTCTTTGGTGTTTTTGAATGTTTTTACCGTGTACTTGTGTTCCTGTATAATGCGGAGCGATTTGGTATTGAATAAACGCAGTGAAACATCAGCCGCGGTGTAATCCACGATGCCCACAATAAAATACTCCATTCCCCCGTTTTTCGCGCTTTCAAAATCCTGTTCCGCCTCACCGGGAAAACCATCCGCCGGTTTTTCAACAACCCGCATTATGGGAAAATTGCTCACTATGTGTCCCGACTCAAAAAAAACATCCAACAGGCCGTTCTCCCATAAAACAGGGTACTGACCGGCGGGGTCTTCCTTGCTTTGGCCGGTTTCCATAACCAGAAAAGAAATATTTGCCGCATCCAGTGGAAATGAAGCAATGAGGCACAAAAACAGCCCGGCAAGCAGATGGTTTCTTATCATAGAAAACTCCATTTCCAGTATCGGCTGTTTACTCAATGGTAATTATGATTTATTGTCAATTAAAGATGAATTATTACGCCATACAGGTAAAAACGCGGGGAGAGGAAAAATTCATGCGGCTTTTCAATGCGCTCCACCCCCAGGCGGGTTTTTCCCTGCATTTTCCCCGGCGGCGTATCGATATACGGCGCAGGGGGGTGATGCGGCAGTCAACGGCGGCGGTTTTTCCCGGTTATGTGTTTATTGAAGCCGAACGGGACGATATTATGGCCCATCAATGGGACTTCCGGCGCACGGGCGGCTTTTACCGCTTTCTTAAATCCAACCAGAATATTTGCCCGCTGGCGGACCGTGACCTTGAACTGGTACTCCATTTTATCAAAAAAGCCGGGCCGGTTGCGGGCGTTTCCCGTGTATACTTTAATGAAAATGCCCGTATCGTGGTCATCGAGGGCCCGCTTATGGGGCTTGAGGGAAAGATAATAAAGGTCGATAAACGAAAGAAGAGGGCAAAAGTCAAGTTGAACCTGTATGATGATTCTTTTGCCATTGATCTTGCCTTTGAGGTGATAGGGGCGCTGGACAGATAAACTATTCCAAAAATGGCTATTTTGGAGTAATATTAAGGGAAGCGCCTTATGGGAGGGTAGCGTATGATAACGCAAAAGTCGCGGCGTTTGTACATTATCGGGGCGGGATTTGCCGGGCGGTCTCTGGCAAACGAGATACAGTCAAAGGCCATATTCGGCGAATTGGTCGCCTTTTTGGATGACGATCCGGAGAAAATCGGCCGCCAGATTAACGGGATACCGGTACTCGGCCCTATCCGCGATGTAGCCCGCCTGTTGCGCATGAACCCCGCAGACGAGGCAATTATTGCCATTCCAGGGGCAAGCCGGGAATACCTTAAAGAACTCTACTCGATTCTAAAAAAAGCCGGTTTTGAAAAAATCAGCATACTGCCGGGAATATCCCAAATAATCGAGGGCGACGCCCATCTGATACAGACCCGTTCCATTGATCCCCAGGACCTTTTGGGCAGAACGCCGGTAGCGATTCAGCTTAAACAGAGCCTTGCCTATCTGCGGGGAAAACGAGTCATGGTTACCGGCGCCGGCGGCTCCATAGGCAGTGAAATTTGCCGTCAGCTCCTTTCAGCGGGGGCGTCGCGGCTGTACCTGTTCGGCCACGGTGAAAATTCCATCTACCAGATAGACCGTGAATTGCGGCTCTTGCAGGAAGGAGGCGTCGGCGAAAAGACCAGCCTGGTTCCGATTGTCGGGGATTTAAAAGACGCTGACTATATGGATTACATTATGGGACAGCTTCACGCCGATGTGGTGTTTCATACCGCCGCCTACAAACACGTCCCCATGATGGAAGAAAACCCCGTTGCCGCGGTTGAAAACAATGTCATTGGCACGGAAAATCTGCTCAGCGCCGTTATGCGCCACGGAATAAAACGCTTCGTTCACATTACCACCGACAAGGCGGTTGACCCCGTTTCGGTATACGGCGCTTCCAAGCTGATATGCGAACAGCTTGTCATGGAGGCGGCCACGGCAGCCGGCGCAACCGACACCGCCAATTTTATGGTTGTCCGTTTTGGCAATGTGCTGGGGTCGCGGGGTTCCATTGTGCCGCTTTTCCAGAAACAAATTGAAAAAGGCGGGCCGGTAACGGTGACCCATCCCGAAATGCGCCGCTGGTTTATGACTATCCCGGAATCCTGTTCCCTGGTACTTAAAGCCGGCGGCGTGGGCGAAAACGGCAAACTTTACCTGCTGGATATGGGCGAGCCGGTCCGCATCCGCGACCTTGCCGAGCAGATGATACGCTTTTACGGCTTTGAGCCGGAAACCGACATCAAAATTGAGTATTCGGGCCTCCGCGCCGGGGAACGTCTTGATGAACGATTGTGGTCTGCAGACGAGGAACCGAGGGAAACCGAATACAGCCGCATCCTTCGCGTGGACAAAAAAAATCCCAGCCCCATCAATTTGGTTGAACTTATGGAAGCGATAAAACCCATCTGCCGCTTTGATCCGCAGCGGGCGCAGATGTACCGTGACAGCGAACTGTTGCGGACGGTACTGCGCAGCGCCATCCCTGCCATGCGCCAGGAATTGCCGGTTTATGCACAATAAGTTGAGCTTGTCCCAAAACTCGGTTAGTTTTGTGCCAAGCTCTTGGAAAAAACGTCTTTCAGCCGTTTTTTCTATTAAATCTAGGGTAGCTGTCCCAAAAACTGAAGTTTTGGGACAGCCTCAGTTAATTACGCAAGATACAAAAAGAAAATTTACCACAGAGTTACACAGAGGAAACACGGAGTTTCACGAAAAGAAAAAAAAGATAATCTTTGTATTGAACTCCGTGCAACTCCGTGGTGAATTTCTTCAAATTTGCAAATTATGGTAGTATACACCTATGGCCAATGACGACATTCCCTTTGCAAAACCTTTCACGGGTACCGAAGAAGAAGACGCTGTTATCCGCGTTCTGCGCTCCGGCTGGCTGACCACCGGCATTGAAGCCCTGAATTTTGAAAAAGAATTTGCCGAATTCCTGAAACGCCCTCCCCTTCTCAAAACCGGCAGCCTCCACTGCCTTGCGGTAAACTCCGCTACCAGCGGACTGCATCTGGCGCTGGAAGCCTGCGGCATAGGGCCGGGCGATGCGGTATTGGTTCCTTCCTGCACCTTTACCGCCACCGCCGAAGTCGCCCGTTATCTGGGAGCCGATCCGGTTTTTGTTGATGTCAGCCCCGGCGCTTTTCATATTGATCCGGCAGCCCTGGAAAATACCCTGTTGAAACTGCCGTCCGGAAAAGCCAGAGCGGTCATACCGGTCCATTACGGCGGCCTTCCCTGCGACATGGAAGCCATCATGGATATAGCCCGCCGCTATGGGCTGAAAGTCATTGAGGACGCCGCTCATGCGTTTCCTTCCGCCATTGCCGGCACAACCGGCGACATAGGCGTTTTTTCGTTTTACGCGACCAAAACCATTACCACCGGCGAGGGAGGCATGATTGTCTGTGGTGATGAGGCAATAGCCCGCAGAATCGCTCTTATGCGAATCCACGGCATAGACCGTACCATCTGGAACCGTTATTCTGACGCACGGGCCTCATGGTACTACGAAGTGGCAGAAGCGGGCTACAAGTACAACTTACCGGATTTGCTGGCCGCCATTGGCCGGGTGCAGCTTGCGCGGGCATGGGAACTGCTGCGCATGAGGGAAACAATAGCCGCCGCTTACGATTCGGCATTCTGCGGCAATGAATGTTTACTCCTTCCCCCTACCGGCTCAGATGATGCCCGCCACCTGTACCCCCTGCGCCTGAACCCCTTGCATCTGCGTATATCGCGTGATGAATTTATCCAAAAACTCAAAGAAGCGGGCATTGGCGTATCCGTGCATTTTATTCCCCTGCACACCATGCCTTTTTATAAAAATCGTTATCATTTAACTGAAGAAGATTTTCCCGAAACCATGAAAAGCTGCCGCCAGGAAATTTCCCTTCCCATTTGGCCCGGCATGAGCAATGCTCAGGTTGACCGGGTTATCGAAACGGTACTGTCAATCAGCGGCAACTTTACCGGATAAGGGCAAATCATCCTGTTTTTTCTTGATTCTTTTTTCGCTTGAGGCCCACAAAAAGCGCGGCGCACTTACAGCCAAACCTAAACCAAAAAGGTTCCATCTTTTTCTTAACCTGATCGAGATGCTGCATAATGGGTAAATGCTGAGGACAATGCGTTTCGCACTTGCCGCATTTGACGCATAAACGGGGGCTTCTTCCCAGTTCTGATATATTATTGGCGCTGGTAACACTGGTAACATACTGCCACATTCCCTGTTGAAAACCCATCGTATATATCGCGTTGTACGCGGAAAAAGAACCGGGAATGTTTACTCCCCGGGGGCAGGGCATACAATAATTACAGCCCGTACACCGTACCTTGCAGGCACGGTTCACTATCTCCAGAACATTGCGATAGAGCGCATGTTCGCCGTCGCCCAGCATACCCACAGCGGCCGCGTCGGCAAGACGCAGGTTTTCTTCCACCTGGGTGGTATCACTCATTCCGGAAAGCAACAGGGTAACTTCCGGTTGATTCCACACCCAGTTAAAGGCCCAGCCCGCCGGTGATAAATCTTGTTTACTTTTTTTGAAAACTTCCACCGCGGCTTTAGGCAGGCTGGATGCCAACTTTCCTCCCAATAAGGGCTCCATTACCATTACCGGCATTTTTTGTGCGGCTTCCCTCAGCCCGGTCACTCCCGCCTGAAAGTTTTCATCGGAATAATTGTACTGTATCATGGACATATCCCAATCATAGTCATTTATGAGTTTTATATACTCATTGTGCGGCCCATGAAAAGAAAAACCAATCCGCCGAATCTGTCCTGATTTTTTTTTCTCTGTTATCCAGTCTTCAATTCCCCAATCTTTCAGATTATTCCACTGATCCAGGTTTCCCAGCATGTGCATCAGGTAATAATCGATATAATCCGTACGCAACCGCGCAAGCTGCCTGTCAAAATATTTGTTAAAATCAGATGCGCTTTTTAACAAAATAAGGGGCAGTTTACTTGCGATATAAACCTGCTGCCTTACCCTGTTTTTTTCAAAAATTACACCTAACGTTTCCTCACTGCCCGGATAAATCCAGGCAGTATCAAAATAATTGACGCCTCCTTCAATGGAGCGCATTATTATTTCTTCGGTCTTTCGTACATCAGTTCCGCCCAGTATCCCCGGAAAACGCATACATCCAAAACCAAGGATAGACAGCTTATTACCCGATTTTTTATCAATTCGATACTGCAATTATTCCTCCACATGGTTTTGATACGCCCAAAATTCTCAAACACCGTTGTTAATACCGCAAGTGTAGCATATATTTGAAATGTGGAAAACATCATACATAAAGAACATCGTCTGGCCGGGCAGGGGGCCATTTTACTCTGCGCCCTGCTGTGGAGTACCAGCGGCCTGTTTATCAAGCTGGTAGACTGGCATCCGGTGGTTATTTGCGGCAGCAGAAGTATTCTGGCGATTGCCGTCCTTTTGACCCTGCGCCGCCTTTCATCAGGCCGGAAAAACAGCGCCCCCATTACGCTCAAAGAAATACCGGCGCTTGCCGCCTGCGGCCTCTGTTATACCGCCACGATGCTGTTCTTTGTGAGCGCCAACAAATTGACCGCTTCGGCAAACGCAATTCTGCTGCAATACGCCGCCCCGGTCTGGGCCGCGCTATTGGCATGGTTTTTTCTGAAAGAACGGCCCCGTTGGGAAAACTGGTGCGCTCTGGTTTTGGTAAGCCTGGGGATGTTTTTGGTATTTTCAAGCGGCCTCGCATCAGGTTCCATGACAGGAAATATTCTGGCAGTCATTTCCGGCATTGCCTTTGGGGCCAATTCCGTTGTACTGCGGGCGCGAAAAGACGGCAACCCCGCGGACATTTTAATTTTTTCCCATATAATTTGCGCGTTTTTTTCCCTTCCTTTTTTCTTCCTGCATCCGCCGACCTTCAATGTTCCCAATCTGTTGAGCATTGCCTTTATGGGAATTTTTCAAATCGGTATGGCTTCGGCGCTGTTTGCCTACGGCATCAAACGTATTTCGGCTGTCCAGGCCATGCTGACCGCCGCAATAGAACCGGTTTTGAATCCCCTCTGGGTGCTGCTGGTAACCGGCGAGCGGACCTCCCCTTCCGTGCTTGCCGGGGGCGGCATTATTCTTGCGGCGGTGATATTTTCTTCTACACTATCAGCATTGCGTCGCCGTAATTTTTAATACTCCTCTTGAATGCCATGCAAATTGTATGCCATGGTAACAAGGTCATCATGGGTTATTAAACCCTGCTCATACAAACCTTGCAGCGTATATATCCGCCCTTCTTCCCATGCAAAAATGCGATTGCCGCCGCTGCCGCCTGAGGGAGTATAAAAGTGCACACCGTCGATTTCCAGATGAAATACAGCTGCATTTGAGCTTATGTACGCAAATATCACGATGTAACCGTTATATGTACCTAAATACTGAATAGGCATTTCATTATAATACCCTGGAATCCACGGAGTAGGCATGGATTTCCCCCAATCTTCCAGTATCCTGATCTGCGTCTTAAAATCCAAACCGTTTTGCAGGTTGACTATTTTCAAAAAATCCCAGGTGAACAGCAAATCAATGGCGTAATCACTGACAAGATAAGGATAATAATTAAAATGATCTTCCAGATTATACAATCTCCCGTCATGCCAGAGAAAAATGTTGTTTCCACCCCTGACAAACGTTCTGCCACGCCAATGCCCCATACTGACTTCCTGTCCGGGACTGAAAGCCTGACCTTGCGTGCCCATCATTACCGCACAAACAGTCTGGTTTTCAGCTCCATAATAAAACGCCTCCCAGTCCCATTCATTGGCGGGAATAGTCCACCCGATATAAGGCGGGCAGTATGCGCCGATATATTTTTCTACCCAGACATCGTTAATCGTTAATTTTTTGCCTTTGCTTTGGAGTTTTTTGAAGTGCGCCTGTACAATCTGCCATTCAGTATCTTCGTCCAGCCCGGCGAACCTTCCAAGTTCAAATGCCGTATAATCGTCTTTTGAATAGATGACGCTGTTATTGGAACCGTCCGAATCGCAGGACAGAAAAAAGCACAACAAAAACAGGACAGCCATGAAAAAACATAATTTCTTCATATAGTGCCTCCTCTCTCTAATATATCATGCTTTTTAAAAAATGCAAGAAAAAAAATTGGTAGCTGCCATCAATGCGATGCCTGTTAACATAAATCAGTTTATTTTCCCCAAAAGTTCATCCGCTTTTTTCATGTTTTCAATTATGGGAACATCAAACGGACAGCGGCTTTCACAGCTTCCGCACTCTGAACATTCATCTCCCCTATGTACAAGATTCTGATAATGAGAGCGGATTGACGGCGGAATGTTGCCGGTATCCAGTTTGGCAATGTCTAAATATTTATTAACAGTTGCAATATCAATTTCGCAAAGGCAGGGTTGGCAGTGATTACAGTACACGCAGCTTCCGTGTAACCCACCGCGAACGGAACTTAATATTTCCGTGTAGTCGCGTTCCGCATCGGAGATGTCAAGATAATTTACAACTTCTTTTAACTCTTGCGGTGTTTTGCAGCCGATAAGCGCACTTGCAACAGCGGGTCTTGAAAGAGCGTAATGTATACATTGCGAAACAGTAAGAGGTTTGCAAAACGGAGTATGTTCTTTGGAAATTAATTTACCCGCTCCAAGTGTTTTCATCACCGTTATACCGACATTTTTTTGCTCGCAAAGTCTGTATAGTTCGGATCGCTTTGGTTCAACAGCGGTTAAACTTTCTACTTTAAAACCGTTATCAAGGTGGGTAAAAATACTGTCTCCTGTCGGGATAATATCAAAAGCAGGATTAATGCTGAACAGCATTATTTCGGGGAGTCCGGTATTAACCGCTTTAATCGCGGTAACCGGGTTATGTGAACTGAACCCGATATGTCCAATGTCGCCCTTTTCCTTTAATTTTAGCGCGTAACCGGCAATATCAGTTTCAAAAACATTTTTATAGTCATCATCGGAATCAATAAAAAATAACATTCCAAAATCCATAAAACCTCCGCATAAACGCAGATGGTCTTCAAAAAAACGTTTTACGGTCAGCATATCGCGGCTAATATCATATTGCTGTCCGACATTTGAAGAGCAAATATGCCCCTGAATCAATATATCTTTTCTGCGAGCGCCTAACGCTTTCGAGATGTTTTCCCGAACCTCTTTTCCCGGCATGAATATATCAAAAATATTGATGCCATACTCAAGCGCCGCGTCTATCGTGCTTTTAACCTGCTCATAAGGCTTAAAATCCAGATGTTCGCAGCCAAGTCCGATAATACTTGCCTTTTTGTTTGTTTTTCCTATCTCGCGATAAATCATACAATTCCTCCTTAGTTAAATAACAAATACATTCTAACATTTAACCACTACATTATCAGCATTGCGTCGCCGTAACTGAAAAAACGGTAGCCCTCCCCTATTGCCTCGGCGTAACTTTCAAGAATTAAATCTTTACCGGCAAAAGCCGCCGTTAACATTAACAGGGTCGATTCAGGGGTATGAAAATTGGTAACCAATGCGTCTACCACTTTAAATTGGTAACCCGGATAAATAAAAATTGAGGTACTTCCCTTCCCTGTTTGCAGTTTTCCCGAATCCCATGCGCTTTCCAGAGTGCGCACGCTGGTAGTACCCACGGCGATTATTTTGCGGCCCGCCTTTTGTGCCGCTTCGATTTTTGCGGCGGTTTGACCGTCAACACTCAATGTCTCTCGGTGCATTGTATGGTCTTCAATATGTTCACTGCGTACCGGCAAAAATGTCCCCAGCCCCACATGCAGGGTAAGAAAGGCACTTTCAATCCCGGCGGCGGCAAGGCGGTCCAGCAATACGCGGGTAAAGTGCAGGCCGGCAGTGGGGGCGGCAGTTGAACCGGCAGCCGCCGCGTACACCGTCTGGTAACGCTCCGCATCCGCCGGTACGTCCTGCCGTTTTATGTAGGGCGGCAGCGGGATATGGCCGTAACGGTCAAGCCATGAGTCATCTATCAGGCGATCAAATTTGAGTAAGCGCAATTCCGGGGCTATGTGCCCGCCCGTCGGCGCGTCTGCCGTAGCGTCTGACGACGACGCCTCTAACGATGCGTCAATAATTTCAGCGCGGGCAATTTCACTGCCTCCTGTATCAAAAAACGCATAACGGCTGCCCGGCCTGCGGCGCTTGGCGCGCTGAACCAAAACTTTCCATGTCAGAGACTGACCGGAAATTGCTGTATCCCCAGCCCCTTCCACCAGCAAAAACTCCACCTGCGCCCCGGTGTGCAGCGCCGTGCCGGTAAGCCGGGCCTTCCTCACTTTTGAATCATTAAAAACCAAAAGGGGCAGTGCGCCATCCTTGCCGCGCAATTCCGGCCCGCAGAGAATTTTAGGCAAATCGTTTACCATGCGGTGAAACCGTTGTCCTGTCCGGCGGTTAAGAATCATCAGGCGGCTCTGCCCCCGCTGTTCGGGAGGGTATTGGGCAATAAGGTGTTCGGGAAGTTCAAAGAAAAAATCGCTGGTTTTCATCGGCGCTCATTCGTTAGAAAAAAGGCTTGCGCCATTTTCGCCGTTATGCGACGTAGACGGCGTAAGCCCCAGATGACCGTAGGCAAAAGACGTTACCATTCTGCCGCGGGGGCTGCGCTGCAAGAGGCCGGCCTGAATCAGATAAGGCTCATAGTAATCTTCCAGCGTCTCAACGGATTCCCCAATAGAAATGGCGAGAGTTTCCGCTCCCACCGGCCCGCCCCGGTATCGTTCAATAATGATTTTAAGAATCTCCCTATCCTGCTTTTCCAGACCCAGCGCGTCAATTTCCAGCCGCGCAAGGCCGTCCTGCACCACCGGCAGCGT
>JAIRRB010000235.1 GCA_031256195.1 Treponema sp.
CAAAACCCCGATGATTACCGCCAGCATGGTACGCCGCCGTGAAACTCCCAGTACCCATGAACCGAGGGTTCCGGTCCATGCGCCGGTTATCGGCAGGGGAATGGCGACAAAAACGGCAATGCCCAGCCAGCCCCATTTTTCAAATGGAACCGAAAGTCTTTTCCGCGCCCTTTCAACAAACCGGTCAAAAAAATTTTTATACCAGCGCATACCCTTTTCCGGTGTTGTGCCGTAAAACAGTTTGTGGACAGTCGCCAAAAAAATCCAGCAGGCCGGGGCTACCAGCGCATTAACGGCCACGGCAAAAAGATAGGCCCAGTACCACGGTATATTATGCGCAACCGCAAAAGGTATGGCCCCCCGTAATTCAGAAATCGGCATAAAGGACAAAACGGCAGTCCAGAAAAAAATCGCGGTGATACTCATTAATGCGCTCCTGTCGTTGTCTGCCATAGCGATGGCGGATAAACGCCCGCCGAAGTTAAATCGGCCAGCTTTTTAATTGCCGCTTCGCGGTCTTCCCGGTAGGTAACGCCAAACCAGTCTGAATCCGCCCGCAGCGCCTTAATTTTGATAATGTTTTGTTTGATAAATTGGTCCGCGGCGCGGGGAATAAAACATTCATTTTTAATCTGTCCGGGAATATCGGCGGCAAATGACTTCAGAAACTCATCAAAATACTTTTTGAATTCGGGAAGAATGGTAGGGGGAAAGCCCCAAAAGTTCATTGATACGGGACAATCCTCCGCAAGCTGGCGGATTGAGCCGTCGGCATTGGTGTTGATGATGCGGCCTTCTTTGTGTTCGATGGCGGTAAGTTCTTCAACCGATACCAGATAATCGTTTTTTATTTCACAAACGCCGCGGGCAACGGTTCCCTGAGAACTCAAGGTTTTATCCAGCCGGTAAGGAACGATTACCGGTTCATCCGCGGCAGAACTACACAGGTGTTTACCAATCACCGCAAAAGCCGCTCTCCCGTAAAAATCATCGGCGTTTATTACCGTAAACGGCGCATCGATTTTATCCGCGGCGCAGAGCAGTGCATGGGTTGTACCCCAGGGCTTTACCCTCCCCGCTTTCTGCGCCCCGGCAAAAATATCCGCCGGTATCAGGCTGTCCTGTTCCTGAAACGCAAGTTCCCACCGTACCGCCGACCCCATGCGGGCAAGTATCGTTTCCCGAAAATCATGTTCAATATCGCGGCGGATAATAAACACTACTTTTTCAAAACCTGAGTGAATGGCGTCATACACCGAATAATCGAGCAGCACCTCGCCGTTTTTCCCCAGCTTATCCATCTGTTTCAGGCCGCCATAACGGCTGCCAATGCCCGCCGCCAGCACTACCAAAATCGGACCTTTCATAATGAATCCAGTATACGTCATTTATTGTGGATAAAACAACTGTCCGGTCAGCCTAAATATCGCTTTGGCCGTCCATCCTCTGTTTAATGATACAGCATTGGCATTGACGAAAATCTATAGGGAATATAGAATCAGCTGGTATACATCCACAAAGTAATATGAATATTCGGTAATATCGACTTTAGAAACTAGGAGGTTAGTGTGCCTATTTTGTCGTTATTTTATGGTATTGTTATTCGTATGCATAAAGAACTTTCGGGAAAACATCATAAATCACATATCCATGTTGAATATGCGGAAGATGAAGCTGTAATTGCATTAGCATGGTGAAATCCTTGAAGGATCAATTCCAAAGTCAAAAATAAAATTAGTTGAAGCATGGCTGGAAATACATTATGATGATCTAGAAGCAAATTGGAAATTACTTTCCAATGGCGAGGAATATTTTAAAATTGAGCCACTAAAATAAAAGAGGTTTTATTATATGCTGTGTCCAAAAATAACAGATATAGAAGCGCTTGATAATTATGAATTAAAACTAAAATACGAAACTGGCGAGATAAAAATATTTAATGTCTTACCATATATGTCTGGTAAGTGGTATGAAGAGTTGTATAATAACAGTTATTTCAAAACAGTTCATTTGATTTCTGGTGGAAAAGGAATAGAGTGGGAACATGGACAAGATATTGCTCCGCATGAATTATATGATATGAGTATTATTGCAAATTAAATGTATAAAAAGCCAATATGTTTAATAATAAAAAAATATTTTTAGCAAAACTTTTTTTATTCTGCGCAAGCGTCTTCTGTTCAGCACAAGCGGCAAATGATGGTTTATGGCAAGGGATTGCGAGTCCCGCTTCTTTTGGTAAACCTTTTTGGGCGGATATGCATTCAACCTTAATGAGAATCGAAATCGCCTATGCGACCAATAGCCCGGATTATGATATGGGAGGTTTTAACACAAATTATCGCCCGTATGTTTTTGCAAATCTGGGCGCTGACATCCCTATATGGTCGGGCAATTTTTCAAATGGGAAATACGGTTTTAGCCTTACGGTACCGTTTTTGGTGGATATATGGCTTGACAAATTTGATGGAGGAACATCACCAATTATTAATACGTCTTATCGTATTGGAGCGCCTGAGGTTGGGTTTTTATATCGCCTGAATCTTCCGCTGTCAGTTTTGCCATATTTCAATATTTACAACTGGGGCGTAAAACTTTCATTATACAAACATGAATCTACGCATATTGGCGATGAACTTGCAATTTACAGAAAAGATATGGGCCTACCCATAACGAGAATAGATGTTGCCGGAAATTGCATGGAATTGATTTTTACCGTAAATGATCCTGATAATCAGGCTCGTCTTAATCATGGTTTTAAATTCGGCTTTTTTATACTGCGCGATTTTGAAAGGGGATGGTATAAAATTTATGAGACGGAAGCAGATGTGGATGTTGTTGAAAAGAGCAGGGTCCCGTTTGAATTATATCTGCAATACCAGTTTCAATCGCCGCTTTTTTCACGCGGATTTCAGATAATTGCGTCAGCCGAGTATCGTTTAAGGGAACGGTATAAATACCCATTTTCATATTCAGGAACGATGAGTAATGAGACATATAAAGAAAGCAACCTTGTAAACTGCTTTAATTTTTTTGGCGGTATAAGATATGATAATCAGCGATCTAATTATTTTTCTAAAATAGGAATAGGTATCCGTTATTATATTGGAATAAATCCATACGGCCAATTTCGTTCTATGCCATATTATACTCAATTAGGTTTGGCGCTTATTTTTGAATAAGGTGTGGCAAAACGGCAAGGTCTTATGAATTAAAAAGGCGGTGCGAGGTAGGAGTCACCCGAATTCTCAGTCTTTTACTATTTTACATAATTTTTTGAATCAAACGAATCTTTGACGCCTTTATTTATTGCTGCCAACAGGTGCGAAATAATTTCTCTTTTGATATTTTGCGGCATTTTTTGCAGATAATCTCTGGTTTTTAGCTTTTTCTCCTGTTTTTTTTCAGCAGTCTCATACATAAACAATTCATGGGAAGGTATTCCCAGCGCGATGGCGATTTTCTCGATTTTTTCAAAAGAGGGGATACGTCTGCCCATTTCAATCTGGCCGATGTAGTTGGATGTTGTATCACACTTTTCAGAAAGGACCATTTGCGAAAAACCCCGCTCTTTGCGGATTTTTTTGAGATTGTCTATAAAAATCTGCTGTAAAGTCATTACTACAGTCTAATAGACATATTTATCAGGAATTTTTTCACTTGTCCTATTGACATATTTTGATTTAGTTGATATTATGTCTTATAGGTATATGTTAAGAAAAAGCATAATGAGCCTGTTTTTCCGTTGTGGAGAAATAGCACCTTTTTTGTTGGGAGGTATAAAAACCGCATATTAAGGGAGTTATGTGCCATAAAATCTGAAATTTATTGGATTGGATAAAAATATCATGCAAAATAAATGTCAGTATTTTATGAATTTATACACATAAGACTTTGGTTGCCAAAGTAAGGAGAAAAACAATGGCGAACAAAAGGTTCTGGTTCGTATTGCTTATTGCAATACTGGTTTTGGGCAGTGCTTTCGCACAATCAGCCTTCAGATTGAGTGTCGGTGTCGGTGGATTCGCTGACCTTGGGATGGGTGGCGGCTATGAGGTTGTTGATGGCGGCCAATCGACAAAAGTAGAAGCTTATATGCCTGGATTTGCTGGTGGCGCTTTTGCTCTTTTTGATGCCACTTTTGTTGAATTATCACTTGGTTTTTCCGGTGGTCTTGGGCGTTTTTTAACAGGATCAGACTTAGAGAGAACAGACTTCTCAGTTATGGATTTGAACATTAGCCTTTTGGGAAAATATCCTTTTAAGATAACTGAAAGTTTTTCTATTTTCCCTCTTTTGGGTATTGATTATCAAATTATGCTTTCTGTAAAAGACGAAGACGGAAATGATTTTAAAGACCCTAATGGTAAAGACCTTTCTGGTGATTTTAGCGCCTTATGGTTCAAATTGGGCGCAGGTTTGGATTATTCGTTTACCGAACAAATTTACTTACGTTTTTCAGCATTGTATGGTATCAGGCTTCCAAATCAAATTGAAAAAGACATGGTTGATTTTGCGGAACAGACACCAAATGTTTCGGCAAATATGCTATTGGGACAAGGTTTAACTGCAAAATTGGCAGTTGGATATAGATTTTAATAATCTATCTAAAGTCCGGCGGATTAAAGTCTGAACGCCCTTTGTGGTGTCAGGCTTTAGTCTGTTTGCTCCGCCACGGTTTTTTGAGCTCGTAAAATGTTCTGCTTTTTTGTAATTTGCATTAAAAAACAAAACATTGTAAATACATTTGACAGAAGATAATTATTTATGAATAATCATGATTATGAAAATAAAATATATGTTTCCTCTTTTTGTTTTATTTATTTCATGCAAATCCGTCCCCAATGATGTCAATGTAAAAAAGTCATGGATAGATTTAGGTTCAATATCATACGGAATAGATTCAAATCAATTTGTTGAAATAACAGTTCCAAAAAACAGTAATCAGAATGTGAATGTAATTTTTTATATACATGGATATGGAAATAAAATGGTTGACCTTACTTTCCTTGAAAATTACAGAAATGAATATATTATTGGAAAACTGGATTATTGTTATCTTACACCCAAGAGAACAGATTTAAGCATGGATAAATTATTATCTGATGTACATAATGGTTTGAAAGCATTAAAAAATACTGTCGAGATGGAAGGTATAATGATAAATAAAGTAATTATAATGGGTAATTCATTGGGAGCCACATTAACTTTAATGTATACTTATATTTTTTTTGATATAAGCCCAATTCCAATAGCATTTTGTGTAACTATGTCCGGGTTGACAGATATGACAGACGCTATGATTGTGAAATTTACTGAACGTCCGGGAAAAAAGATTATTCAAAATTATATGCTGTCACTTGGTTCAATATTATCAAAAGAAAAATTATCTTCAAACGACATTACTGAATTGGGATTCTCAGATACAGCCATTGAGGCGTTAAAAAAAATATCACCAATATATTACATAAACAAAGATGTCTTGCCAACAATAATAGTCCATAACACTAACGATAATATCATTCCTTTTTCAAACGCCATGTCATTACATAATATTTTAAATGCGTATAATGTTCCGCATATTTTTATTCAATCTGTTACAGATTACGGGCATGAATTAGGACCAAATATAAGTGATAGAAATGGCATGGTTTTTGCTCCTGTTGACGCTCGTCTCCCTGTAAGTACACCCAAAAGGTATACCAGAAAGCTACATCCAGTATTGGAAGAAAAATTAACTGAATCCATAAATCAATATATGGCTAAATATTGTCTATAAACAGGATTGTTATTTCACTGCCGCCCATATCGCGTCACGCATGGCAATCGCCGCCCTGCGGGCCGCTTCCACCGCGAATGAATTGGTTACCGTTGCTTCATCGCCTTCTGTGGAAGCGCCGCCGCCGGAAGCGGTAGTTTCGGCACTCCATGCCTTGAGTATGGAGCGTGAGGCATTTACCACGCCGCCGTTTCCTTCGCGTAACAGCAGAGCCGCATCATCCGCCGCGCCTCCCTGCGCCCCATAACCGGGAATAAGGAAAAATAAATTTGAATAATTCTTGCGGATTTCGGCGGCTTCTTCCCGTTCGGTGCAGCCCAGTACCGCTCCAAATGCCCCATAACCGTATTTGCCGGAATGCGCGGCGGCAAGTGCGGCGAGTTTATCTCCAACCGCATGATATACACGTTTTTTGTTAGGCGATATTTCAAGATACTCAAAATCGCGCATACCTTTATTGCTGGTTCGCATCAGCACAAAGGCCCCTTTACCTTTACTGTCTGCATAATTCAGCCAGGGTTCAATGGAGTCCATGCCCATATAGGGGGAAAGGGTGACAAAGTCCGCCTCAAAATCACCCGCAAAATGGGCTTTCGCATAACGCATGGCGGTATCGGCAATGTCGCCGCGTTTAATGTCGGCAATAACCAGTCCGCCTTTTTTACGGATGTAGTGCAATGTTTGCGCGTAAGCCGAAAGTCCGGCGATTCCCATTTCCTCATAGTAGGCGATTTGCACCTTGTAACAGGCGGCGGCGTCAAAAGTAGAATCAATAAGCGCCTTGTTAAAAGCCAGAACCGCTTCCGCATCGGAAACAGCCCGCCGCCGTTCAGCGGGAGGAACATATTCCGCCGCGGTATCAAGACCCACGCATACATGACCTTTTGCGGCAACGGCCTCAAAAAGTTTGTCGATATTATACAACTTTATCTCCTGCAAAAACAATTTTCCCCGCGTTAAGCGTCATAATAATCTTCCCCCGCAGTTCCTTGCCCGCAAAGGGGCTGCATTTTCCCCGTGATTTGAATTGCGCCGGTTCTGCTTTCCATTGCGCCTGTATGTCCGCAATGACAATATCGGCCCGCAGCCCCGTTGTTATGCCGCCCCTGTCCCGCAGACCGAGAATCCGCGCCGGATGCGCGCTCATCAGCGCGGAAAGCCGCTGTAACGCTTTATTGGGCGCAGCTTCAGGGGTCAACTGCGACAGGCAGACAGCAAATGCGGTTTCCAAACCGCTAAAACCCGGCGCTCCGGCGGCCTTGTCCGCTTCGCTGTGCGGCGCGTGATCGGTGGCAACGGCGTCGATTGTCCCGTCATGGATTGCGGCAATAATCGCCTGACGGTCAGCCTCAGAACGCAGCGGAGGATTTACCCTGCCAAAACTTTCATCCCCCATGCGCCGCGTGTCATCTTCCGCTGCGCCGATGTGGTGGGGCGTCGCCTCGCAGGTAAGAAAAAAGCCGGTATCGGCGGACAGGTTTTTTTTCGTTATGCGAATATATTCCGCCGCTTCTTTGGTTGAAACATGGGCAATGTGAATATGGCAGCCTGCTTTTTTGCCCAGTTCTATGGCGCGGCGTACCGCATTATTTTCCTCAATGCGCGACCATTCCGCCCGCAAGCGACCTGCTTTTTTTGCCGCCTCCGCTTCCGTTCCGCCAAAATCACAGTGACAGGAAACGGGAATCCCCAGCCGTTTCGCCTCCCCCATTGCGGCAAGAAACAGGCTGTCATCAGCCACATCTTTGCCGTCTTCGGAAAGCATCAGCACTTCGGCGGCGGGTAAATCCTTTATCCCTGAAAGTTCCCGGCCTTCCATATTTTTGGTCAGTGACAAAACCGGATACAGGTCAATAAGGCTAAGGGCATCGCTGCGAATTTTCAAAGCGCGGGCTTTTTCAATGGTGTCAGTCACCGGTTTGGTGTTTGCCATGCAGACTACGGTTGTGTAACCGCCGGCTGCGGCGGCAAGTGCGGCGGACTCCAGCGTTTCCGCAGGAAGCGGCGCTTCCATAGGAAGCGATGTTTCCTTTTCAGGGAAACCGGGTTCCCGAAAATGGGCATGGAGGTCTACAAACGCGGGCATTATCACCGTGGAAGGGGCAAAAGAGCGGCCATCAATCGTTATATCCGCATCGGGAATATGGTCAGTATCAGTAATAATTTTTTTGATAATACCATTTTCAACAATAAGCGACCCCAAAAAATCATTGGCCGCGTCAATAATTCTGAAATCCCTCAAAACAATTCGCCGCAACCTTAAACCTCGCTAACTCCTGACTCCAAGTTCCCTGAAATCATCGGCTGAACGTATTTCATCACAGTATTCACAGCGGTAAGTTTGCAGCCGGGAATTTTCAAGATGAAAAATATGGGGAATATATTTTTCCGTTGATGTAATGCAGCGTGGATTTTTGCAAATTAATACATTTTCAACCCGGTCAGGAAGCTGAAGTTTTATTTTATCAATAACTTTTTGACTTTCAATAACATTTACCGTAATATTGGGGTCGATTAATCCAAGGACATTAAAATTTATGGTAATGGCATTATCAATTTTGATAACATCTTTTTTACCCATTATTCGCGAATTGGCGTTCACTACAAAGGCGACGGTATACGGCGCTTTATCAAGGCCGAGCCAGTTGAAAATACGGATTCCCTGTCCTGCCCTGATATGATCAATAACGATGCCGTTTTTTATTTTATCAATGTTCAGCATTTATTCCCCCAATATTGACGCCAATAGCGCCATGCGCACATACATCCCGTATTTTGCCTGCTTGAAGTAAGCCGCCCGGGGGTCACTGTCCACCTCAACGGCAATTTCGTTGACACGGGGCAGGGGGTGAAGAACGACAAGATTGTTTTTCCCCAGAGTCATTCTTTCTTTATTCAGAACATAGGTATCCTTCAGGCGGATATAATCTTCCTCGTTGAAAAAACGTTCACGCTGTACCCGCGTCATGTATAACACATCGAGCTGGGGCATGGCTTCTTCGAGACTGCGGGTTTCCCTGAATTCAACATTATTTTTTTGCAGATAATGGGCGATGTATTCGGGAATAACCAATTCTTCCGGTGAAACAAATATCAAGCTGATTTTCTCATAACGGGCCAGCGCCTTTGCCAGTGAATGAACGGTACGCCCGAATTTAAGATCGCCGCAGAAACCAACGGTAAGGTTTTTAATATCCCCCCGCAGCCGCCTGATGGTCAATAAATCGGTGAGTGTTTGGGTGGGATGGTGATGCCCGCCGTCTCCGGCATTAATCACCGGAACCGGCGAGTAATGGGACGCAAGCAGCGCCGCCCCTTCCTTTGGACTGCGCATAACAATCGCGTCGGCATAACTTGCCGCCATCCGCACCGTATCGGCAAGACTTTCGCCCTTCGCGGCGGAACTTGAACCGGGATCGGCAAAACCGAGGCAGCTTCCTCCCAGGCGCAGCATTGCCGCCTCAAAGCTCAGGCGGGTTCTGGTACTCGGCTCAAAAAACAGTGTTGCCAGCAATTTTCCCCGGCAGCTTTCCCGCAGATACTGTCCATCGGTTTCAATTTTTTCCGCCAAAACGAACAGGTCGTCCGTTTCCTCAAGATTAAAATTATCCGGTTCAATCAGGGATCGTCCTTTTATCATTACCTTCCCCGTCATTTAAACTAACATAACCGGAGACTTTGGACAAGTAGCAGGAAGTCGCCAAACATACCACCTATTCAGGCATTAATCAATCGCTTATAGTATTTCTATGACAATAATTGAAATTTGGGTGCCGGAGGCGATTGTTGTTTTTTTTCTGGCTCTACCGCTTTTCAGGCCTTTTGTCAAAATACTCTGGCCGATGGAGGGGCTGGTTTGGCTGCCGCTTATCGCGCTGGGTATAGCGGTGGGAATCTTCCCTGCCTATGGCTTTCGTCCCGAATGTCTCCCTATTCTGGTTTTTGCCTTTGTTCACAATTTTGCCAATTTATCCCCCCTTATTTCAAGCATCGTCTCCCGTCCCGACGACTCTTTCCGTGACCGGGGGCCTTTGCTCACCGTATTGGTGTGTATCTTGCTGAGCGCCGCCGCTTTTCCCCTGTTTGCCTTTTCTTCCCGGGCTTATCAAAAACCGGAAGGAGAAACCGAACCCATTAAAGAAATAACAATCAGAAATAGAATGATAAACTCTACCGGAATCTTTTACCGGAATTATTCTCTGCGGATTTACGGCCCTGTTCAAAAAAATCGTCCCCTTATTATTCTGATGCCGCCGGAAATCGGTTCTGCCGCTTCGGTGGATATTGTGTGTACGGAACTGCAAAAAAGGAATTTCACCGTTGTCACTTATTCCCATGAAGATGATAATCCCCTCAAAAAGCAGCCTGGTTTTCCGGTAAGACTGATGAGGTACTGGCGCATCTACCGAAAGGCCGCCGATATTGCCTCTGTCAATGAACAGGGAAAAGCATTGGAAAATCAACGGCGGACGGATATTGAATTTTTGCTGTCTGAACTTCCTGCCCTGCTGGACGATACCGGAAAGGGCAAACTGCCGCCGCTTCTGCTGGCAGGGTATGACGCGGGCGGCTCTGCCCTCGCCTATCTGGCCGGGGAAAGAGATTTTATATCCCGCGCCAGTAATGTGCTGGGAGTGGTCGCTATTGAAAGCCGCCTGTGGTCTTCATACCTTCCCGAATCCCGCAATCCTCCTGACGTTCCGGCTCATGCGGGGATAATTCTGCGGCGATGGACAGGTATGGTAAGCCGCCTTGCTCATGTACTACCACAGCGGGTTAACCGTAGCGGGCCTTTACCCGGAGCGGGAATTTCGTTGCGCGGCCTTCCGGTTTTGTATCTTGTTTCCGGCAGGGCTTTGGATTCAAAAAAGCAAAAACCCTATCAGGCTGTTTTTGATTCTTTACGCTCCGGTTTGGGCCGGGTTGTCATTGCCGCTATTCAGGGGGCCGGCCCCCTGGATTATCAGGATTTTTCGTTTACCTATCCCCTTTACTCCTTTTTGTTACCGGGCCTAAAAGACGCTCAAAAAAGCGAAGACCCCATTGGCGACACGGTCGGCATTATCGGCAATTTTGCGTCCTTTTTGCTGGAACAGGCAGAAGACGCGGAGGAAACGGACATTACCATACCGCCCCGCTATGACATAAGCGGCAGTCTGTATGTTGAAAGTAAGGGCTTGCCTGGTTTCCGGCTTTAAAAAAAGGTGACTGACACCATATGCGTCAACTTAAGAAGAATTAAAAACACAAAGCTGAGGTACCCTCTTGCGTTTAGAGTCAGCGCAAAGATTCGACAGGCAGGCGAAGTGTTTTTCC
>JAIRRB010000011.1 GCA_031256195.1 Treponema sp.
CAGGGTTGTTTTTGACGGTTTCCATCATTGTTTCCTGCGTTGCGGTTAAATCCAAAACACAGGTTACAATTCCGACTACTTCGCCGGTTCGGGGGTTAATGATGGGAGACCCCAGCCTGGCGACATACTGCATTACTCCGGCAAGTTCAAATGTTGTAGGGTCGTCTACTCTGGTTAATCGCGCATTGGGGCCGTTTATATAATTCATGGAGTTTTGTAAATCTTGGTTGGGCGTAAACTGAATTGGGCCGAATTCTCTGGTATAGGTCATTGCGTACTGTCCGGTGGAGGTTGAACCCTGCCGCCCTATGTACCTGCTGTCCATGCCGTCTATGGCATTGGGCTTCCAGATTGAAAATACGCGCATCCATCTTGGCTCCGCAGCCAGAGCGTCACGCAGCATGTCGTCAAAACGGTCGCGCCGCTGTTCAGCAGGTATATCTTCATAATTAGCCATGAGAGCCGCTATGGTGTGCAATGACCGTATATGGGCTTCTTCCCGTCCCTGCCAGTATTGCGTCCGTGTTTTTACCATGTTTGAGAGGTTTTGCATACTTAAATCCCGGGCTAATTTGGTAGCATTAGTTAGTAAGATGGCTGCGATACCTCCCGCCACGGCTACCAATATGGCGATTACCATAAGACTCAGCTTGAATTTAATTTTCATTTTGGTTCTCCTTTTAGCGGGCGCATTGCCCGCCTGTTAAAGATTATTGGGGGGGTATAAAGAAATCAGGCCTGAGGTTCCTGTAACCTCTATTTCAAAGATAGTAATATTACAAAAAAAGTCAAGAAAAAAAAATAAGAATAATACCGTCTTTTTGCGGCCTTAATCGCGCTGGGCTGCCAGAAGGATTAACGAAAGGATAAAAGAAAACGCCAGAATAGCGATGAGCGCTATAAGGGCAAGGGAAAAACCCAAATTAAGAATCAGGGAGATACCGATGCTGTTAAAAATAATCCGGTATAAATATACCATGCCGTTAAAAACTACCGGCAGAACGGGGAGTAAAAGCACGAAAAAGTAACGGGGACGCCGTTTGGCGCGGTAACACCAGCCAATTACTATCGCGACAACCGACATGGGCAAAAAGAACAGGCAAGAACCCAGTCGGTTAAGGATCTCCGCTTCAAAAACTTCGGGAATGTAGCCCGTTTCTCCGGCTATATCGGAGGCGGCAAAAAGGGTATCAATGTGCAGACTGGGCAGCCCCTGCCGCATTTCCGGAAGCATGAGAAAAGTTTCGTAATCTATGTTGAGTGTAATTTGCGCCATATGCGGCTGATAGACGGTATTATTTTGCGCGCTCCATTCCGGTTCCCAGCGTCTGGTACGGTCGTTGCGGTCCAGTGCGCGCATCAGGACAATTACCCGCTCCTGATCGCCAAGTGTAATGGGCAGAAATTTGGCATAAGGCGCCTGCAAGTGAAGCAGCGGGTGGGCATCGGTATCAAAAACCATGTATTCAATGCCTGTTCCGTAAGCGTAATCAGAGGAGAAAGAGAAACTGGCTACCCGCATTACCGACCTGTCCTGCCCCCTGTTTTGACGAGCGGGCAGGGAGAAAATAACATTGGTAAGCGTCTCGTTAACCGACACTTCCATTTCATCTATAAAAAATGCAATCTCGGTTGTTCCTTTTTCACAGGCGGCAAAAAAATTTCTCGCGTCGGGGTCATTGGGAGTCAGACTGAGAAGTTCTTTAAAAATATAATACGCCCGTATCCAGTCACCGGCAACCATAGCTTCATAACCCGACAGTTTAAGCTGATAAATCGAATACACGCGGTTTTCGGTTTTGGTTGGATGCAGCGATTCAATTTGATTCCATGCGCGGGCGGCAAGCCATGAGGCCTGTGTACTTTCGGGGCTGCCTATTTTGGCAATGCGTCCGCCGAGAGTGGCAAGCCAGTGGGCGTCAAAAAATCGTTCTTCAGCTAACGCAGTCTCTCCCAGAGCGACGGCTTCCGCGGCGTCTACCGGTTCCCGCTGTCCGGGCAGTGCCGAAAGCGAGGCGCTGTTCAGTGTTCGTACAGAATCTTTTTCACTTAGCCTGTTTCCCCCAAGCCGTAATTCATCCATGTGATATTCAAGTTCGCTCCGCAGTTCGGCGGTCTCCGGGCTGTCTTTCCAGACACTGTCGCAAATGCCGATGAACTGGGATACTTCAAGCCAATCCCCGTTTTGTTTATGAACCTCCGCCCGCTCTTTTGCCAGGCGGTACATATCGCCCTGATAGCGCAAATTTTCTTCATAATTTTGCGTCAGGGGAAGAATTAAAAAAAACAAAATGGCATACAGTACCGCCGCACAAATTGCCGTGACAAGCGGAGACATTAAACGCTGAAAAATATGGGCATAACCGGGATGGTTATCATCTTCGGAAACTATGCCGAAAGGAAGAACCAAAGCGGAAAAAGCCAGAGCGGGAAACAGGGCGATAATATCGAGCAGGGCCCGAATCAACCGCCAGTTCCGCGTAAAAATGGGCAGTGGCGCAATTTCGCCGGGAAAAATAAGCCGGAAAATCAGGATAAGGAAAGACGCAGCGGCAACATACGCGAAAAAAATCGCCGGCGGCGAATGAGCTGTTTCTTTGTTAATCTGCATAATGACTCTGCCTTTTTACCAGATAAACCAAAAATGAATACAGATGAGCCAACAATCCGGCGCCGCAGAAAATCAGCGGAATCGCCAATGACAAGGGCAGGCGGTTTCGCAGAAATGAATCGAAAATATCCTGCATTTCGCGTGTATTGAATAAAACCTCCAGGGCAAGTATGCCCCGAAAAGCAAGGCAGCCCAAAAACAGATTTGCCAACGGCCATACGCTGAGTTTAAGAATGAACATAAGCGAGCATAACAGAAAGACCAGCGCCCCGGCATACACCAAAAACGGCAGCGCCCCCGCGTTCAAATGCTGCCGCAATTTTTCCGCGTTCAGCCGCAGATCAATGGCAAAACTTTTGAGAAACCAGGGGCAGTTATCACTAAACGGCGCCGGCGGCAGGCTGAGGAGCGACAGGTCTTTTCCGGGAAATTCCGCCTGATAAAGCAGAGGTTTGCCGGGAGTTGCCACGACGCGGCTTCCGCCCGGTTTGACAGACCCTTCCAGCAGCACCAGAACGGTCCCGGCGGGCCGTACATTATTGGAAAGAATAAGTCCGGCGCTGCCCAGAGGCTGTGCCGGAGTTTTGGCAGGCGGCACATTTTCCCAGTTTTCTATAAATTGGCCAATGCCGAAAGTAAAACCAATGGTCAGCAGGGCTGTACACAGAATCGCTGTTGGCGCAAAGACATTCTGACGGACGATGTAGCTCAGGCCCAGGAGTATTCCACCGTAAACCGTAAGCGACAATGCCCAGCGGGCGGCGGTTATGAGTTCCACCAGTACAACTTCCCGTTCTTGCGATAACGCCCTTACCCATTCAATTCGCAACACCAAAAAGCGTAACCCCGTTGAAACAAGGAACAAAATCACCAAACTGAGGCTGTAAAATAACACCAATTTGACCAGTTTTCTCACTATATTAAGGATAACACGAGAAAGGTCTGAGTGCAAGAGCGCCTTGAAACCATTTTTCTCCACAAATTATCCACAGGCAAAATAAGGGGAAAACAGATACAAAAATGGCTTTTTTTTCGTTTGTTCCTGTTTATTTGCGGAAAGAAAAGCGGCTAATTGCCTTAAAAAATCATGTAAATCGTTATCCTGTAAGGAATTAGCTATCTGTGTTATTTGTAACATTCCCGCGACACGGATTTCTGTATAAAAATAGATACACCTCGCAAATCTTTTCCTGTATTGTAAACAAGTTTTCCACAGGCGTATTGGGGCGTTAGCCCAGTGAAACCGCCCCAGCATTGTCAATGGCGAGGATTGTTTTGCAGTCGGAACAGCGGAAACGTCCGGGTTTTACCGCTTTGAGGCTTTTGGAACAAAAGGGACAGGCGAATGTTTTGGGGAACACTTCAGTTTCCTGCTGCGTTTCATTATTGCGAAAAAAATCAATGGATTCGTTGAGGTCAGTCTGAATATTAAAAAATTGGGAAAAACCGAGTAATTGAAACACTTCATATACTTTTGGTTGAATTTCGAGCAGTATCATGTCGCCGCCCTGGGACTTTACCGCTTTGAGGAAAACAGTAAGGGAACCAATGCCGGTTGATGAAACATGGTTAAGGCCGTTGCAGTTAAAAATCAGCCGGATAAAGCCCGCATCAATCGCCCGCTGGACCCGTTTTTGAAAGATGGTTGAATTGTAAGTATCAATGTATCCGTTAAGTACCAGCATAAGGCAGCCTTCAACATTCTGGAGTCTGATTTTAAGATTCTCGTCTTTCTCGTCATCAAATCCGGGGACAAGATCATTGTTGGTCATGGTACTTCCTTACATAATATTGTATACACTCCCCCATGAATTTGTCAAACTGAATAGATGGTTTTGTCGGATGTAGTGATTATTTTATGCCGCGCCAGTGAACCGGGCAATGTTGGGGCGGTATGCCGGGTGATGAAAAATATGGGTCTTTCTCAACTGCGGATGGCGGCGCCGGAGACGCTGGATGAAGCGCCGCTGCTGACGCGGGCTGTCCATGCCGAGGATGTCTGGCGCAATGCCCGCTTTTTTGGCACTCTGGCGGATGCCGCCGCGGACTGTTCTCTGGTAGTGGGGACCACCCGCCGCAGGGGCAAGAAGCGGAAGGGGATTACTTTGGAACCCCGCGCCCTTATGTCATGGCTTGCTCCCCGGCTGCATAATGGCGCCGCCGTTCCGCTGGCCCTTGTTTTTGGCAATGAACGCACCGGCCTTAATGACGATGAACTGAATTTTTGCAATATTGCCTCACATATCCCTGTCTCCGAAGCCTTCCCCTCTCTTAACCTTTCCCACGCGGTACAGATATACGCTTACGAGTTGTTTCTCGCTTTTGGAGGGGCGGCGGAAAACCCGGTAAAGGGGGAATGGATTCCCCTTGAACGTCCGGCGGCTGATGAACTGACAGCGGAAATAACCGGCACTCTTGCCGAACTGGGCTTTTATAAACATCCCGGACGCGGGGAACAGACCCGCTTTTTGCGAGACTTGATTTGCCGCGCCGGCCTGACTGAAAGGGAGGGGCGCTATCTAAAGGACATTTTCGCCAAGGCAGCAAGGCTTGGCAGCGGGCTTATCGTGAATATTTAACGCTGTTGATAACCTTAATCGTTTTCTCCGTAAAGGACTTTTTGTCTACCGGCTTTACAATAAAATCATTGGCGCCGAGTTTTAAGGCTACAATCACATTGGCCTTATCACTCTCACTGGTAACTATGACGACAGGCAGATGTTTATACTTGTCTACTTTCCGAATTTCCTTGAGTACATCCAGCCCTGTCATTTTGGTGTTAAAATTCCAGTCAAGAAAGACAAAATCGACGCGCCGGTTCTTTATCATTTCCAATGTATTTTCAGCGGTTTCCGCCTCTATGAAGTCAGGGGTGTCGCCAAGATCAAGTTCACTTACATAACTTTTGAGAAGATTGCGGGTATGCCGTGAATCATCGGCTAATAGAAATACCATACGATCTATGCTCCTTAAACAAGAAAATATTATACAGGATTTGAATATAATGTCAAGAAAAAAGGTTATAAGTCATAAATTTCATGAAGAAAAAGGGCCGCGGCCTGAGATACATTAAGGCTTTCGATATTGCCTGTTCCCGGGACACGCAGCAGGCAGGCGCAGTTGTCTTTAACATTTTGCGGCAGGCCGTTTTCTTCGTTACC
>JAIRRB010000035.1 GCA_031256195.1 Treponema sp.
CTCTATCCCCTCAGTGACACTTCGCATAACCTCCAGCTGATTAACATGCCCCTACCTCTGTAAAATATCGACGCCAAACCCTTAATTAACCCTTCTCAAACATTTTCTTTATGCCAAAATCTTTCCCCCCTCTCTTCCAAACTCAAAATGCTATCCTTTTTTTATTTCCTGGTGTACTATATCTCCATGCGTTCGCTGGCCCTCTCCCTCTTTACTCTTGTCATCAGCCTCATAGACGCAAAAACGTTCAGAATACCGGATGCTCTACTGTTATCCTGCTTTATCGTACTTGTCTTCCTTGATCTTTCCCGCCCTGCTCAATTCTCTTTCTTTTTTGAACATTGCTTGACCGCCTGTTTCTGGTGTGCCGTCTTTTACTTCATTTATCAATACTCAGGTGGACTGGGATGGGGAGATGTAAAATATGCCGCTCTGCTCGGATATGCCCTCGGCCTGGAAAAATCCTGCATTGCCTTCCTCTTTACCGCTTTTAGTGCTATATTCATTTATGGTATAGGAATAGGTATTTTGGGGTGGAAAAAATCAGCTAAACTGCCCTTTGCTCCATTTTTGAGTTTCGGTACGCTGGCGGCTGAATTTTTCAAAATCGGTTTGAGGGAATAACAGCTATGAAAAATGGCCGCACTCTGATAGGCGTACTTCTTTTTCTTGTTCTGCCTTGGACGCTCATGGGGCAAACCATTAAAAAAATGGATTTCCGCAACCAGAGTATCAGTGACATTTTGATGGTTCTGGCAGATATGGGCAACCAATCCATCATCATTGACCCCAATGTGACGGGAACAGCTACTTTTTATTTTAGTGACTCCGAATTTGAAGAAGCGCTGTTCCAATTTATTGATGCCTGCAACCTGTTTTGCGAAAAACGGAATAATGCGTATTATATCTCTAAAATACAGATCAGCGTGGCAAACGACCTTGTTTCCGTCCTGGCCGAAGATGTGGACATTGAAATGCTGATAAAAACCATTTCCCGAAACGTTGGCAAAACCATCGTTTTTGACACGCTGCCGCGGGCTGTCATCAGTATCCATTCACAACAGGTCAAATTAAAGGATGTTCTGGAAATCATCATCAAAAAATACGCGGAATATTCGGTACAGGAAGAAAACGGCGCTTTTTATCTCAAGCGCACGGAATCAACGTCAAGCAGCCCGGACCGTCTTGGTTCCAATGCAATCAGAAAAGACGGCGATCTGTATACCATGGAAATTCAGCGAGCCTCTTTTTCTGCAACTATTGCCCTTCTGTTCAAAACAGCCGGAAGAGAATACTCCATGCTGCAGCGGGCCGACTCCACATTGGACAACCTGTACTTTGAAAGGAAGCCTTTTAACCAACTCCTTCGGCTGGTACTTGAACAGGCAAACTGCGATTTTACGGAAAACAATGACATTTATTATATCTTTGAAGTACAACGGCGAGACATCTTAAAAAATTACAAAGAGATAATGGTAATTCAGATGCAGAACATTTCAGTCGAAGAAGCCGCAAACCTTCTGCCATCGGATTACAACAGCGCTTCTTTTCTTAAAATAAATAAAAACGCCAATTCAATTTATCTTACCGGCAGCACAGAGGAACTTCAGCCTATTGCCAATTTTCTGACCATGCTTGACGTACCGTCAAAAGATAAGTCTATTTTGCGTTTTGAGCTGCAATTTCTGAAAGTTACTGATTTCCTCTCGCTCCTCCCCAAAGAACTTATCGCCGCAGGCCCTCTGGTAATACCCGATACCAACGCATTTGTAGTCAGCCTGACCGATGATATGACGGAAAAATATAATTCCTTTATTGGACTGGTTGATAAAAAAAACGTGGGAATGCCGATTCGGTTAAAATACATCAAAAGCGAAGAACTGGTTCAAAATTTGCCGCCCTCCGTACAAAAAGAGGAAATCATAGTCTCGGTAGACCCCAGTTTGGTATTTTACCGGGGTACCGATGAAAAACGGAACAAATTTCTTGAACAATTAAAACTCATCGATCAACCAAAACCACAGATTCGCTATCAGCTCCTGGTAATCCAATATCAGCGGAACGATAATATTAACTGGAACAGGTCTCTTACGATAAACGGAAACCCGCTGAACAATCATACCGACATAAAATCAGGTATGTTTTCCAATCTGCTCAATGTCCAATTTGATGTCATATCGGGCCTTGGTCCGCAGATGGCCTTCCAGTTGAATCTTCAGTTGGGAGAGGATAGAGCCAGGGTGCTGGCGGATACAACATTAAATGGATTATCCGGACAGGAAATAAAATTTGAAAATACCAATACCTTCCGTTATCGTGACACTACCATCGATCCTGAAACAGGAAGGCCGTTTTACACAGGGGTAACCAGAGAAATACGAAGCGGACTTGTGCTGGGAATCAACGGATGGGTTTCAGGTGATGGTATGGTAACCATGAAAGTCAACGCGGCGGTTTCAAAACAGGATGAAAGCGGGGCCAATGCCAGTGCAACGACCAATCCGCCGCCAACTTCGGAAAGGATAGTGAACACCCAGGTCAGGACAAAATCGGGAACACCTATTGTTATTGGAGGTTTGCTGCAAATAGAAAAGGTTGAGTTAATACATAAAACCCCGCTTCTGGGCAGTATCCCAATCCTTGGGAGGCTCTTTCAGGATATAACCATATCGGATATTACCACAGAAATGGTTATCTATATAATACCTAACGTACATCTTGGGGACAATTCACCGCCGAATTATTCAAGACGTTGTGAAGATTTATATAAAAAATATATCCTCAGCGAGTAATGGTATGGAAAAAATAGACCTTAAAAAAATTGATTTTTCTGCTTTTCAGGGAGGGGCTTATTCGCGGGAATTTATGAGCCGAAATGGCGTAGTAAAGCTGGATGAGTCCGAAAACCAGGTAAAAGTGGCAATTGCAGACGGAGGCAACAGTGATATTACCACCTATATTGAAGGTTATCATATTCCCAAAAAAGTTATTTTCTATTCCGTTAGTAAAGCGGATTTTGCTGCATTCATAGGCGAGACAACCAACATTGACGCGGCGCTGGAACAGACAAAAGGAAATCGGGAAAAAAAATATACGCTTGACACCATAACACAGGACGCGCCCATTATTAACATCATTAATGGCATCTGCATTGATGCAATCCGCCTTGAAGCTTCAGATATCCATATTGAAGCCCAGTCTGATTATATTCAAATTCGCTATAGGATTGACGGAGTTCTGCAAATATCAAAAAAAATTGAAAAATCCATTTTTTCATCCGTCTCGAACCGCATCAAAATAATGGCCGGCCTTAATCCCCTGGAACAACGGCTGCCCCAGGATGGCCGCATGACCGTAGCTGTCGGCGGAGAAGACATTGATCTTCGGGTTTCCATAATTCCCACCACAAATGGGGAATCTATAGTCCTGCGAATATTTAATAAATCCGCAAAGTTGTTAAACCTCGATGAACTGGGGTTTGACACTGATGACCTTAAACGAATTCGAACCAGTGTTGATCAGCCCAATGGTCTGATTCTCCTTACCGGTCCCACCGGGAGCGGAAAAACAACGACTTTACATGCGCTTTTGGGAACTTTGGCCGTAAACGAACTAAAAATTGTCACGATTGAAGACCCGGTGGAACAGCTTATCTCCGGCATAAACCAGGTTCAAATAAATGAAGAAATAAATCTCTCCTTTGACGGGATGCTTCGCCGCGTACTCCGGCAGGACCCCAATGTCATCATGGTCGGAGAAATTCGGGATGCGGTTACCGCGGAGTTGGCGCTGCGTTCCGCCCTGACAGGCCATCTTATTCTATCTACCCTCCATACAAACGACAGCGTTTCGGTTATTGCCCGACTGGAAAATATGGGGTTAGAACCATATCTCATTGCTGCAGTACTGCGTTGTGTGGTTGCCCAGCGGTTGGTTCGTAAAGTATGTCCCCACTGCGCAAAACAGACTCCTGTTCCCAAAAAAATACGGGAACGTATGAAAAAGTACGAAATTGTTGCCGGGTCATCCATGCTGGTACCGAGCGGCTGTGAGTCGTGCGGACAGACCGGGTATCGCGGACGTACGGTGATTAGCGAGATTTTACAGATCGATTCGGAAATCACCGAGATGATAATTAGGCAAAAACCCGCATCTGCTATTCTTCGTTATGCTGAAACTGCCGGAATGAGCAGCATGGCCGCCGATGCTCTGCAAAAACTGGTTGATGGGGTTACCACCCTTTCTGAAATAGAACGGGAGGTTATGCTGTAATGCCTCATTATCAATGTTTGGTGTACGATACAAAAAGGAAAAAAACAAAAATAATGAGGAACGCCACCAATGAAAAGGAATTGGCGCTTTCATTCAGTGAAAACGGACAATACCTTATTTCCTGTAAAATTGTCGAAGAAGTTAACTTATTCAAAACAAAAAAACATTTTAACAAGAAAATTATTCTTGAGTTTACTGATATAATGGCCAGCCTTTTACGGGCAGGATTAACGCTTCAGGACGCCCTTGATTTATGCAGCTCAATTTCAGTTAACGCGAAAACATCTGTACTCAGCAAAACCATACTTGATGGTTTGAACCGGGGAATGCCTTTTTATGAGGTGCTCAAAATATATACTTCCTCTTTTTCGCCTCTCTATCGTTCACTCATACGTCTTGGGGAAAAAACAGGTTCTGTTGGATCAGTATTTTCCCGAATTAGTTCGTATTTGCAGGCCGAGAAGAAGATTCGCGGCAAACTGGGAAACATTCTCTGGTATCCGCTTTTGATTCTCGGTATCGCGGTTACAGGATGCTTTGGGATAATTTTCTATGTCATGCCAAGAATGACCGATATTTTTTCCGCCTTCAATAACAACATAGCTGAAACAAACATCACACTGGACAATATCTACCGTTCATTGTGGATATCTCTGGGGATCATAATAATTTTTGCAGTCACGGCGCTTTTCATTTTCATTTTTCGTCGAATGTCAAAATCATTTGCCTTTTTTATCGATGCGGCAGTCCTTTCGCTTCCTCTGGTTGGCCCCTTTATTCAGTCTCTGCAAACGCTTGATTTTTCATTTGCCATGGAAATGTTGACAGGCTCCGGCATAACCATAAACAATGCCCTCAAGGAATCAGCGGATGTCGTTACAAATCGGGCGTTCAGCAATGCCATACTTGAAGTATATGAGAAGATACTGCGGGGAGAGAAGCTTTCCTCTTCGTTTCTGGATAATAAGGCGTTTCCGGAATATATTGGAACATGGATGGCAGTAGGGGAAAAAACCGGTGCGGTAGAGCCGGTTTTTTCCCAGGTTCGAACATTTTTCCAGGCGGATGTCGAACATGGTTCCGAACGCCTGATGGGAATAATCGAACCTGCTTTAACCCTGCTTATCGGAATAATGGTACTGATACTTATAATCCAGTTTGTACTGCCAATTTTTTCACTTTATGGTAGAATTATCTAAGGAAGGATATTATGAAGAAGCACATATCGTCAATTCATGAGAATGGATGGACATTCATGGAAACCATCATTGTCATTGCCATAGTTCTCATCTTGACATCATCAGTGGGATACATGGCTATCCAATACCTTGACAAGGCCCGCGTCGCCACAGCCAAAAGTCAGATTGAATCTTTTTGTACCGCTCTTGAATCCTACTACATCGACTGTGGCAGATACCCGACCGCCGAACAGGGTTTACAGGCGCTATGGCAAAAACCGGTCATACAGCCCATAAGTGATAATTGGGCAGGACCGTATATTTATAAAAGCATCCCAAAAGATCCCTGGGGGAATTCTTATGAATACACAGCCCCTGGGCACAATGGGCTGCCTTATGGCATCCGATCCTTTGGATCAGATGGCAAAGAGGGAGGAGAGAAAAATGATGCGGATATCACCTCTTGGGGTGAGTAAAGAAAACGGTTATGTGCTGTTGCGGAGTTTACTGGCCCTGTTTATCGTAGTTCTCTGTTTTGCTTCGGTGTTGGCAGGAATTACCGTATTTTCCCATCGCAGCGCTGTCCTGCTTGAACAAACAGAACAGGAAATTCAAACCAGAAATGAAGCAGTCAGAAATATACTCAGATAAAGTAACCCATTGTTGTGGATTCACGTTAATGGAAACATTGGTATCCATTGCGTTAATTTTAACCCTTAGTTATTGTATCATTGTTGCGTTCTCTGTCGCTACCAGAGCAAATTTGAAATCCATGGTCGCCATTAGAACTGCCCATAAAATACTGGAAACAGACCGCTTTATTCGTGAAATGACAGATTCCCTGCATGTTCCTTATTGGTTAAAACCGGAAGAATCAATTGCGGAATTTAAAAATGAATTATGGCGTTCAAGAGCGGGAAAATATATACAGGAAATTACCACTTTATATGATTCTTCAGGTTTGCCAAGGGGTGTTACAGTAGGTTATACTATAGGCGTCAGACACATAACAACATCAGCCCTATTTCCTTTTTTACAAGTTACGGAGAAATAAAAATGAAAAGAGAAGAAGGAGCGGTAGAATTAGGGGCAGTAATCATCCTTTTTTTTGTATCGGCTATATTTGCAGGTTCAGTATTGTTTATTCAGGCAAACATGACCTATTTCAGAAGAAACAGTTTTGAACAGGAAGAAAAAATAAAAGCGGAAAATATGTTAAAGGAAATCGTGCGATCATTCCAACCGTTGAAAGGCTACGACTATGATGCCGTCAATAATCCGTTACTTTTGGATTTACAGAACAAATATGCCGATTACAATCTTGCAATCATGGATATTTCAAGCGGTTACCATCTTGATTTTCTGACCGATAGTGATTTGCATGATACAAGACTAAGAGAATTCCTTTTTCGTAATGGAAACCCTTCTGAATTTATTGCATGGCGAAACAGTCATGGATTATCAACCGTTAAAACGGCATGGAGAAGTTTTTTACGGGATGAAGCGTGGGATTCCTGCGTTTCGTACGGTTGGATACATACCTCACAGACAGATTCTTTTGCTTTCAGTGTTGTAAGCGCATCGTATAAAACCGGCGACTTAAAATCCCTTTTTCCGCTGGTAAATCAGATGCCGCTCATAAATGTGAATATGGTTTCTCCGGACATCATTACCCCGCTTATCATGCGGCCGGTCTTTGAAGTTAAGAAACCTTCAGAAAAAGCAGAAACGCTCAAAAACAAACTGCTGCAGGGACAGGTTATACTTTCCGATCTGTCATCATATTTGGAAATCCCCAAAAATCATGCTTTGTTTACATATCTTGGTACAAAGACCGCATTTTGGAGAATTATTTTTTGCTATAGGTCGGGAATGTATGTTGAGGCGGTTGTCGCCGCAATTCCGAAAAAAGATGGTGGTATACAGGAAATTGCACAATATATACTGATAGACAGGAATATACGCTATGAGCTATAAAACAAAAAATAGCGCCATGCTGCCAAGACCGTCATTTTCCCTCTTTATTTTGGATTTACCCCGTTTGAGAGGGAAAGCGCTGGAAAACGCCGCACGGAATTGTTTGGTTGGCCTATACCCTGACAATCTTGGTGATCGTCCCCTGGTTATAAAGCGTAATAACCAGAAAAAAAGATCGTATCTTGTTTTTGTACTGAATCCGGCGCTGCCTTATAAACCGCTTCCCGTTTCCACATTGTTTGCCATGAAATATTTTTGCAGGGGAAACGCCAGTGTGCTTTTCATGGAATCAAATTGGATGGAATTCATCCTGATTGAAAATGGGGCGCTTGTAAAATCAGAAGTAAAAACAAGAGATGCCGCTATTTCCGAAGAAACCATTATTCGGTTCTTTGGCAAAGAGAATAATCAACAACCCCGCCCTGAAGGGCAGGGTATTAAACCCCTCAGCGCGAATAAAATTGATGTTTTCTGTCATAAAAATGATGTTCATCTGTTTAGCGATAACAAACACAATTCTGATATTATTATACACATTCTTGAAAATGAATTGGGTAAATTCCCTTTGTATACCTATTCAATCTTTGATCATCTTTCCATTGCAAAAAGAATACAAAGATTTTTTTTAATATTTTTTTCACTATTGGTTATGGGAGGAATAAGTTACAATATTTACAATCAGCATCAAATGAATAAAAAAGAAATCTTGCGTACCAAGTTACTGGAAGAAGAAGAAAAATTGCACTCCGAAGCAGAACAAAAGGACAGGATGCAGGTTCTGACATTGCAGGAACGCTACCGCCAGCTTGTGGAACATAAAACTGCCGGTCCCTATGAAACCATGGATACTATTTCCCGTTGTTTGGATGACAAAGCGCGAATCAGTTCCATTACGATTAAAGATGGGTTTTTTCAAATGGAAACTCAGGCTTCCGATTCTTTGGAAATTCTTAGAGTATTTGAAGATACCGTTAAAGTACAAAACCCCATGCTACAGCAAATTCATCCCTTAAAAAACGGGGAGCGTTTTACCATTAGCGGTACCGTTTTGTCAGAAAAAGAAAGCATCGATACTTCACTTTCCACGAAGGAGCAGATAGTTATTCTGGAAGCGCTTATTGTTAAAGAAGAAAACAAAAACCATGGAAAGCTGCGTCCTTCGGATTTTGGTGTTAATATTCGGGGACTATTGACAAAGTGGAGATGTTCCATTAACGCATACCAATATTTAACAGTAGAGAACGATCGGGAAATCGAATTTTCAATCAAAGCAACAAGCGGTAATTTTTTTAGTTTTCTTCGGGAGGCATCAATAAACAATAACGGATGGATATTTACCCTGGTACAAATTCGTAATCTAGCACCCCAGAATGCCGTAGACGGGCTTTTCAGGGTAAGGGCGGAAACAGTTGTTGAAGATGGGACGGATACCATTGAACCATATAAGGAATCCCCGGTAACCGGTATAAGCCGACATTTTTTTATTCCTCCCCCTCCGCAGCCTCAAGTGATAAAAGCATCTCCCTTGCCCATTCCTCCTCCTCCGCAGGTAAAGCCTGAACCAGCTCCATGGCTTGCGTATATCGGGGTTACCAGTGATTATACCGGAAGCCAGTTTATTTATGTAAAAAATACCCGAAACGGGGCCATGTTGCGGCTGGAAAATATCGCTGAAGGGGAAAACCGATATATAATAACGCCAATGGGAACCATAGAAGCGCAAATTGAAGGAAAATTATACGAAATCACGAGGAGGTGACAAGAAATGAACAAAATTATTTTGGTGCTCTCTCTGGCAGCGCTATTGGCCGACTGCCGGTCTATCTCGGTTCCCAAACGTGCGATACAGGATGCAGGCATGATATATGCCATGGTTTACGATTACGAGAATACCCCGGTATATGGTGTCACTGTTTTTATCGATGGAAAAAAGTATACAGAATCCGATTTACAGGGACGTTTTGTTCTGGAATTCAGAAAAGGCGGCAAATACACTATCAGATTGGAAAAATCGGGCTATGAACTTATAGAAGATACTTTTACCTATGACCCCATGAATGTATTTTATTTCAAGATGGTAAATGCGTCTCAACTGTTATCTCAGGCAGAGGAAGCTATGGAGCAATATGCATACATGGAGGCGGAAGAGTTGATAAACCGTATGCTTAATCTGGAACCCAACCGTCCGGACATACTATATTTTCAAAGTATAGTCCTGTATCGTCAGGGACGCAAAGCTGAAGCAAGAGTAATACTTGAAAATTTGCAAAGCGGGGGAATAGACGGAAAATATATAAAGGAGTTTTTGGATAAACTATCTGATTAATCAGGAATCCCAGAGTCCATAAATAATTTTCTATTCAAACGTTATGCTGCCAAGGAAAAGAAGTATTGGGCGATCTGACACACAAAGACAAGTTCCACATAAAAGACGCCGTTGTACCTCGTATGCGCATGACGAACCCCGCCGCAAGCAGCGGGGTATCGTCGTTCTTAACTCCTCCTCTGTGAAAGTTTCTCACTCTTTCACTCACCGGGTTTGGAGTTAAGGCGCCGGTTCTTCCGGTGGTCTTAATCTAATTCTATGTCCTATAAGGACTTACAAAATGAGCCGTGCAGGATTCGAACCTCCGACCACCGCCTTAAAAGGGCGATGCTCTACCGACTGAGCTAACGGCCCAAAACAGCACCGCGTCAAGCGGTGTTATTTGAAACAAATCAACCGGCCCCGGCACCAAAAACAGTTACCATGACCCGTAATGTAAGCCCGCCTTCAGGCGGGCGACAGTGCCGCTGAAATAACGGCTTGAGGGTTCCCGTAGGGAACCTGCGTACCACCAAATATGACAAAAACGACCAAATTTGTCAATAGAGCGCATTGGATTTTTTACCACGGCGGGTACAGGGTTCCGGCAAGAACAGCCGTCCCAGTCAAAGGCGGGATTCATCAGGTTTACGCCAATGTCAACAAGATTTGCCAAGGCTACTTCTTTGTGGTAACCGGTTTAATATCGCCGTAAATTTTTTTGGTCAGTTCAGGGGAAGTATACCACAGCATAACCGGATCACCCTCGCGGGCGTTTACTTTTAAGCACACATAGCCGCTGGGAAGATTCCATGCGCTTTCATAGGGACGCAATTCCCTGACAATTCCGTCAAAAAGATAGGTAGGGCCAAAACGATCCCGCAGTTCCTGCCGTACCTCGCTGTAGCAACGCATAAGTTCGTCCGTGGTATAGGTAAGAAAGTAGTACGTCCCCCCCTGTAGTCCCGATTGGGAAAAATAGGCCAGCATATAGGTAGTATACCCGTTTACCTCAACATTTTCCCAAGCAAGGACAGTAAGTCCGTGATCTTCCCACTCTTCCCGCAAGAGCGGTTTTCCCATCTTTTTTATCACGTCCGCCGTGCTGGTTCCCCAGGAAAAACCGTGAAAGGTGACCTTGGTCTCATAACTGGCAGGTTCTTCGACTTTATTATTTTTGTCCGCGGCGGATAAAACGGCAAGCGGCAAAAGGAACATAAACAAGAATTTTTTGATGCTATACCCCCATATATTACTGTTCATGCTCCAGTTTCAGTCACCACAATATGATTTCTGATACTTCTTTCAAGCATTGCTGGTATTTTTTCCGTTATTATCGGGTTTTGTCAAGGGAGAGCGTGAAAGAAACCCGCTCCGCAATGCCGCTGCCGTCCAGCTTGTTGTCCCGAAGCAATTCAGCCCTGGTCCCCAGAGCGCGGCCGTTAATGGCAAAATCTTCCTCAACTGCCAGCACCAGGATTTCCGCCCGGCATTTCCGGCAGCGGGCCAGGGCCGCGGCATACTCGCCAAATCCCCCGGATTTTATCCCTTCCTCAATAAAGACAGCCGCATCGTAACGGTTCAATATTTCCGCCAAATAATCCTCATCAACCGGTTTCAGGAAACGAAGGTTGTACAAATCCGCCTGAACCCCTGCGGCCTGAAGTTTTTCCAGGGCGTCAAGCGCCTGAGGATACAGGCTTCCCGTAAAAGCCAGACAGATGCGGCTGCCTGCCGTTTGCCGCAGCCACACTCCCCTGCCCTGCTCCACCGGAAGGGAAAAAGCAGGCAGTTCCGCCAGACAGGGGGCTTTGGGATAACGTATCATCGCCGGACTGTTAAGGCGCAGGGCATAATCCAGCATGAGGCGCAATTCACGTTCGCTTGCCGGGGCAAGAATCGTCATTTGGGGAACGGTGCGGAACAGGGCTATACCAAAAAGACCCTGATGGGTCTCGCCGTCACCGTCAACAAAACCGCTGCGATCCAGGGCAAAAAGAGCCGGAAGATTTTGCAGCGCAACGTCATGGATTATCTGGTCAACCGAGCGCTGAATAAAGGTTGAATAAATCGCCGTTACCGGCCTGAGGCCCTGCGCCGCAAGACCGGCGGCAAAGGTTACCGCATGAGATTCGGCAATACCTACGTCAAAAAAACGGTTCGGATACGCTTTTTTAAAAGGAAAAAGTCCGGCGCCCTTTTCCATAGCGGCAGTTAACGCGACAATACGCTTGTCATGTCCGGCAAGGTCAAGCAGGGCGGCGCCAAAAACATCGGTAAAAGACAGCGTGGTTCCGTTATGCGTAACGTTATTCGCTTCGGCGGCATCGGCATTGCCGTTGGCGCCACCTTCGGCGGCGGCGGCACCAGTGGTGGCGAGGCCGCCGCTGACCGAGAAGGCCCCGACTCCGTGATAATTTCCCGGATCGTCTTCGGCAAAACCGTAGCCCTTGCCTTTGCGGGTAATCACATGAATCACCACCGGCCGCTCAAGCTGCCGCACATCTTCAAACACCCGCGCCAGACTTTGAATATTATGGCCGTCAATCGGCCCGACATACTCAAAACCCAGATCGACAAAAAAATTGTCGGTGTAAAACACCGCCTTAACCGCCCGTTTCAGCCGCACGACCATATCGAAAAAAGCATCCCCGACATAGGGAATTTTTTTGGCCATGGAATCAAAGGAACGGCGGAAACGCTGATATTTCGCCTTCATCGAAAGGCGGCTTAAATATTTGGAAAGCCCTCCCACATTGGCGCTGATTGACATTTTGTTGTCGTTAAGGATAACGATGAGGGGAAGCTCAAGATGCCCCGCATGGGAGAGGGCTTCATAGGCAAGCCCGCCGGTTAACGCCCCGTCTCCGATTACCGCAACCGCCCGGGAAGGGCGCGCCTTGCCCCTGCCTCCCAGTATCCGCTCCGCGGCAAGCAAGCCCGCGGCGGCGGAAATGGCAGTTGAGGCATGGCCGGTATTAAATACATCGTGGGGGCTTTCTTCCCGTTTGGGAAAGCCAGCCAGCCCCTGCGCCTTGCGCAGTCCGGAAAAAGCGGCAAAGCGCCCGGTAAGCAGTTTATGCGCATAGCACTGATGCCCCACATCCCAGACTATTTTGTCGTGCGGCGAAGCAAATACCCGGTGCAGGGCTATACTCAGTTCCACCACCCCCAGATTCGAGGCAAGGTGTCCGCCGTTTTGCGCTACCCGGTCAACAATAACTTCCCGTATCTCAACCGCCAACCGATCCAGTTCCCTGAAATTGAGTTTTTTTAGATCAGCCGGACCGTTAATGCCAGACAAAAGGGAGACCATATTCAACATCTTATAAAAAGTATATCCCTTTTTTGTTTGATTTCAGTAAAAGCGCGAGAATCGCCACAACGAAAGTCTCAAACGATTCCCATTATTTGTTCTTGTGTCTGTTTTTCCGCAATTTTTTCTTGCGTTTATGAGTGGCAATTTTTCGCAGTTTTCTTTTTCTTCCGCAGGGCACTTCAAATCTCCTTGTATCAAAGATAGAAACAGTATGGGGCAGGATGAAAAAAAGGTCAATAGGGTATAAAAGGAGATGTCCGGTTATTCGGACAAAATAATATCTTTGATGAGGAAAAATACCAGCACTGCCAGCCCAAAAAATGCGGCTATCATTTTAATGACCGTGTCGGAAACAAATTCCGGGTTTGCGGCATAAAGAACCTTCCCCGCGGACATTTCAAAACGTGCGGCGACATTCAACCCCTTGATACGGACAAATTTTTCATCTCCCGTACCATAACCAAGCTGCCGCGCATATACCGACATCGTATCCTGATCATTCAAAATGCTGTTTTTGGTATTATAGAAGTCCTGTTTGATATTTTCCAGACTGTTCCGGTTTTCCACCAGCCTGAGATGTTCCGCCTCAAGATGCTTCCGTGCGTACAGGCCGTTTTGCCCCAGAAAAAAGGAAAAAAAAGCATATACCACAAATGCCGTCCAGAAAACGAGCATATACCGCATGAAACGCATTGCTTAATTATCGACAATTTTGGCCCGAAATTAACGGTTTTCCAGGCGGGAAAGGGCTTCCGACGCCGCCGCTTCGTTTCCCAGAGCGCGGAAAATCTCCGCGGAACGTAAATAGGCGGTACGAGCCGCGTCGCGGCTGCCCATTTTGTGGTATACATCGCCCAAAGCGCGCCAGTCGGAGGCCAGTCCCCAGGAATTTTCAACGCGGCGGTCAAAAGCGGCGGCGTTTCCCAGGGCCTCCAGCGCCCCGCTGTAATTGCCGGAAAGGGAACGGAATGAGGCAATCATATACCAGTCATAGGCCGCCAACTCAAGAAACAGGTCTTTTTCATGAATTTCCAGACTGCGCCGGACTGCGGCTTCCGCATCGGCATAACGGCCCAGTTCTTTTTCCACAAGACCCATGACCGCCCATGCAAAAGCAACGGAAAACCGGTCCGATTTGATGATATCTAAAGCCCGCTGTACCTCATCCCGCAGGGATTGAGCGGCGGTTTTTCCACCTGCCGACAGTAGCTTTCCCCGCGCCAGATGAACACGGCTCAATGCGGCCCATTCAGCGTTTTTCGCCCGTTCCGCCTCGGTCAGGGCCTCATTCCAGCCTGCTACGGCTTCCTCCCTGCGGCCCAGCGAGAAAAGCACATTGCTCTGGGAAAGTCTGGTACGAACCCGCAGGCCCGAATCATCGGCGGCAATGGCAAGCCGCACTGCTTCATTAAGCAGTACCAGGGCGGTCTCAAGACTGCCCCTATCCGCCTGTTTGTTGCCCAGTTCAAGCTGCGATTCCGCCTGCTTGCGCAGATTATACGTATCACCGGACTTTTTGGGCTGCGAAGAACAGGCGGAAATAAAGAGCAGCGCCCATAAAATCGTTGTTTTCATGCCATCTCCCGTTAAAATTCCATATCCCTGACAGCGGAGCCGCCGGTATGCGCTTCATTCTGCGTGGGCACCCCCCCCCTGAGCAAGGGATTGTTGGTAACGGCGACAGCCGCATCCTGTATAGTTGCGATAACCACACGCAATTCCGCAACCATTGCCGCAAGCTGGGGAAGCTGGGCCGGAATAAATTCAGAAGTTTTATCCAAATTCTGTAAAATACCGGCAAAAGCGTCAAGCGATTTAACCAAATCCTGGTACACATTGCCTTCGGAATCGAGAATTGCAGCTATTGAGCCGTCAGGATTGGCAAGTTTTTCGGAAAATCCCTGGGCATTCACCAGGATAGGTTCAATCTGTACCATAATCCCGTTAAGACTGTCTTCAATATTGGCAGGTATCTTGTTGGCCATCTGCTCCAGTCCCCCCATAGTCCGCCCCAGACTGGTCCGTTCAGTTCCTTCAAAAGCCTCCTGCATATCCGTAAGCAGGGCATTTAAGGAAGCCAATATAGCGCCGGCGTTGTTCATAATACTGTCCTCAGGGTCAGGACGCACCGCAAGCCCCAGCGCCAGCAGTTGTTTTCCTTCGATTGAATTGACTGTGGGAATAACCTCGCCTTCGGAGATAAGTTCTGTTCCCGAACCCGGAAAAAATATAAATTGATTCCCCCCCAGGCTGCTGATAGGGCTGACGATAATGTCAACCAGAGACCCTTTTTTAACCCGGTCAATATAGGTGTCAAAAATGGTAAAACGCACTTCAACCTGATCCCCCACCAAATCAAACGATTTGACGCGGCCAATGGTAAAGCCCTTGTACTGGATCGGCATATTCTTGTTCAGGCCCGCTGCCGTCGGAAAATAAGTTCTGAAATGATAGTCGCGGGAAAACCAGCGTTGATTTGATCCCAGCATGAATATGACAAAAACCAATACGACCATGGCCAATATAATGAAGCCCCCCACAATCTGATCGGCAAAACGAATGGATAATTTCATGTAGCCATTCCCTTTTCAATATAGCGGCCAAGGTCATCATCGCCGTCAATTTGTTCTTTGGTCAGCCTGAGGAATATCTGTCCCTCCAAAATCATAACCACAATGTCAGCCAGATCACGGATTATCTGTATATCATGACTGACAAAAATTACCGAAGCGCCTCTGTTTTTCAAATTTTTGACCATGTTAACCAAGCGCTGCGCGGCGCCTTGATCCAGAGATTCGGTCCATTCGTCCAGATACAGCAGTTGAGGGCGGCACATCATGGCGCGGGCAAAAGCAAGGAGTTTCTGTTCTCCCATGGACAGGAGAGCAGGCCGTATACCCAGGTCTTTTTTGTAACCCACTTCAGTCACCACCGATTCAATCCTTCTTTCCCGTTCGGCTTTGGACATTGCCGGAAAATGTACACGCAGGGGAAGTTCCAGAGTCTGAAAAAGATTCTGATTTTCCCACAATGCGGAATCCTGAAAAACTACCGCGGCTTCCCGCCTGAACATAAGGTTCTCCTGCCGGCCCATACGGGCAATGTTCCTGCCTCTGAACAACACCTCGCCTTCATTGGGGGTAACAAGCCCGGCGGCAAGTTTCAGCACCGTACTTTTACCGCTGCCGGAGGGCCCTATCAGGGCAGTGGTCTTTCCCTCCTCAAAATGGAATGAAAGACTGCGAACCAGCCTTCTGTTCTGCGCCGAAAAAGAGATATCCTTCATTTCAACGATACACGACACTACAGCCTCTCGTACTGTTACGCCAATGCTACATAATACATGGTTATAAGGATAATATCCACCACTATACATCCGGCAAAGGCATTGCTGACCGCCCGTAATCCCGCAATGGGAACCTCAGTTCTGGCCCGTTCCACATTCAGCCCCTCGGTTATGGCCCCAATGGAAATAATAATCCCAAAAGCGGCGCTCTTGATGGTCGAAATAAATATATCCAGAACTGTTAAATTCTCCAGCAAATTACTGAAATAATAGTCGGCAGGCAGGGCGTTAAATATCCGCGCAACCGCATAGGAACCGGCCAGCCCAAATATGGAAAAATAGATGTTCAACAGTACCAGGGATATGGTTACGCCGAGGAAGCGGGGGACGGCCAAATGTTCAATGGGGTCTACACCTACGGATATATACGCTTCTATCTCATGGCCAATAACCATACCGGCGATTTCGGTGGCAATGGCGGTGGCCGAGCGGGCGCTGACAATGAACGCCGTCAACAGCGGCCCCAGTTCTCTGGTTATAATAATAATCAGCAGGGAATAAATAAGCTGCTGCTGGGAAATCCGCTCCAGGTAAGGAAGGCCGATAACATTAACCGCCGCCCCGATTCCCAGGGCAAGCAGGCTGGAGATACCCATTGCCTGCACAAAGGTAAACAGAATCTGCATCACCAGAATCCGCGCTGAAATATGCCAGCGCCTGGCAAAAGAACCTATCGCCTTGAGCGTCCGGGCAAAAAAACCCAAGTTATAAAAAAGCTGCCGTATACCGGCAGATAAATCCCCCATAGGGTGATTATATACCATAACATAGAAAGAGGTTAATACCCATAATTCGCTCAAATCCGCTTCCCAAAAACCGCCCTTTTCGTCCTTTGACAAAATCAGCCCAAAAGCGGAAGATAATCACCATGAGAGGAAATAATGATAAACGGAATAAATCATATTACCATTTCTGTAAAAAACATAGATACTGCATTTTTGTTTTATAAAAATATATTGAAATTAAAACCGGTAATGAAATCAAACAGAAGCGCCTATTTTTTAGCCGGTAAAATATGGATAGCTGATCAGAAAGAAAATTATGTATTATCGGAAAATTATTCCCATATATGTTTTAATGTATCCAAAAGACATTATAAAAATTTTGTGGAAAAAATAAAAGAAAATGAAATAAAAGAATGGCAGGAAAATAAAACAGAAGGAGATTCATTATATATTATGGATGGCAGCGGAAATAAACTGGAAATACACTTTTCCGGATTAAAAGAAAGAATAAAATATGGTAAAAAATATTTTGGAAATGAAACAAAGTGGTTTATATAAAATTACCTGGTTGGCAATAATATTTATAATACAAGAAGAAAATCGAAAAAAGTATTTTGCATCTTGAAATTCACCCCCCCCCCCCCCCCAATAATTGGTATAATTATAAAAGGAGAAAAAGGATGTTTCGAAATATCTCTAGATGAAATTTCGGCGCTGTCTCATTACTTTAATCTTATGCTTGATAAAATAAAAAAGCTGATTATTATCATCAAACAACAGGCAAATACACTGTCAGGCATCGGAAAAGAACTTACTTCCCACATGACAGAAACATCCTCCGCCGTAAACAATATCGACTCGGCTATCCAAAGCATTAACGGCAAAGTGATTAATCAGAGCGCCAGTGTTACCGAGACTAACGCAACTATGGAACCGATCACTTTAAATGAACAAATTTGGGGCGATTGACGGCGCTGTCAGAACCGTTGCAGAACAGGAGGAAAACATTCGCAATGCCATGGAGGAACAGAGTCAGGGGAGCAGGCAAATTCTTGAGGCCATCGGTCAGTTAGGTGAAATAACCCGGCAGGTAAAAAACGGCTCGCTTGAAATGCTCGAAGGCAGCAATGAGGTAATTAAAGAGGGTAAAAACCATAAAGGTATTAATACCTTAATAAATGAGGTTTCACGGTTCAAGGTGGAGTGATAGCGTGCAAAATCCCGGGGAAACAGGAAGCGGCCATCCCCTTAATTAAGTGATTTTTGACCTTAAAAATACACTTTTTCGTCTTGATACATTCACGCTGAAATGATACAATATTCCCTATAAACACGGTACACCAGAAAAGGAGTATTAAAGATGAAAAAACACCTTATTTTTTTGTTGATGATTACGGCGGCAGTTTCGGGTTTTGCGGCTGATCAGGACGTGGCTGTATATGAGATTCACTACAATGCCGCACTGAGCTATGCAAGCCAACTGGTTATTCTTCAGGATATGGCCAAGACGCAGCCGTCAGACGCGAATGAATTTTACACAAAGGCATTGCGTAAACTGGTTGCCGAATACAGCAACATCAAGGACGACAACGAGAAGAAAGCCGCTGATGAGCAGGCAATAATCCTCGCGGCCCAGCTTGGAGCGGGAAAACATGCCCCGGCTGCTTCGGACCTGTGGCAGGTCGCCAATAGATTTGAAGCGGCGATGGCAAGAGCCGAGGCCATGATGGCGTTGGGCAATATCCCCGCCCCGGCCTATATTCCCCAGATAATCCGCGTCCTGGAAAGCATGAATGTCAAACCAACGCCCAACCGCCTTTATGGGGAAAGGATTGCCAATGGCGCGATTATCGCGCTGGAACGGTATCAGGATCCATCCGGTTATCTCCCGGTATTTTTTGCGTCAATAGGCTGGTATGCTCCCATTGTCCGGGAACAGGCGACAAAATCGCTTGCCATCATTGCCCAGGACCCTTCATCCTATATGATGGATGTTGTCAAAAAATCGTCATACAACCATTATGCCAAATTCGCCGCTTTGAAAAATACTGAAGCAGCCGCGATAGACAACAAAAAGAAAGTGGAAATCGCGGTAGAAGCGCTTAACCAGGGCTGGAGAAGCAATAACAGGAACGAAGAAATAAAGATAACCCTTGCGGAAATGAGGAAGCTGGCAATTAACATGATCAACCGGTACAAAAGCGATAATCAGGCGATATACCAGCTTTTGGAACGGAGTTGTACCCAGGGCGGTTTAGATGAAAAATTTTCCGCTATTGCAACGCTCGCTTCTCAGGGAACCGAAGAATCTTCCAAACGCCTGTCAAAGTTACTGGTGGATTTAAACAACAAACGATTACGCAACAATATCGATCAGGAAGACGAACAGTTGGTTCGGGCGGTCATTCCCGCTCTTGGTCAATTAGGTCTCGCTCAAAGCCGGTCAGCCCTCAGCGCCGTTGGCGCTTCCAACTGGCCCCCGGCGGTGGTAAAACTCGCCGATGAAGCGCTTGACCAGCTGAAACGCTAAAGAATTTTAACCACGGAGGAATACCCCCTGTTATTGCTCCGTATAACTCCGTGGTGAAAAATCTAAAAGTGTATGATTCTCAATTATCTGTTTAAAATTAGATCATCAAGATCGCTAAATTCCGGCGCTTGCTCGTAAAAGGGGCGTTTGTTTTTTGCGTTTATTGCGTCAATATCTTTTACTCTGTTGTACAATTCAGAAACCAGGTTGGCAAAAAGTTCAAGATTGGCGGAAAAAGCGTTCACCGCCATGTCCCGCAGCACCTTATCCGGACCGCTTGCACCTCCGTCGCTCAAGCGCCGGAGGGAAGGGGCGACATCACGGCGGGTAGCGACAATAAACCGCGCGGTGGCGGCAATTTGACGGTACATTTCATCAAGGTGAAACCCCTCGTAGCGGTGCTGCTCAAATTTTTCAGTCAAATTTTCGACGTTATCCCAGGTTGTCTTGTCCAGCGGCAGCTGCAACAGGGCAGGCCGAATATAGCGGTTTGATATATTAGTTTTGTAATGCTCGCCAACACGTTCAATCAGGCGCATAACTTGAGCATCTTTTATCTGGTCCAAAATGCCTCCTCAACAGACACAATTTACAAACACTTCCATTTTTACTATAATGGTTTTTGGGCAGATTGACAAGTAATGAAGGATAAAATGAGGATGATTTGTACACAACGGTCAATTTTACCCCTGTTGCTGGCATGGGCGGCGCTGAGCGCCGTTTCCTGTTCTTTCGGCAGCGACAAAACCGCTATACTCTGGTCGGACCGGCCTGAATTCGCTTTTTATGGCGAATATTTTAATGCGGAGCAGAATCAATACAAAATTGAAACCCATTATTATGACTTTCCCGCTCAAAAACTGAAGGAAAGCGGCGCCAGCCCTGACATTGTTGTGGGGAGCTGGCTAAAAGGCGTTTCGGTGCGGGTTTTTTTCAGGCCGCTGGACAGTCTGTATAAAAAAAACGCCTTTTTTCAAAATGACTTTTATCCGCGGCTTCTGTCCCTGGGAAATATCGAAGGAAAACAATACCTGCTGCCGGTAGCATTTAATGCCCCGATGGCGATTTTTGCCCGCGACAAGGGGGAACAGCTTTCCAATCCTTTTACCATCGGTTTTAACGAGATGAAAAAGCTGGGGAAAGATTTTAACGCCGAAATCGGCGGCGTATATGCCAAAATGGGTTTTTCTCCTTCATGGGATGATAATTTTCTGTTTAGCATGGCGGCGCTGTACCATACTTCATTCAGGGAGGCTGACCCCATTGCCTGGGATTCTCCGGCTCTTGACCGGGCGATGAGCTTTGCTTACGACTGGGTATGCGAAGCCAATACCAATATTCAGGCGGTGGATGATTTTACCTTCAAATATTTTTACAATCCTCCGGCGACGCTTGCCCTTTCGGGACGGATATTGTTTACCTGCATGGACAGCGACAATTTTTTTACTCTGGTGGAAGACCAGCAGAACAAACTCGATTTTCGCTGGCTTGCCGAGCAGGATGTTATACCGCTTACCGAAAGAACGGTCTATCTTGGCCTGGCTAAAAAAGGCAAAGCGCCCAAAGCCGCCGAGGCTTTTCTCCGCTGGTTTTTCAGCGCGAACACCCAGCGCAATCTTCTTGAAATAAGCCGGCAAAACCGGATGTCTGAAACATCCTTTGGCATCAGCGGGGGCTTTTCCGCCATGCGTCCGGTTACCGAGCAGGTCTTCCCCCAGTTTTATCAGGGCCTGCTGGGTCATATGCCCCCGGCGGAATTTCTTTCACCCGCCCATGTGCTTCCCGTTAACTGGATGTCCCTGAAAGAACGGGTCATACTCCCCTACCTTCACGACCGCGCCCGCCAGCCGGACAATGAAGGGATTCACCAGTTAGAACGCCGCCTGGCGGATTGGCTGCGGATTAACAGGTAATACATACCCCGCCACAATCAACAGCCTCATTCTGAAACGCTTTTTTATTTTTCTGACACTTCGCGCTAATAAAGATTATTGTTCATATCCAAAGTTTCTTTTCTGCCATCAGCAAAATTCAATACAATCCTGTCACGATTAATTATTGTTAGTATAATCTCCAGAGTTTCACCTTTTTCTAAATTATGTTCCCATGGTTGAAATATAATGGTGAGTTTATTTCCAGATAATGTCCAAGTGCCTCTCCGAGCATGGCCTGCTTCTTTTCTGCCAGTACTCACAATATGATCGGGCTCAAAATCCCAATAATCCCTTACCTCTCGGTCAGTATTCCAGTACCCAAGAACTGGCTCAGTATCATCGGGCATTGTGGCTGATAAATAACCTCCAAAAACCCAAAACCATCCATTGCGGCTACATCTATACCAATAATCTGTTATTCCATCAATTGTTACCTTGCTATCGCTCTTTTCAGACACATAAACTCTTGTACCATGTAAAAGAGTACCAATCTTTTCACTTGAAACAGACGGCGATCCTCTTTTATTTAACCCATCTTTTGAGTTAACATACTTAATACATGGAAATTCTTTAGCAAATATTACACAAGAACATAATACGAAAATACAAACAATAAGTCCCCGTTTACTATTCATAAGAAACCTCATTATATAACGTTGATGGATTCATTCCTGTTAAACATCTAGCTCGCTGTCGGTGACAGACACCCCCCTTACACAAAAAAATCTCTCCCGCTGCCGCAGCGTATCTTTTCTACATTCTCAACAGTCTTCATGCGTACTTCTTCATTGGCAATATGGGGGATTTCTTTTTCAATGGCGGCGGTGGATTTTTCCCTGAAAGCGTCATCGCCGTAATCCATGGAATATTCGCTCAGGGTCATCAGGGCGTTGGGAAGGCAGACGTTTCCAATCTGGCCCGATTTTGCCAGAGACATAAATCGGTCACCGGTTCTGCCGCTGCGGTAACAGGCCGTACAAAAACTGGGCAGGTAACCGTCGTCCATTAATTCAGAAACAATCTCAAGGGCGCTGCGGTCATCGTTGACAAAAAACTGGGGATTTGCCGTTTCATTGCACTCTCGTTTCGCATAACCGCCGACCTCGGTACTGGAACCGGCGCTGACCTGCGATATTCCCAGTTGCAGCAGTTTTTTCCGCATTTCATGACTTTCTCTGGTTGAAAGAATCATTCCGGTAAAGGGAACGGCGATACGGATAATGGCGACGAGTTTCGCAAAAGTTGCATCATCTACCAGATGGGGAAAATCGGCAATATTCATTCCTGCCGCCGGACAAAGACGGGGAACGGAAATGGTATGAAAGCCGACATGGTATTTTTCTTCCAGATGCTCGTTATGAATCATCAGGCCCAAAACTTCAAAATAGGGGTCGGCCAGACCAAACAAAACGCCGCCGCCAACATCGTCAATTCCCGCTTCCTGGGCGCGGTCAAAGGCGGTCAGATGCCAGGCAAAGTCCTTTTTCGGCCCGGCAAGATGAACACGGTCATACGTTGGCTCATGGTATGTTTCCTGAAAGAGAATATAAGTGCCGATACCCGCCTCATGTAACTTGCGGTAGTTTTCGGTTGTTGTTGCGGCAATATTTACATTAACACGGCGAATTTCGCCATTTTCAAATTTCATACCGTAAATGGTTTGAATGCAGTCAAGGATGTAGCCGATAGGGCACTCCTTCTCTGATTCACCGGCCTCAAGCGCAAGCCGCTTATGCCCCATTTTTTCGAGTATTTTGACCTCTTCCCGCAGTTCGTCCATCGTCAGTTTACGGCGGCCAAAACCATGTCCACAGTTAAAACTGCAATAGGCGCAGCGGTTCACGCAATAATCGCTGACGTATAACGGGGCGAACATGACAATCCGGTTACCGTAGATATGCCGCTTTATCTCACCGGCTATATTAAAAATCCGTGCAAGGTGATCGGGGTTTTTATTAACCAGCAGGGCGGCAATTTCGCGGTGATTAAGCCCCTGGAAACGCTCCGCCTTGTCCAGCGAGCGGCTGACGGCTTCGTCACCGGCATAGCCTGCCTCTCCCAGCAGATTTTCAACATACTCACGGTTGATAAAATGGGTACCCATGTTCTCCAGTATAGCGCGGTAAACGGCACTTGTCATTAGGCTCATTTTTTATCTATTATGGAAATTTGGTGAGATATTAAGTTGGACGGGAGTAGTCAATAATGAACGCAATACTGCCGTATATTACCGGCCTCATGGGCATTTTGCTGATACTATCTATCGCGGCCCTGATGTTGCTATACCGCGCAAAGGTCCAACTTGCGAAAACACTGGAAGAAGAAAAAAACCGGCATCGAAAAGAGATTCATTGGCTGACATCCATACTTGACTCGGTAAGCTCTCCCATTACCGTCACCAATAAAAATATGGAGTGGACTTTTGTCAACAAAGCGGTTGAGCAATTTCTGAACGTAAAACGGGAAGACATAATAGGCTCGCCGTGCAGCCGCTGGGGAGCCAATATCTGTAATACTGAAAACTGCGGCGTTACCAGGCTGAAAAACGGTTACCGGGAAACATATTTTAAACAGTTCGGCAATGAATACCATGTGCTTGTTTCCTATTTGTACAATGAAAAAGGCGAATTGGACGGGCATGTCGAGATGGTCTATGAAGATACCGCCGTCATAAACAGGGAAAAAAAGAAATTTGAGGCATTGGCTCACTGGTATGAATCCATTCTTGACGCTATACCGGTTTTTATTTCTGTTACCGACACGGATATGCACTGGACATTTATTAACGCGACGCTTGAGCATGATTTGGGTGTACAACGAAAAGACGTTATCGGTAAACATTGCAGCTATTGGGGATTAACCCATTGCAATACCGGTAATTGCAGCATAGAGCGCGCAAAGAACGGTATGCGCCAGACCTATTTTTCACGGGGAAACATGTCCTGCCAGGCCGATGTCCGGATACTCAGGGACTTAAAGGGCGAAATAATGGGGTATCTGAAACTGGTACAGGATATTACCGAACTGGAACAGATGACGAAACAGCAGACGGAGGTAGAAGCCGCCAGCCGCGCCAAGTCGGCGTTTTTGGCCAACATGAGCCACGAAATACGCACGCCGCTTAACGCCATTATCGGCATGACAACCATAGGAAAATCCGCCGCCGATCTTGAACGCAAAGATTACTGCTTTGACAAGGTAACCGACGCATCAACGCATTTGTTAGGTGTCATTAACGACATTCTTGATATGTCAAAAATTGACGCCAACAAATTTGAACTTTCGCCGGTAGAATTTAATTTTGAGAGAATGATTGCGCGGGTGATTGATGTCATTAACTTCCGTGTGGATGAAAAACAGCAAAAACTCACGGTACACATTGATACAGCAATTCCCCCAACCCTGATTACCGATGACCAGCGGCTGGCTCAGGTCATTATCAACCTTTTGGGAAACGCGGTTAAATTTACGCCGGAACACGGCTCTATCAACCTTGACGCGCGGTTTTTGGGAGAAGAAAACGGCTTATGCACCCTGATAATTGAGGTAAGCGACACGGGAATCGGAATCAGCGCCGAACAGCAAAAACACCTGTTCAACTCGTTTCAACAGGCTGATTCCGTTACGGCGCGCCGGTACGGAGGTACCGGATTGGGCCTTGCCATTTCCCAAAACATTGTCAGGATGATGGGCGGAAAAATTAAAATTAATTCCGATCCCGGAAAGGGTTCCGTTTTTACCTTTACGATACAGGTGAAAAAAGGCGTTGATACCCATAATGAGACGAACGATTGTCCGGTCAGTGAAATGCCTGATATAACCGGCATTTTTTCAGGATACCGTGTTCTTCTGGTCGAAGATGTGGAAATAAACCGCGAGATAGTAAGAACCTTGTTTGAGCCGACACTCCTGGAAATAGTTGATGCCGAAAACGGGATACAAGCGGTGAGCGCATTCAATGAAGCGCCGGATGCCTATGATTTGATTTTCATGGATATACAAATGCCCGAAATGAACGGTTATGAGGCAACGCAGTGTATTCGGGCCCTGGACACACCGAAAGCCAAAACTATTCCGATAATTGCCATGACCGCCAATGTGTTTCAGGAGGACATTGCAAAGTGCATGGATGCCGGCATGAACGGCCATGTCGGAAAACCCCTGAATTTCAACGAGGTTCTGAACAAACTGCGCTCTTTCCTGAATTTTAAGTAAAGGTCTGCACCAGACAATACCGTTTTTTGCCTGCCCGTAAAATCAATTCCCCTTCCGCGTTAAGCCGGTCTGCGCCGATAAGGGCCGCTACATCGCCGACTGCTGCAAGTTCGCCACCAGAGCTGGCGCCGCCATTGGCGGCAGACACAAAGGCCCCGCCCTGCTGAACCAGGCGGCGGGCTTCGCTTTTACTGGGGGCCAGCGCCGCATCACAGAACAGGTCTACAATAGGGTAACCGGCTTCAAACGCGGCGCGGGGAAGTTTGGCCTGGGGCATGGCGGATTTGTCGCCGCCTGAAGCGCCGCCGCCAAAAGCGGCCTGCGCTCCGGCAAGGGCCCTGTCCGCTTCATCTTTACCATGAATCAGGGCGGTTACTTCCCAGGCAAGGCGTTCCTTGGCCTTGTTGGGGTTTATGTCCGGCACGGTCAGGGCTTCACATTCTTCGACAGGCAGAAAAGTAAACATCAGCAGAAAACGGCGTATGTCCGCATCCTGCACATTGCGCCAATACTGAAAAAAGTCGTAAGCGCTGGTTAGCGCCGGGTCGAGGAACAACGCCCCTTTTTCGGTCTTGCCCATTTTTTTGCCGTCCGCGGTAGTGATCAGGGGGAAGGTCATGCCGAAAACTTCCGCCCCCTCAACACGGCGAATCAATTCCACACCGGCGACAATGTTGCCCCACTGGTCGTCGCCGCCAATCTGCAGGCGGCATCCGCAGCGGCGGTACAGTTCCAAAAAGTCATAACTTTGCAAAAGTTGATAATTAAATTCAATAAAAGAAAGGCCGGTTTCCATCCGCATTTTGTATGCCTCAAAACTCAGCATACGGTTCACCGAAAAATGACTGCCAATATCCCGCAAAAAGTCGATATAGTTAAGACCGGCAAGCCAGTCTTTATTATTTGCCGTCCATGCGCTCGTGTCGTCAAAGCTGACAAAGCGGTCAAGCTGATTTCGGATGGACTCAGTGTTGGCATCCAGTTGCTCATAACTCAGCATTTTTCGCATTTCGGATTTTCCCGAAGGATCCCCAATCCGGGCAGTACCGCCGCCCAGCAGAGCAATTCCCTTATGACCCGCATCCCTCAGATGCCGGAAGGCAAAATAGGGAACCATGTGGCCGATATGCAGACTCCCGCCGGTAGGGTCAGTGCCTTCGTAAAATATAACCGGCCCCTCGTTCATCAGTTGGGAAAGGCCCTCTGTGTTGGTGCATTGCTGAAAAAAACCCCGCGCCTTTAAATTCTCAATCGCCGGATGCATTATTCCTCCAGTGGAACAGTATACTGTTTTTTCCGGTTATAAGCCAAGCCGGTGGCTGTTACCGCATATACCAGCAGGGGGCGGCGCTACGGGAGTTTACGCCCATGCTATATATCAAAATGAGCTTGATCGGTAATGTGCGCTGTTTCTATATTCAGCACCCTGATATTAAGTTTGCGAGCGCTGCTTGCGCCGCTTATCCAGCAGAGTACCGCGTATTGCGCGCCCAGTTGATGGCCTATCGAAACGGCTGAATTGTCGTCCACGTTTCCAGACAACTGGAATTCCTGTTCAGCGTTAATCAAAGCCTGACTCGAACGGTCAACTACCTTTAAATTTCCCGCCTGAACAACGGATGTGATTATCTGATCTACCGCATCATTAAGCATGGAGCGTTCAGTAGATTTTGTTTGCATAATCATGATAACTGCGCCGGAGGGCAGTTTTGAATTGAGCACATCGGCTGCATTTTTTACCGCCTTCACAGCCAATCCGGTTCTTTCACTGTCAATCTGGGCCATTTGGACGCTGACGGCGGCATCGCTTTCGATAGCCTGCCTGAGGATGTCGGCATTTACCCCGGCGGCAACACTGCCGTATCTCTCGGCAATTTCATCGTATTGCCTTATAGCCTCCTGATATTCGCCATTCTTGACAATGGCCAGAGCCATCTTCATCAGTTGCTTCACCGTTTTGTCTTTTAAGGTTTCATTCATCAATGTGCGATTCGTACTGACAACCGTCGGGACAATATCCTGCTGTAGGCTTCTCATTTGAGAATCAACAATTTTTTTCGCAAGTGTCAGCGCATCAGCCAGATTGGCATACGATTCCGTACTGGAGTCGCTGCTTGAACCCTGTTTTGAAACCTGTCCGAGTTCCATACCGGTCCTTGAACTCCTAACGCCGTACACAAATGCCACCGAGACCTTGCGTGTATAGGTGATGGTAACAATGGTGTTCCCGTTTTTATCTGTCCTTTCATGCGGAGTCTGCGATTCTTCCGATGCGACGCTCCTTAACTCACCGAAGAAAACCCCGTCCGCATTGGGATCGGCCGGGGCTACGATAATAAATTTTCCGGTAGCCGGAATCATTGACTTCGCCCGATCTGTCAGATGCTGCGTAAGCTGCGCGCCCAGAGAGCCGCCAACCCCGCTTTTATTTTCAAAATCCCTGATACCCAGACTCTTTACGGTGTTCATTCCACTTATGGTAGGCATTCTTACCGACTTGATAGGTACTGATGTGGCGCAGCCCGCCAAACTTAACATGATTACCGCCTTAACGGCGATAATTCCCCATTTTGTCAGGCTCTTCATGGAACCCTCCTCTTACATCCAGCCTTCCGGCTGGTAAGTTTTGCCGCGTTTCAGTATACCCGGTAAGGCGGGGTTGTTACAGTAGGCGGATTTTTATGCGGTTCACTTTATGTCTTTAAGAGTTTAACCATTATTCGTAATCCTTGTGGATCACAAACATAAATTCATAATCATAAGAACCGTAATGAATTGAATTATTGTCAGTCGCATAACGTATTGCTATCATACCATTTCTTTCAAGTGAGGCAATAAAGTCGTCAACCTGCGAGCCAAACCCTCTGGCTCGCATAGAATTTTTTACATCACCAATTGATTGATTTATAAAACTCATCCCCACACTGGTACTCTCTTGCTTTTTTACATATTCAAGAGCGCTTTTACCTGAATAAATGAAAAGCATACTGTAGGTACTTGAAGAAATGCCATAATATGACACCTTATAACCTTCTTCCCATTCATTACCGCACCCAACAACCATCATTCCGAATACCAGTGTCATTACCAGCATTCCCAACCAGAACCTTTTGTTTACCATTTGTTTTCTCCTTCACTTTGGCGACAAAGTGTATAAAAAATTAAACAGCTCATACGAGCCATTTTATCCAAATAAACCGCCGTCAGGCGGGCCGCAAAATTAATTTACGCCTAAAATGCCATATACTTTTAGATTTTCACTCAATTCCATGAACTGTTGAAAAATCATCCTATAAGGTTCATTTAATTTGTATTATTACATTTTCATGGTGTTTTGTCAAGCATTTTAAGACCTATTATGATTATATTATGTATTTTTTCTGATATTTTCGGCATTTTAGGCTGTTTTTTGTGTTTTTCAAGTCATTTAGACTAAAGGTGTATGGAAATAAAGACACTTTTTGGGTTAAATCTGAAACGCTATCGAAAAGAAAAGCGTTTTTCGCAGGAACAACTGTCAGAAAAAATAGACATATCGGTTAAGCACTTAAGTAAAATCGAAAGGGGATTAACGTTTATATCCGCCGACCTCCTTGCAAAAATATCAAATAATCTGGGGGTTTCTGTCGCTCGTTTATTTTGTATGGAAAATGAAAATATTTATGATGATAATGTATTGAAAAAATTTGACAGGATAACAGAGGAACATCTTATAAGAGCAATGGAAGGAATAAAAGGTGATATAAGGAAAAATGAAATAGACGGTTAAACTCAAAAGAGACACCATACGCACCCCGCAAAACCGCATTTTAATGCTCCTTGTTTGTGGTGTATTTTCATGCTATATTTACCTTATGATGCCGTGACGCCGTATGGCGGCGCTTAAATCCATTCCGCTCATCACGCGGACCGGAGGGACGCATGAGCGTTACTCAAACCGTAGAAATACCCGCCAATCATCGGTTGATCCTTGACGTACCCCGCGAAGTACCGGCGGGGCCGGTTATTCTTACTTTTACTCCGGCAAAGTACGGAAGTAATCCCCGAACCGCTGCCCCTGACCGCAAGCCTATTTCGAAATATTTTGGAATTCTTTCTCCAAACGTTTATGGTGATGGTGTGGCTTATCAGCGAAATATTCGGGATGAGTGGGATGAATGAAAGCCGTTTTGTACTTGATACCAATGCGGTGATTTTTCTTACTACAAGGGGTAATGTAATACCATCCGGCCTTGAATGGCCCGGTTTTAAAACTAAAAACATAGGTTAATATAACTTCCTTATTTCTCATTCTCCCTGTAAACAAACTGTCCGCCGTCTGCTATGGCAAACAGGCGGACAAGTGTGGTTACATATTTATGTATGTCGTAAAACCTGTTAAACCAGAGAATTACCAGTCATCGGAAGGCGGTGTACTGGAATTATTAAACGCTATCTGGTATGTACCGCTCGTGGAAGAATCGTACTGAAATACACTACCTTGTGTTACCCTTACATAGTAGACCTGTCCGTTCGTTACTATTAAAGGTGTGTAATTATTACCTCTACCACTGCGCAAGTTGCTTGCATTACCAAGCGCATCACCGGAATTTGAATAAAGTCGAATATCCATATTATCCATTGTTCCGAAAATGACATGAAAATATTGTGTACTTGCGTTTGCAGTGAACTTGAACCACTGCTCACCGTTAACCAATATATTCCCATCTGCCCATACTCCAGTGTAAAGACTAACCGCTACGTCAAAAGTGCCGGGCGTAAATTGTACGGAATTGAACGTTATTCGGTATGTACCGCTCGTGGAAGAATCGTACTGATATACAGTACCTCGTGTTATCTTTACATAATACACCTGTCCGCTTGATACCGAAAAAGATTCATAATTATCACCTCTACCACTACGCAAATGGAGTGCATTACCAAGCGCATTACCGGAATTTGAATAAAGTTGTATATCCATATTATTCATCGTTCCGAAAATGACGTGAAAATATTGCGTACTTGCGCTTGCAGTGAATTTGAACCACTGCTCACCGCCATCTGGAACAGTACCATCGCTCCAGACATTGGCAGTAAGTTCGATTGCGTTTTTTGGGGTTTTATTGCCACTATCATCATCATTGTCATCTGTTGGAACATCACACCCAACAACCATCATTCCGAATGCCAGTGTCATTACCAGCATTCCCAGCCAGAACCTTTTGTTTACCATTTGTTTTCTCCTCGTCATTAAAATATTACTCTATATTTAGAGTTGTCTTTAGTATATTCCCACTCTAATTTTAGAGTCAAGCGGTATGGAGAAGGAAACAGAAAAAATTTTAGAAAAAATTCGCCAAAAAAGGCTCGAAAAGAAACTTTCGCTACTCCATTTGGCACAGGAGCTGGGTATTTCACATAGCCATTTATATTATATTGAAAGCAAGAGGGTGATTCCTTCGATTGATGTTATTGTAAAAATCGCCAAAGCATTGGATTTTCCCTTAAATGATTTATTGGACTAATTGACTGGTTTGCCGTATTTTCGGGTTTTACTGGATGAGGGTATCATACCGCAGGGTTCGTCAACAATAGTTGACACGCCCTGTACCCGCCTGACAGCTGAAAGCGGTCAGGTCTTCCGCAACAGAGCTCGAACCATAGGTTCGGCGGGGTATTATACCCCTCAGCACGAATAAATCTTTTACGCCGTATTACGGTTCATCAGGCTCTTTCTTCCCGCTTTCACCATGATCACCTTCAGTTCCCCACCATTGAGTCACAATGAAGATTACCGTTGTGCCTTCAACTTCCAGTGTACCCTTATATGCGTCATAGTAATCCCCTATTGCACGAGACACAGACCCCTGCGGCGGCGGCATAACTGGATCCTTATCACCAGTTCCGCCTCTATCCATAAATGCCAGTGTCCAGTTATTGCCAGAAATGGTCAATTTTTGTTTACCGTTATCATCACTATACCATACGCCGCTCAGCAATACTCCGCCGGCGCCTTCCTTGATAAATGTCACCTGATTGGCTTTATGAAAATCTTCTTCTATGAATATCTTCGTATTGTTATCCGACAATATTCCCGTCATGGGCAGGTATTCACCAGGTTTTACCGCAATCCAATGCGGAGTTTTATTTGAGTCTTCATCACACCCAACCACCAGTATGGTGAAAACCAGCGCCATTAGCAGTATTCCCAACCACAACATTTTGTTCGCCATTTCTTTCTCCTTCACTTTGGCAACAAAGTGTACATTATGCGTTTGAATTCATAAAAAAATGGCCCTTAATACCAGAGGTTCTTGACTAGCACTTTTCCGATATTTTGAACAGTTTTTGAAAATAGGCAACTGATCATCGGTATAAATGACCGATTTTTCAATGATTTAACCCTCTTTTGAGCAGTTTCTACGATT
>JAIRRB010000089.1 GCA_031256195.1 Treponema sp.
TAATCCGCCATTTTCCAGAGTGCGTCAGCCCCAAATTGCAGGGTTTTTTCCCCAATACTGTACAGACTGGCTGAAACAGCAAAAAAGAGGTACAATAACGCTATGAGGCATACGTTTCTTTTCATCAATTCAGATTTATTATCGGCAAAAAATGGCCTAATATGAACAGTCAGGGGGGAAACGATGCCAGCCGCCTTGACAGCCTCAAAGCGGCGGCCCATGACGCCCCGCGCCTGCCGGGCGTGTACCTCTGGAAGGATGAAGAAGGGCAGATTATCTACATTGGCAAGGCAAAGTCGCTGCGGGACCGCCTGGGCTCCTATTTTTCCGGCGAAAAAGATGTCAAAACCGCCATTCTGGTTCGCCGCGCCAAAACTATCGAAACCATTATTGTCGCCAGCGAATATGAAGCCCTGCTTTTGGAAAATACCCTGATTAAGCAGCACTCGCCGCGCTACAATATCAACCTGAAAGACGGCAAAACCTATCCGGTGATTCGCATAACCAGCGAAGAATACCCCCGCATTTTCCGCACCCGCCGCATTATAGAAGACCAGAGCCTGTATTACGGGCCGTTTCCCAATGTACAAAATGTGGACGCCATGCTGGAACTTATCGACAAACTGTTTCCCCTGCGAAAATGCAAAACCATACGGTCAAGTCTGCGGAAACGGCAAGACCCCTGCATGTACTACCACATTGGGCGCTGTATGGCGCCCTGCTGCGGCAGGATAAGCCCCGCGGAGTACCGCTGTGATGTTGAGCGGGTGCAGCGGCTCCTGTCCGGCGAAACGGGGCCGCTTGTTGTGGAACTTACCGGAAAAATGCACGAGGCGGCCAGGACGCTGCAATTTGAGCGGGCCGCCCAGATACGGAACGCAATCCATGCGATTGAAGACCTTGCCGGGGAAGACAGCGCCGTGGTGGATTTTGACCCCGAAAGCAGGGATTATATCGCCTGGGCCGCCGAAGGGGTGCTGGCGACATTTACCGTTTTTTCCATGCGGGGCGGCAAAATGACCGGCAGGGAACTGTACCGCACCCGTTCCGCCGCAGATGAAGGGGAATCGCTGGAACTGTTTATCACCACTTATTACAACCCCGCCCGCCCGCCGCCGCCCAAAATTTACCTTCAGCCGGAAACAGGCTCCGTCATGGATGACGCTGTTGCAGGTAACGATTCACTGATGAACTGGTTCAAAAGCCAATACGGCGGTGAACCTGAACTGCTGCAATCCGGAGAAAAACATCATGCGGCGATTCTTGCCATGGCGCGCCAAAATGCGCTGGAGGACATCCGCAAACGGCTGAAAGAACGGGGCGCCGGTCCCGCTCTGGATGAACTGGCCCAGGCCCTTCAATTACCGCGCAGGCCGGAACGAATCGAAGGTTTTGACATTGCCCAGCTTGACGGCAAACATCCGGTAGCGTCTCTGGTTTCTTTCAAAAACGGAATCCCCGACAAAAAAAATTACCGCTATTTCAAACTCCGCAGCGTCATTGGCATGGTGGATGATTTTGCCGCAATGCGCGAAGCGGTACAGCGTCGCTATTCCCGGCTTATCCGCGAAGGCGCCGATTTGCCCGATTTGGTATTAATTGACGGCGGTATCGGCCAGGTCAACGCGGCCAAAGGGGTGATGGATGATTTGGGCATGGACTGCGGCGTAGCGGGTCTTGCCAAACGCGATGAGGAATTGTGGCTGCCCCATGCCCGCGAGCCGCTGATTCTGTCCCGACGTTCCGAGGCCTTAAAAACGCTGCAATTTGTCCGCGATGAAACTCACCGTTTTGCCACCGGCCTTAACCAGCGGCTGCGTTCAAAAGATTTGTTCTTTCCGGCGCTGGAGTCGGTGGAAGGCATCGGGAAACGCAGGGCGGCGGCTATTATGAAAGCCTACGAAAATATTGAAAATATCGCCGCCGCCGACCCCGCCGAACTTGCCGAGCGCTGCCGCATCGGCCAATCTGCGGCCAAAGCCGTCCGCGCCGCCGCCCGGCTTGCCCTGGAAGACCGCGCGTCGCGCCGGCAAAAATTGACGGCCACGCCGCCGGCAGGGCGCGGCAAACGGGTCGGCGGCCTTGCCGAATCACTGGCGGCGCAGGCGGCGGAGACAGCCCCGGATTACGGGGAAGGTGTCAGTTTCATTCGCAAAAAGTGACGGACACCATGCAATTCATTTCTTTGTTACCTGTAAATTGCACATCCCCCCAAAAACCCCGTCAGGCCGATAAAAACCCCAAAACCGTGCGTTAACGCACGGTTTTGCGACATTCCCCCCTAAAAACCGTGCGTGATTACTCATGACAAACTTTTTCGGGGATACGATAATTAAGAAAGAATTTAAACCGGCGTAACAAAGAGGAGAAAGAAACCAACAACCGACCACGCGATGGCGGCGGCGACCGTTTTTTTCACATAATTTTTATGGCAGCTATATTTTTGGTTAAAACCTCGTATGAGGTTTTTTATAAGCTGGCGGCAGCTCAAAAGCCGCAAAGGAGTTTTTATGAGTAGAAAAGGGGTGTTTCTTTTTCTGGTTCTTGCGGTGGTAATCGCAGGAGGGGTCTTTGCGCAGGAAGGTGGTTCCGGCATCAGACATTGGATTTCCGGCGAAGTGAGCGTTATCGGCGCCGGAGCGCGGTATGAATTTATGTTGACTGACAAAATGTCTATCGGCGTCAATGCGTATTGGAACTCATTGTTCTTTTTCTGGAACGAAGTTGAGGTAGGCGCTTCCTTCCGTTACTATATCTGGAAATCATTTTTTGCAGGAGCCGGATTAGGCTTTCATATCCATACCTCACTTAATGTGGTCAATGGCGCTGACGCAATGAATGGCGTTGCTTTTTCACCTGAGATAGGTTGGAAAATTGACGTAGGTGATCCAGGCAAGTTTTTTATTGAACCCGGATTAAAGATTCCTCTTTCTTTCGGTATCAATGAAATTACTGATAAATTTACTGTTGGTACCGGGTTTGTGCCCTACTTCGGCATGGGATTTGCCTTCTAAATTAAATACCCCGCTGTACCGTAGTTTCGAACCATAGGTTCTCGTGCACTCTGCGGCGGGGTTATTCATTCCTCTACCCACCCGGCTTCTTCAAAATATTCCTGCACATTATCAATTCTGTTCCGGGCAAGTGTTATGTATTTGGGTTCCTGTTCTATGCCTATATAATGACGTTTTAACTTTTTGGCGACAGCGCCAGTCGTGCCGGTTCCAAAAAACGGGTCAAGCACAATATCACCCTGTTTGGTTGTGGACAGAATCACCCTTTTCAGCAGTTCTTCCGGTTTTTGGGTTGAATGGGCCTTCTTCCCATCCGCGCCTTTGAGCCGCTCTTTCCCGATGCACAGGCCAATCCGCCAGACGGATGTCATCTGTTTATTGCCGTTATATTTTTTCATTAACTTATGGTTAAAAGTGTATTTTTTATGCTCCTTGCCTTTTGAACACCACACCAGCGTTTCGGTAGCGTTGGTAAAACGGCTGCCCAAAAAATTGGGCATGGGGTTGTTCTTGTACCAGGTTACATCATTCAAAATCCAAAATCCCAGATTCAGCATAATGGCGCCCACACGGAAAATATTGTGATAACTGCCGATTACCCATATTGTGCCGGTATTTTTCAGTATCCGCCTGCATTCGGTAAGCCAGGCCGTACAAAAAGCGTCATATTCCGCGAAAGAAGCGAATTTGTCCCATTCATCATCCACCCCGTCAACTTTGGTATTGTTTGGCCGGTAAAGGACGTTCTCCAACTGCATATTATAGGGGGGGTCGGCAAAGATTAAGTCTACGGAATTATCGGGAAGTTGCGCTAATTCTTCGATGCAATTACCCTGAATTATGGTATTAATATCCATATTTTAATGATTATAGCCCCCGGACACCCCCAGGACAACCGTATTCTATAACACAAACCGGCAGGGGGCGGTGGCTGCGGAGTGGCAAGGAAGAAGAATTCACCACGGAGGTCACGGAGAAGTAACGGAGGACAAAAAAGTTTTTCATTTGCGCTTGCAAATGAAAGAAAAGTGAGAGATAATGTAGCAATAAATCAACATATTAAAAGGAGAAGAAAAATGAAAAAACTATGGCTTGTTTTTATTCTTGCGGTTCTGCCCGTGAGCGTTTATGCGCAGTTAAAAGTCTGGTCGTTTACCGGTGAACTGGAAGAAATGATCAACA
>JAIRRB010000104.1 GCA_031256195.1 Treponema sp.
TTCAAAACATTGCCGATGGTCTTGGACTGTTCGCTGGAACTTTCCGCCAGTTTGCGGATTTCAGCGGCGACTACGGCGAAGCCCTTACCCGCTTCTCCGGCATGAGCCGCTTCTATCGCTGCGTTCATCGAAAGCAGATTCGTCTGGCTGGCGATATTTTCCATTACCGAGTTAATCTCCATCAAGCCTTCGGATTCGTGGGCGATTTCCTGTATGTCCGCCGCCACTGCCTGTAATCCGCCGCGGCCTACCTCAGAAGATTCTTTTAACGTATTTACATTACCGGCGTTATTGATCAGTGTTTGGGTTACCGAATTGATGTTGGCTACCATTTCTTCAAGTGCGGATGAAGCCTGTGATACGCTGTTACTCTGTTTTTCGACATGGCCGTTGAGTTTGTTGATATTGGTAACGACTTGTTCCATAGTTGCGTGGGTTTCGCTGACGCTGGCGCTCTGGTTTATGATGCGGCCCTTGATACTCTGGATGTTGGCGGTTATCTCGTTAACCGCCGCAGCTGTCTCGGTCATGTTGCTGGCAAGATCATTGCCGATTTCAGACAATACAGCCGCCTCCTTCTTGACGTTTATAACGAGGTTTTTGATTTTCTCCAGTGTTTCGTTGAAGTACAGGGCAAGGTCGCCCACTTCGTCTTTGGAATGAACAACAATGGTATGGGTCAGATCGCCTTCACCCTCGGCAATGTCTTTGAGGTTGTTCGCTACATTGACAATTGGTTTGGTAACGTAAGACAGAACAATGAATATTATTACCGCCGTAAGCAAAATCGCTATCGTTGCTATTATGACCGTAATTCTGGTGAAAGCGCGTACTTCCTTCAATACATGGGTATCCATAGTTCCGATAACGACCGACCAGCTTACATTTGAAGTGCCAATGGTGAAGGGCTGTATAACAAAACTGGTGTTTTCCCTTAAATTAGGGTCATACATTCTGAACTTGAAGGGCTGTCCGTTTTGTATTGTCTGAAAAACTGATTGAGTGTAAGAGCCGTACTCAAAATCAACATCGGGCAGTTTCTTGCTGACCCGATCGGGCAGAAAATGCGCAAGAATAAATCCGGTATTTGTATACATCATCATCAGGGAAATTTCATCATTATGTTTGATGGTGTCTTCCAATAGCGACTGCAGTACATCAGTACGCACAAGACAACCCACGCCTCCCACTATTTCATTGGTACGGGAATTGATGATGGGGACCATCATCCTGATAATACAGGTATCTTTCCCGTCAATATTTCTGGGGGTGGGGTCCTCTACGCGGTCTTTGCGTCCGTTTGGGCCGTTAAAATATGACATGGAATCCGCTACATCGCCGGTAGCCCGGCTTGATATCTGTCCGTTTTCTTTGATATAAGCTATGGCATACTGTCCGGTCTCGGTAGAGCCGACTTGTCCTATGTAGCGGGAGTCCATTCCCTCAACAGCATTGGGCTTCCAAACGGTATAAACCTGATACATGGCGGCCTCCGCGTTTATGGTAGACCGCAGCATATCGTCAAACCGGAGCCGCCGGTTCTCCGGCGGATAGGCTTCATAATCACCCATTATGTTTGCCAATGTATGCAATACCCGTATATAACCGTCTTCCCGGCCCTTCAGGTAGGTGGCCTGGTCTTTGGCTAAAAACTCAAGACCCTGGATACTCAGTTCCGTGCTTATAGTGGAAGCTTCCCTCAGTAATAGTACAGCAATCCCCCCCGCAACGACCGTCACTATGGCGATCATCATAAGGCTCAATTTGAACTTGATTTTCATTTCTTTTCTCCTTTATCTTAATTATACCATACTACTATCTTTCTTAATTTATGCAAAGACATTGTATGCGGGGGGCTTAATACCCGCCGAACCTATGGTTCACCTTGAGGGCAGGGTTGTTGACTTTTGGGCAAAAAAGCCCTCCACAGGCGCTCCATAATGGTTGACTTTTGTTTTATTTTTGGGGCATAATGAAACAATGAAGACAGTATTTATGAATCCCGCATCGGTGGAGCGGAAATGGTTCCTGATTGACGCTGAAGGGAAGATTCTGGGCCGGGTTGCGGCAAGGGTTGCGTCCATAGTCCGGGGCAAAACCAAGGCAAATTATGCGCCCCATCAGGAGATAGGGGACTATGTAGTGGTGGTAAATGCCGAAAAAATCGCGGTAAGCGGCAGAAAAGCCCAGCAAAAGATGTATTATCATCATACGGGCTATCCGGGCGGCTTAAAAGCCCGTAATTTTGAGAAAGTTATCGCCAGGCACCCCACACAACCCCTGGAAAATGCCATAAAAGGCATGCTTCCCAAGGGTCCGTTGGGCAGGAAATTGGCAAAAAACGCCAAAATTTACGCCGGGACGGCACATCCCCATGCTGCGCAAAATCCCGCGGCGATTGATTTATAAGAGGAGCGAACGGTGATAAAAAATCTTGGAATTGGCACCGGCAGAAGGAAGACTTCGGTCGCACGGGTGTATGTTCGTGCCGGAAGCGGCAAAATCTCGATAAATGACAAGGAACTGGGCCACTATTTTCCCCAGGATGAACATTCCGTAATGGTCCGCCAGCCCTTAATGGTAACGGACAACGAAAACAAGTTTGATGTTATAATCAATGTGTATGGCGGCGGAAGCAACGGTCAGGCGGGCGCCTGCCGTCACGGTCTTGCCCGCGCTTTGTGTCAGGTGGATCAGGGCAATTACCTGAGCCTGCGGAGCAACGGTTTCCTTACCCGCGATTCCCGTATGGTTGAACGTAAAAAATACGGTCAGCGCGGGGCGCGTCGGCGCTTCCAGTTCTCCAAACGTTAACGGATGTATAACCCGTACCATTAACGGGCCGCCAGACCATCAAACAGAGAGTTACGGCGCGTGGAATCCGATAGTATTGACGACCCTGCATTAGACCCTTTTGCGCTGGCCTGCCTGCGGGCGGAAAAAACAGCCTTGCATTTAATTGCCCGCGCCGAACAGAATATATTCGGCCTTTCCCGCAAATTGGCAAAACGCGGCCATGATTCTGACTGTATCCACACCGTTATTGCGCGGCTTGGCGAAGCGGGCCTTGTGGATGACCGACGCTATGCCCGCCTCTGGCTGGGCTCGCGGATTAACCGGCAGGCTTCGAGTCCCCGGCGGCTGTTTGCCGCACTCTGTTCCCGCGGCATTGACCATGACGACGCGGAAGCGGCCCTGAAAGAAACCCTTGACGATGAGGCGGAGCAGCAGCTTTTGGAACGTTATGCGCAAAAGTTGCAATTCAGGCAAAAAAGCGGCGAAGATGACAGTTCCGCCGCCGCCCGCCGCGCCCTGCGATATACGCTTAAAAGCGAGGGTTTTTCTTCTGTGGCTATTCAGTGTTTTTTTGACAACCAGGAGCTTTGAAAAATCTGATTTGAAAAAACAGTTTTCCGCCCTAAAGTTGAACCTGCTATTGTGCTTGACGTATAACAGTCTGTTTGTCCGCTAACAACTGACGGTTGTCGGGGAATTCCGCAAGCCCTTCGTTCAAAATGCGCCCGGCTTCGTCAAAGTTCTTTTTATTCCATTCTGCCGCAAAACGGTTGTGGTAATCCACCACCAGATTGCTCCGGTAAGTGTTCAAAGCCTGCTCAAGTTCACGGTTTGCGCCCAAACGGGAAAGCATGGTTTCCATGTATTGAATTGCCGCGCGCCAGTTTCTGGCGGGAGACGCGCTGATGGAAGCGGCTGTTTTTTGAACGGCAAACGTAATTATTTCGACAGCCCGCTTTTCGGGGATTTTTCCGCTGTTACGCGCTTGATTAACAGCGTCAATAACGGCATCGCTGTCCTCGGCTGTGCGAATTTGATTCGCCCTGCCAAACAGCTCGGAATCAATGAGTACAATATCAAGTTTATCGTAATTTACCCCTGATAAAACCGGCCTTTGCCCGTCAATAAATTTTCTCGCATCCGCAAGTTTGCCGGCCCGTATTAACTTCGCCTGATAATTATTCACCGCCGCCATTATGAATTCCTGCCAGCGTTCTTCATCGGGATAAACAGGGGAAGCGGCGGCGGCCCAGCGTAAACATTCTTCCTCTTTGCCTGCTTTTAGAAGCGCGGATCCAAAATTAAAAAGCCTGTCCATCAGGTCTTTTCGCGAGTCTGTAAAAATTGTTTCCGGTGTTTTTGTCATTGAGACAATGCTCAAATTGTTACCCATAAGAAGGGCGGCGCGGTCAATTGCTATTGGAACAGCTTCGGTAAACCGGTTTTGCCGCTCGTGATCGGCTATCCTGTTACTCAAAATCAGGGAGACCAGTTCGATTTGGGAAATTGTCTGGCGGTCACGGTAGTTTTTCGCCGGAACATACGCAAACCCCGTCAGCTTGCCGAATTGATCGTGGAATTCTTTCCGGTTGCCCGGATCAAATCCGCGAGCGTTGGTCGTTTCAACATCAATATCGAGTTCGCCCAAATGGACCGTTATGAGCGCGTGATCTTTTGTCATAACTCCGCTTGTATGTATTCCCAGAGACTCGCAGAGAAGCATGTAGAGAACTGCGGAAGAAACACAATTGTACCTGCCGCCGGAAAGCATGGTATCTATTCTGGTTTGATAGAGGGAATACGATTTAATAATATTTTTATGCATAAAGCCCAGTATATACTCGGCCCTGTCTTTGTCTGTTTCCGGAAGTTCGGGAGATTTTTTTATTGTTTCAGATGCGGCGATGATTTTTTCCAGATTGGAAGCGGAAGTATCTCCGGACGCCCAAAGGCTTATCTGCGCCAGAGTCGCCCATGAACAGCCGCCGTCTTCGGCAAGGCGGTAATATTCAAGCGCTTTTGGATCGGGTTCAAGCCGCGGAAAAGTTGTACCCTGCGAAAAAGCGGCTGCTTGCGCGGTAAAAAGCGCCAAAGCGGCCATAATTAACGGTTTTATTCTCATGCCTTATTATATTTCGCAGTAATGATATTTTCAATTCAGTCATACGATCCGGCTTGATCCTGAACAGCTTCCGCCGACGATGCGGCCTGTACCTTGAGGTTATAAAGAACCGAATCAATCGTGCCTTTTGAAAGGCCAAGCAATTTTGCAATTTGCAGATTTGAAGGGTCAAGATGCGCCCGCGTCAGCCGTCTCCGCATCTTTTTCAGCCTGATTCGGCCATGTTCAAGCCGTTTTCTTAACCGTTGGGCGGTAACAGTGTCTTCTGCCAGAGTCTCCAGTTCTTTTTGATAAAAAATACAGCGATAGAGCTGGCTGCTTACCCTCTCGCGTATCAGGGAAGCTTCCAGTGTACGTTTTTCCCGCTGTTTTTTTAAGCGGTCAATCATGGCGGTTAATGTTTCCGGCCTCATATCCAGCTGGGGTGAAACCTTTTCCAGAAAATCCGTGGTAACATGGTTACAGCATTTCAGCAGCAGTATCAATAACTGGCGGGGATTTTTCAGTTTTACCGATTTTTCATCCCTGCAATGTTCATTGTATTCTATTTCATTCTCGGCCACATGCATATCGGGAATCTGTGTAATCCATGCGGCGGTTTCTTTGGCATAACTGCGGGCCGCATTTGCACGATACTCCTTTGCCGACAAACGAATCAAAGTATGAATATAGGTTTCAAAAGATGAACCTATCTCCCGGTACTTGTTAATTGCCCGGCTAATGCGCGGATAAAGCGATGAAATAAAATCATCTCTTTCTTCCCTGTTCCATCTGGCCAGGCCAAGCCGGTTCATATTTTTTTTAATTACCCTGAAAATGGCCCCTTCAAATACTTCTCTTGTCAATAAACCATCCGCAAACTGTGTATACAATTCATTAAGTGTTAATAAATTTTGCATATTTTCTCCTGAACTTTTTATCGGTTCAGGATTTATTTTTTAATTGAGACTCCCGGTTAAAGATGAGCAATATAATATGAAAATTTTATTTCTTAATAAATGAATACTATATTATTATGCCCGAAGGAAAAAGATATTACCGATGAAGATAATGGAAATGTACTGAAAAAAAATTACCACGGAGTATACGGAGGAAAATACCGGGTTTTAACGGATTAAATCTACAGGTAAAATTGAGTCTTCAGGGCGGGAACAGCGGGGCAATGAGCCCCGCTCACAATGAATGTTCTACAGTTAAAACTTGAGTCTTAGGTCTTCTATGTTTTCAAAAGAGGAGTCAAGATTAACATTCTGGGGGATAACTCCCCAGGTTTGGTGGGAAGGCAGATGGTGTACATAAAGCCGGACATGGCTAAATTCGCCGTTTTTGTAGTATACTGACAGTGAAGGCCATGCCTTTCCCTGGGGGAGGGTAACAATCTCCCCTTTGCCTGCGGAACTTGAAAACCATGACATGGGCAGATAGACTTTGTCCATCGAAATGCCCCGGCGATACTGGACTACATAGCCGTTCCGGTAGGGATAGATTTTCTCCAGACTTACATTTTTATAATAGTACTCGGAATCTTTGTCTTTCTGACTGTCTTGGGCAAAAATCGGCGACCCGATAACCAAAAAAGCCGCAAAAACAGCGGCAACAATGAGCTTTTTCATGGTAACCTCCATTCATTAATAGTATACCGGCAAACTAAAAAAAATGCAAGTGGTTTATGGGTAGTTTTTTCCCCTTGTTCAAAAGGCCGATTTTTGGTACATTGGCTTAAAATACCAAATCGCGTGGAGTATAAGTGATAACCGTTACCGACCTGAGCCTCAGTTACGGAGAGCGTACGCTCTTCAAGGATGTCAACCTTAAATTTACCCCCGGCAACTGCTACGGAATAATCGGCGCAAACGGGGCGGGAAAATCAACCTTCCTCAAAATCCTCTCCGGCGAAACCGAGCATGACAGGGGGGAAATCTCTGTCGGGAAGGGTCAGCGTATTGCCGTCCTTAAACAGGACCACTTTGCCTTTGAGGAATATCCGGCGCTGGAAACGGTCATTATGGGCTTCCCCAAACTCCATGTAATACAGAAGGAACGTGAGGCAATTTACGCGCGGGAGGATTTTTCGGAAGCGGACGGCATAAGGGCCAGCGAACTTGAGGCGGATTTTGCCGATTTGGGCGGCTGGGAAGCGGAAGCGCAGGCGGGACAGCTGCTTTCCGGCCTCGGTTTGGACGAGGAAGACCACGGCAGGTTAATGGCCGAACTGGATGAAACCAAAAAGGTGCGGGTATTGCTGGCCCAGGCCCTGTTCGGGAATCCCGACATTCTGCTTTTGGACGAGCCGACCAACGGACTCGACCTGGAATCAATTTCCTGGCTGGAAGATTTTCTTATTGACTTTCCCAATACGCTGATTGTCGTGTCCCACGACCGCCATTTTCTTAACACGGTTTGTACCCATGTCTGCGATATAGATTACGGCAAAATCACCCCCTATTCGGGGAACTACGATTTTTGGTATCAGATGAGTCAGATACTTCAGCGGCAGGCGCGCGACCAGCAGAAAAAAAATGAGGACAAGGCGAAAGAACTCAGGGAATTTATCCAGCGTTTTGCCTCAAACGCCAGCAAGAGCCGCCAGGCAACCAGCCGCAAAAAAGTGCTGGAAAAACTTGACCTTGACAATGTGCCGGTTACCAGCCGCAAATTCCCCTACGCCGGTTTTAAGCCCGACCGGGAAATCGGCAACAATGTACTGCGGGTGGAAAAACTCAATTTTTCATTTGAAGGAACGGAACTGTTAAAGGACTTTTCACTGCTGGTGAACAAGGGCGACAAAATCGCCTTTGTGGGAACGGAGCACAGCTCAAAATCAGCGTTATTTGACATTATCGCCGGTGAAAAAAAGCCCGCAAGCGGCGATTGTTCCTGGGGCCAGACCACGGCCTTTTCCTACTTTCCCAAAGAAAATTCCGCCTTTTTCAGTTCCACCCTTTCGATAACCGACTGGCTCAAACAATATTCGCCGGACCAGGACGATACCTATGTGCGCAGCTTTTTGGGCCGTATGCTCTTTTCTGGCGATGAGGCGCTCAAGCCGGTAAATGTTCTTTCCGGCGGCGAAAAAGTCCGCTGTATGCTTGCCAAAATGATGCTGTCCGGCGCGAATGTGTTAATCCTTGACGAGCCGACCAACCACCTTGACCTTGAAGCGATTACCGCCCTCAATGACGGCCTTGCCGCCTTTCCCGGCGTTATCCTCTTTAACTCGCATGACCATGAATTTATCAATTCCATTGCCAACCGCATCATGGAGATTCTGCCCCA